>SKUB01000028.1 GCA_007122315.1 Pseudomonadales bacterium | reverse complement strand
CCGCCAGTGCCGTCGAGCGGCGGGCGGATGCGCTGATTTCCCTGGTGGAGGATCGGGGGGAGCTGAAGGCGCGGGCGCTGGCTTCGGCTGCGCGCACGCAGGTGACGTTGCATCTGCTGGTGGACGGACGGCGGGCAGCCGATGGTCCGGTGTCTGAGGAGAAGCCGCTGGATCGTTCATTGGCAGCGCGCACACGACCGGACGCCCGTCTCGATCCGGGACCGGTCATTGGTGCCGCGACGGCACGACGGCTGTGCTGCGATGCGGCCAAGGTCGCGATGATCGAGAATGAATCCGGTGATCCGCTTTCTGTTGGTCGTCAGAGTCGGATCGTGCCGTGGCATATTCGCAAGGCGCTGGAGCAACGCGACGGTGGTTGCCGTTTCCCAGGCTGTACCGAGAAAAACCATGTCGATGCCCACCACATCGAGCACTGGGTGGACGGTGGTGAGACGTCGCTGGCCAATTGCTGCCTGGTTTGCAGGTATCACCATCGTTTGCTGCACGAGGAGGGCTATCGCTGCCAGAACCTGGCGGGCGGACTTCGCTTCTACGATCCGAATGGCCGGCAGCTCGGGACGGCGATCGGATTGCCGCCGGCGATCGGCTACGCGATGGGTGAGGGCGTTTCCGCGGAAACGCCGATGGTGCGGGATGCAGGTGGGAGTGATGACGGCGTGGATCCTCCCATCGCGGAGCAGATTGCGCGAAGGTTGTGGGAAGCGCCCGAGACCATTCAACGGAGACCAATGGCATCCTCGATGAGCGCGCTGCGATTGCGCCCTCCGCCGCGCTGAGGAAACAGTTGGCGCGCTGCCGTTTCGGGCTCATGCCATACTGAAACCTGACCCATCCTCTGCCGGGGCCACCGGCCAGGAGCCCGCCTTGATTCGTCTCACTGAACTGTCGCTACCGCTGGAGCATCCCCCGGAGGCGCTGCGTGCGGCCATCGTCGAACGGTTGCGCATTGCCGATGCCGACCTGCTCGACTATCGGCTCTTCAAGCGCAGCTACGATGCGCGCAAGAAGCACGCCGAGATCACCTTCGTCTACATCCTCGATCTGACGCTGCGGGACGAAGCAGCCGTGCTCGCGCGCTTTGCCGACGATGTGCATGTGCGTCCGGCGCCGGACACCGCCTACCATCCGGTGGCACAGGCGCCGGGCGACCTCGGCGAACGGCCCGTGATCGTCGGCTTTGGGCCCTGTGGATTGTTCGCCGCGCTGCTGCTGGCACAAATGGGCTTCAGGCCCATCGTGCTCGAGCGCGGCAAGGACGTGCGTCGGCGCACCAAAGACACCTGGGCGCTGTGGCGCAAGCGCCGGCTGACGCCCGAGTCCAACGTGCAGTTCGGTGAGGGCGGCGCCGGCCTGTTTTCCGACGGCAAGCTCTACAGCCAGATCAAGGACCCGAAGTTCTACGGCCGTAAAGTCATGGAGGAATTCGTCAAGGCCGGGGCGCCGGAAGAGATTCTATATGTCAGCAAGCCGCACATCGGCACCTTCCGCCTGACCGGCGTGGTGGCGGCCATGCGCGAGGAAATCAGGGCGCTCGGCGGTGAGGTGCGCTTCGAGAGCCGGGTGTCCGACGTTCTGATCGAGGCTGGCCGCATCGCAGGTGTGGTGCTCGATGACGGCCAGACGATCGAGAGTCGATACGTCGTGCTGGCGCTGGGGCACAGTTCTCGCGACACGTTCCGCCGCCTGCACGAGCGCGGCGTCTACCTGGAAGCGAAACCGTTCTCCATCGGCTTTCGCATCGAGCACCCCCAGTCGCTGATCGATGTGGCGCGCTTGGGGAAGTATGCCGGTCATCCGCAACTCGGGGCCGCCGATTACAAGCTGGTCCATCACGCCCGCAACGGACGAGCGGTCTACAGCTTCTGCATGTGCCCGGGTGGCACCGTCGTCGCCGCCACGTCGGAAGCGGGGCGCGTGGTGACCAATGGCATGAGCCAGTACTCGCGCAATGAGCGCAACGCCAACGCGGGCATCGTGGTGGGGATCCATCCCGAGCAGGATTTCCCCGGCGGCCCGCTGGCTGGTGTCGAACTGCAGGAACGTCTCGAGTCCGAGGCCTACCGGCTCGGAGGAGAAGACTACAGCGCTCCCGCACAGTTGCTCGGCGACTTCATCAAGGGTCAGCCCTCCGAGGCGCTCGGCGAGGTGCTGCCCTCCTACCAGCCCGGGGTGAAGCTGTGTGATCTCGCACCTTCGCTACCCGCCTATGCGATCGAAGCAATCCGCGAAGCGCTTCCTGCCTTCGGCAAAAAAATCCGCGGCTTCGATCGTGACGATGCGGTGCTGACGGGTATCGAAACCCGCACGTCCTCGCCCTTGCGCATCACCCGCGACGTCCACACTTTGCAGAGCCTGAATACGCGGGGCCTGTATCCCGCCGGTGAGGGCGCCGGCTACGCGGGAGGCATTCTGTCCGCGGGTGTCGATGGCATCAGGGTGGCTGAAGCATTGGCGCAGGCCATGCTCGCCGACCGGCAGGATGGAACGCGCTGATGGGCTTGCTGACGACGAATGAACTGAAAAAGCTGCACCAGAAAAAGTACCGGCAGCAGTTCGGCTGCTTTCTGGCCGAGGGTGAGCATCTCGCGCAGGAGTTACAGAAGGCGACGCACGCGAACCCGGCGCTACGGGCCAGCGAACTGTACGTCACCGAGAAAAACCAGGATTGGCCGAGCGACCTGCCCAAGCACGTGGTCAGCGACAAGCTGATGAAGCAGATCTCGGATACCCCCTCACCGCAAGGCATCGTGGCCTGCGTTCCCATTACCGCGGTGCTCGCGGCAAGCGCGGCAGACGAGCGCGGCGTTTATCTCCATCGGATCCAGGATCCGGGCAATCTCGGCACCATCCTGCGTACGTTGGCCTGGTTCGGCGGCTTCCGGTGTCTGCTGAGTCAGGACAGCGTGGATCCGTTCAACAGCAAAGCGGTACGCGCAAGCATGGGCGCGATCTTTCATGTGGCGCTGGAAACGGACGTGTCGATGGAGACGCTCACCGAACGCTATGAGGAGATCGCCTGTCTGGAACCAGGCGGCGCATCGCTGCAGTCCGCCGACTTTCATCAGGCCGCATGCCTGGCCTTCGGGAGTGAGGCAGCTGGTCTGCCTGCGGCGCTGCTGCAGCGGCCAGGGATGAAGACCTTCGGCATACCCGGTAGCGGTCGCATCGAATCCCTGAATCTGGCCAGCACGGTCAACATGTGTGTCTATGAGCTCTGTCGGTGACGGCTGGCAGCCTGCGCCGGCATAATCTGTGCT
>SKUB01000095.1 GCA_007122315.1 Pseudomonadales bacterium | reverse complement strand
CGAACTCGGTTCCATTGATGTGGAAGACGGTGTTGGCGACGGTGACCGTGTTCGCCTCGGTGTCCACGGCGGTGACGAAGCCCTTCACTTCCAGCTCGTCGTCGTCGCTGCCGACGTTGATACGGCTCACACGGGTGGCGAGGTAGCCGTCCGCCGTGGCGAAGCCACTGACCCGGACGACCATCCGTCCGCTGTCGAGGCTCAAGTCGCGGATGTCGATGCCCGGGATGCCGTCATTGTCGCCGATATTGCTGTCGAAGACGGTTTCGGCATCCACCTGAACAGGGGTGTTGGCGACCCGGAACGTCCCGATGGTCGGGTCGTCAGGATCCACCACGATGCGGGTCACCGGACCACGCAGGTCGCTGCTGTGCTCGATGCTCGCGGCCACGAGTCCGGATCCGTCCGCGCTTTCTTCGGCGTTGATGCGGACTTTCATGCCGAGCTTCAGCGCGCTGTCGTCGCCGAGTCGCTCGCCGTCACCTTCCACGTTGACGGTCGTGCTGCTCACGACCTCGTAGCGCTCGCCGTTGACGAACACGCTGCCGAAGCCTGTGACCACGCCGATCGTGCTCACTTCGTTGGAGCCGTCCTGGATGGGGTCGGGTGGCGTCGTTCCCGTGCCGTCCCCCGGGGCGGTGGTCGAGCCACCGCCGCCGCAACCGGCGGCGATCACCAACGTGCCGCAGGCGAAAGCGAAGGACCGTATCAGGGTCAGGAAACTGGAAGTCATGGCGCGAAATCTCCAGGGGCCATCAATAGAAATGGGAAAATAATCCCACATATTTGGGAAATCAAGCCCAAATGCTGAGAATGTGACACAGATTCGGTCAGTCGCCATGCCGGCAGTAACTGCTTCAGGGCGAACGTTTTGAAATTAAGCTATTGAAAAATATATCTTTACGAGTCGTTTGGGGCGCGGGCAGGGGTGCGGTGTGGTGTTACTTCAGGCCTCCGGCCACACAATGGGCCCGATGCGGTAGAGGTGCTCGGACTCGTGCTCGTCCGGGAAGAACTCGCTAGGGAAGAACGGCAGCTTGCGGCAGCTGGTGTTGGATTTGCGGGCGAAGGCCCGGAACAGGCTCTGGGATGCCTTGTTGGACGGGGTGACGCTGGCTTCCAGGTAGCGGACGTTGCGGCACCCGTCCAGCGCCAGCAGGTAGCGCAGCAGGCGGATGCCGACGCCCTTGCCCCGGGTGGCCCGGCTCACGCCCACCTGCCAGACGAACACGGTGTCCGGTTGCCGTGGCGGGATGTAGGCGAGGACGAAGCCGACCATTTCGCCGTCCCGCTCGGCCACCACGCAGGTGTCGCCGAAATGCTGGCAGAGCAGGATGTAGGCGTAGGAGGGATTGAGTTCGAGGACGCCCGCCTCCTGCACGAACGTCCACATGTGGGCTCCGTCCACCGGTGTCGCCGGCCGATATAGGATGTCCCCGTCCTTGCTCATCGCGCCCCTCCCCGTACGCGGCGAAGCGCTCAGTCGTGGCGTTGCGCCACGCTGTCGCGGCGCGGAACGCCGAGTTCTTCGAGCTTCGCTGCCATGTCCTGTGCGGATGTCGCCGGACGAACGTTCTTGTCGATGGCGACGATGATGCCGTCCGCGTCGATGTAGAACGTCCAGCGCCGGGCGAAGCCGCCGCTCTCGTTGAGGACTCCGTAGGCTTCGGCGACCGACTGATCCTCGTCCGACAACAGCGGGAAGTCAGCGTCCTCGGACTCGGCGAAGGCCATGTTCTTTTCGAGTGGGTCGACGCTGGCCATGAAGTAGGTGGCGGCGAAGGGCCGCAGCAGGTGGCCGTTTTCCGCGAGCGATCTGCATTCGATGGTGCAGCCGCTGGTGAATGCGCGCGGGAACCAGGCGATGACGACCGCTTCGCGGCCATGGAAGTCGGCAAGCGAGTAGGTCTCGCCGTCACTGGCAGGGAGGGTGAAGTCCGGGGCGCGGTCGCCGACCTGTGGCGCGCCGTAGGCGGCCGTGACGAGCAAGCCGAGAACGGCGAGGACTGTGAGTCGATATAGGGCGTGCATGGGACGGATGCTCCAGATCATGAAATGCCCGAGTGCCCAGTGTGCCACGATCAGTCGCGCGTGACGCGCTGGCAGAACTCGGCCACGTCAGCGAGGGCCTCCGCGGCTTCGGGCAGCGCCGGTATGGCCTGGAAGACATGGAAGCCGCCGTCGAAGATGCGCAGGCTTGCGTCGACGCCGGCGGCCTGGGCGCGCTGGTAGAGGCGGGTCGCGTCATCGAGCAGCACCTCCGCATCACCCACCTGGATCAGCAGCGGTGCGAGGCCGCTCAGGTTGCCGAACAGAGGCGAGGCGCCCGGCGTATCGGCTGGCATGCCGTCGAGATAGTGGGCGGCCATCGCTGCCAGCGAGCCCGGGTCCACCATCGGATCAGCCTTGGCGCGCGTCTTGACGCTGTCGCCGCTGCCGCTGAGATCGGTCCACGGAGAGAACAGAACCGCGCCCGCCGGCTGGGGCAGGCTTGCCTCCTTCAGCGCCTGCAAGGTGGCGAGCGCCAGTCCGCCGCCGGCGGAGTCACCGCCCACGACGATGCGCTGCGGTTTCAGGCCGGTCTCCAGCAGCCAGCGATAGCTGGCCACAGCATCATCGAGCGCGGCTGGATAGGGGTGTTCTGGCGCCAGCCGGTAGTCGAGTCCCAGAACCGGGATGCGGAGGGTCTGGCTGAGACGTGCCATCAGTTCCGCATGGGTGTTGATGGAACCGCGGACATACGCGCCGCCGTGCAGATAAAGCATGACGCGGTCGGGCTGGCTGTCGGGTGATCGAAACCAGCGGGCCGGGCGTCCGCCGACGGTGACGTCCTCGCGCTGCACATCGGCGGGCTGCCGCAGCTTGGCCATCTCCGCTTCCATGCTGGCGCGGCTGGCAACTACGTCGTTGCCGTTGGGGTTGGCGGCGCGATTGGCGCGTATCCGCTCGCTGAATTCCTGCATGCGCTGGCTGACCATGTCGGCGTTCATCTCCTCGTCTCGATTCGTGATGTTGCACCTGCCCCATGCCACTCGGGTTTCGCCCCGCCGTCGGGTCGAGCGTCGCGTCAGAGGCGGTACCCAAGGCTGGCGACGATCTGCAGGCCATCGTAGTCGAGGTTGCTGGCGCGGGAATTCACTTTCAGATAGCCGCCGTTGACGTCCAGGGTGAGATTGCGATCGATGCGGATCCGGGTGCCGAGCTCGAACTGCCAGACGTCCGCATCGAGGCGATAGGCGACGCGCCGATCGGCGTCTCCAGGACCCATGCCGGGTCCGGG
>SKUB01000084.1 GCA_007122315.1 Pseudomonadales bacterium | reverse complement strand
GCCCATGCTCGCCACCGGGCCGGACATGGACGCGGTGGAAGCGGCCGTGCGCGATGACCCGAGCATTCGTGCCATCTGGTGCGTGCCGAAGTACTCCAATCCCACCGGATGCGTGTACGACGAGGCCACCGTGGCGCGCTTCGCCGAGCTGCCGAAGCTGGCGGCACCGGGCTTCCGCATCCTCTGGGACAACGCCTATGCCGTGCATGACCTGGAGCCCGATCCGCCTCAGCTTGCGGAGCTCTTCAGCCTCGCCAAGCAGGCGGGAACGGAGGACGCGGTGGTGATGTTCGGCTCCACGTCGAAGGTGACGTTCGCCGGTGCGGGCGTCGCGTTCATGGCGGCGAGCACGCCGGTACTCAGCGCGTTCGAGCAGCGTCTCGGGGCGCTGATGATCGGCCCGGACAAGGTCAACCAGCTCCGCCACGCGAAGCTGTTCCCGGACGTGGATGCCCTGACGAGTCACATGCGGCGGCATGCCGCGATCATCCGACCGAAGTTCGAAGCGGTGCAGGAGGCCCTCGAGGAGGGGCTCGCGGGAACCGGCTTCGCCACCTGGACCCAACCCCGCGGCGGCTACTTCGTCTCCGTGGATACCCTGCCGGGTCTGGCCCGCGAGGTGATCCGCCTGGCCGCCGATGCCGGCGTGAAGCTGACACCGGCCGGCGCCACCTTCCCCTACGGCCGCGACCCGGAAGACCGCAACATCCGCCTTGCTCCCACCTTTCCGCCACTGGCAGACGTGCGCCGGGCCATGGAGGTCTTCATCAACTGTGTTCGTCTCGCGAGTGCGCGGGCCGGCCTCCAGGAGAACCGCTGATGAGCAGCGACGACACACAGGGGGTCGACGACGATTCGACGCCCGCTTCCGCGCCCGAGATCGGCGCCGTCACCCAGGTGGCATTCGAGGAGTTCGGCCTGCCGCCGCAGCTGATGCAGGCCATCGTCGAACTCGGCTACACCCACTGCACGCCGATCCAGGCGGAGACCCTGCCCCACTCGCTGTCGAACTACGACGTGACCGGGCAGGCTCAGACCGGCACCGGCAAGACCGCCGCGTTTCTGATCACGCTGATCAGCCATCAGCTGGAATTCCCGCTGCCGGAAGCGCCTCCCAACGGGACGCCGAGGGCACTGGTGCTGGCACCGACGCGAGAGCTGGTACTGCAGATCGCGCAGGATGCCGAAGACCTGACCCGCCACAGTGGTCTGAAAGTGCTGAGCGTGGTGGGCGGCATGGACTTCGAACGGCAGCGGAACGTGCTGGAGAACGAGCGGGTGGACATCCTGGTGGCGACGCCGGGACGGCTGATCGACTTCCTCACCCGCGGCAAGCTGAATCTGCGCAACGTCGAGCAGCTGGTCCTCGATGAAGCGGACCGTATGCTGTCCATGGGCTTCATTCCCGACGTGCGCCGCATCATCCGCCAGACTCCGCCCAAGCGGCGGCGGCAGACCCTGCTGTTCAGCGCCACGTTCAACGATGAGGTGCACAGGCTGGCTGAGCAGTGGACGATGGAGCCGGAACACGTGGTGATCGAGCCTGAGAGCGTGGCCGTGGACAGCGTCGAGCAGCGCATCTACATGGTCTCGGCGCGCAGCAAGTTCGCCCTGCTCTACAACCTGATCACCACGCTGGAGCTGGATCGGGTGCTCGTGTTCGCGAATCGGCGTGACAGCACGCGGCGGATTTATGAGCGTCTGAAGGCGCTGGACGTGCCCTGTGACATGCTTTCCGGCGAAATCCCGCAGAGCAAACGGATTTCCACTCTGGAGAAGTTCAGGGAAGGCAAGATCCGGGTGCTCGCGGCCACGGACGTGGCCGGGCGCGGCCTGCATGTGGAAGGCATCAGTCACGTCATCAATTACGACCTGCCGGAGGATCCGGAGGATTACGTGCATCGCATCGGGCGCACCGGGCGGGCCGGGGCGAAGGGGATCTCCATCAGCTTGCTCGGGGAGAGCGATGCGTTCCTGCTGCCGGAGATCGAGGCGCTGCTCGGCAGCAAGATCGACTGCACGCAGCCGGGGGAGGAACTGCTGGTGGCGCCGAAGGAGTCGCGGGTGCCGTCGGATGACCGGCCGCGACGTCGGGACAGCGGCCGTAGCGGCGGTGGCCGTTCCGGCGGCGGGCGCCCGAGCGGGCGCCGCCGGGCCTGACGTCACGCCCAACCCCAACGGCAGTCGGCGATCGCGGCGTCGCCTGCGGCGCCTGCCGTCTCCCACAGCCTTCGTTCGAGTGGCTCCTGTGGGAGCGTCCTGGCCGCGCGCAGCGCGGACGGACCGAGCTTTCGGGCCTGACGCTTGAATCTGGATCCGTCGGCGGTCGCGACGCCGGCCTGCGGCCGACGTTTGCTCCCACAGGCATAACGCGAGACCCCGGCACAACGCAGTGGGAGCGCACGTCCGCAAAGCGGGCGTGGCGATTTGCGGCGCGCTCGGGGCAGCATTGGGGACTTTTGGCGGGGCCGGTGGTCTTATGGGGTAGCGGGCACTCGGGCGCCGCGTTGGAGGGGTGGATCATGATGCGTTTCAGTGTGCTTGCCATGATGGTGCTGTTGCTTGCGGCGTGCAGTGGTCCGACCACCACGACGTCAGACAAGCAGCCGACGCTCAGCGTGAACGGGCATGCCGAAGTGCGCACGGCGCCGGACCGGGCCAGGTTCAGCGCGGCGGTGGTGAACGAGGGTGAGGAATCCGAGGCCGTCATGGCAGCCAACGCCGAGCGCACGGAGCGCATGCTCACCGCGCTGCGCGAATCGGGGATCGCGACCGAGCAGATCAGAACCCAGGGCGTACGGCTGCATCCGGTCTGGACGCCGCGGCCCCGCAATGCGGACGAGAACTGGCGCCCGCAGATCATCGGCTACCAGGCCCGCAACCAGATCGAGGTGGTGACGGCGGATCTGGCCGGCGTCGGAACCCTGTTGGCAACCGCAGTACGCGCCGGCGCGACGGATGTGGACGGGGTGCACTTCAGCCTCGAGGACGATGCGTCGGCCCGTGCCGACGCGATCCGCATCGCCACCGAGCGTGCCCTGGCGGAAGCAACGACCCTCGCCGATGCGGCCGGGGTGCGCCGCGGACGCATTCTCGAGCTGCGGCTCGACGGCGCCTCCACCCAGCCCCCACCCATGCTGCGCGCCGCCAGCATGGACATGCGTGCAGAGTTCGCCAGCGTGCCGGTGGAACCCGGCGAAGTGACTGTCAGTGCCCATGTGGCGCTGAGCATGGCCATCAACTGACCCGACCGAAAAAGCCCTGACGTCATACCTGGAGG
>SKUB01000192.1 GCA_007122315.1 Pseudomonadales bacterium | reverse complement strand
CCGACGCCAATCCTTCATCGTCACGCGCCCCATTGCCGCCGATCGCACCCTCGATGATGTTGCGCGGGCATGGTTGGCGGGGGACGAGCGGGATCCGGTGCTGAAGCGGCGTGTGATCCGGCGTGTCGCCGAGCTGGTGCGACGCATGCACACGGCGGGCATCCACCATCGGGATCTGTATCTGGTGCACTTCCTTGTCAGTGACCTGCCGGACGGCCTGCATCTCATCGATCTGCATCGAGCGGGTGTCGAGCCCAGTGTCCGTCGGCGCTGGCTGGTGAAGGATCTCGGCAGCCTGGACTTTGCGGCGGGAACCGCGCTCCTTACGCGGCATGACCGGCTGCGGTTTCTGGCTGCCTATCGAGGCCGACCCCTGCGCGAGGTCCTTGCGACCGAAGATGGGTTCTGGGCCGCGGTGCGCCGCCGCAGCCGACGTCTGCAGCGGCGCGCCGAACGCAAGGGCCCTGAACGGTGACGCCCCGGCTGCTGACCGCACCGGGCCAACAGGCCCAGCTGCACGAAGTGTTGCTGCCCGCATGGGAATCCGGAGCGCTGCGTGATCCGGATGGGTTAATGATTGCTGGAACGACGCTGAAGGACGACGCCTCGTCATGGGTGGTCCGCATCTGCATCGACGACGAAGTGGTGGTGATCAAACGTGAGCGCCACCCCGATCAATGGCGCCGCTGGCGGCGCATGCTGCGCCCCAGCCGGGCCCGTCGCGCCTGGTCAGCGTCGCACCGGCTGCAGGCCGCCGGCATCGCCTGCGCCGAGCCGCTTGGCTGGATCGAGCGTCGGCACGGTCCCCTGTACGCTGCGAGCTGGCTCATCAGCCGCCATGTCCCTGGCGTGGACGCCGTATCCGCCCTGGCCGCGCGGCGGCCAGAACCGGAGTGCCACATGCAATTGCTCGATGCGCTCGCCGACGTCCTGTTGCGCCTGCAGCGCTGTGGTCTTGCCCACGGCGATCTCAAGGCCAGCAACGTCCTGGTGGGCGAGGACGGCCTGCCGGTCCTGATCGATCTGCATGCGGTGCATCGACCGTGGTTCTTTCGCCGCGCGCGGGCCTTCGAGCGCGACCGGGCCCGGCTGCTGCGGAACTGGAGCACGGAGCCTGCCACCGTTCGCGCCTTGCAGGCGCGACTCGAAGGCGCGGGAAGCAGCGGTCCGCGGGTCTGCGCCAGGCACCGCGCGAGCGTTGCTGCGAACGAGCAGGAGGCTGGGTCATGAATCCGCGCCTGCGTGCAGTCGTCAGTCCCAGGGGCATCACGTTGCTCGTCATCCTCGGTCTGGGCCTGTGGGTGATCCTGGCTGATCCGGTGGATCGAGATCAGTTGTTCGCCTGGGGTGAGTGGTTCACCGCGCATCCCGTGACGCTGATCGGCGTGGTGCTGCTGCAGATCGCTCTGTTTGCCTTCGCGTTGCCGGGCAGCATGCTGCTCTGGGTGGTGGCGCCCTTCCTCAGCTTTCTGCTGGCCGTAGCGCTCCTGGTGGTGGGTAGCGTAGGCGGCGCCCTGGCGGCGTGGCTGGTGGCGCGCTGGCTCGGCGGCGCGGCCCTCAGCCGCGTGGACGGGCATCCGGCCTACGCGCTTCTGGCGCGGAATGCGGATCCCTTCACCCAGTGCGCCCTGCGCATCCTGCCGGGCTTTCCGCACTCGGTGATCAACTACGCCGGCGGCGTCCTCGCCTTGCCTCTGCCGGGCTTCCTCCTGGCGGCGACGGTGGGCCTGACCGTGAAATGGGCGCTGTATGTGAGCGCGATCCATGCCCTGCTCGAAGCGGGCGACGACGAGGCCGCGGGTGTGGATGCGATGACGCTGCTGCCGCTGCTGCTGCTGGCGGTGTTCCTGGTGGGTGGGCGCTGGTTGGCGCAGCGGCTGGTGGCGCGGCGAAAGGGCAACGATGCGGGCTGATCAGCGGAGCGAAAGACTCACTGCGCCCCACGCGCCGGCGACCTAGGCAAGGGGGCGCCGCCAGAACGGGGGCCGTGCGTGCTGTGCCTCGTTGCTGACTCAGCAACGGGGCTTATGTCGACAGCCGGCCTCAGTCGCCCCGACGCTCGAAATCCTGGATCATGGCCTGCTGCGAAAACCGACCAGGAGCCTCCCATGTCGCGGCTACACCTCACCGCGCTGGCACTCGCGGCCACCATGGCCGTTTGCGCACTCACAGCCACCGCCGAATCCGCATTCGCAACGCCAGTAGCCCCCGAAGGCCGAGCGCTCACGGCCTTGGTCACCGGCTCCACATCCGGCCTCGGCCGCGAAGTCGCCCTGCGGCTCGGTGAAGCGGGAGCGCACGTGATCGTGCACGGCCGCGATCAGGTGCGCGGGGAGGAGGTAGCGCGCGAGATCGAGCAACGCGGCGGCAGCGCGCGCTTCATCCGCGCCGATTTCATCGACCTCGACAATGTCCGCGAACTTGCCGCCACGGTGCTCCAGCATTACGAGCAGCTCGATCTGCTGGTCAACAACGCCGGCATCGGTGGCCCGCCGGAACGCCGCGAGAGCGGCGATGGTTACGAGCTGACGTTTCAGGTGAACTACCTGTCGCACTTTCTGCTCACCGAAAAGCTGATGCCATTGCTCAGGGCTGGCGCACCGGCGCGAATCATCAACGTTGCGTCCGGCGCGCAGCACCCCATCGATTTCGATGACCCGCAGATCGAGCAGGACTATGAGTCCTGGCGGGCGTATGGGCAGAGCAAGCTGGCGCAGATCACGTTCACGAAGGCGCTGGCCGAGCGGCTCGAAGGCAGCAACATCACCACGTACAGCCTGCACCCTGAGACGTTCATGCCGACGCGGATGGTTCTGCAGGCGGGAATCGAACCACAGTCGACCATCGAGGAGGGCGCGGACAATCTCATGCGCCTGATCACCGAGCGCGACCTCGAGAGCGGCGCGTATTTCAATCGGAGTCAGCGCGCGGAACCGAACGAGCAGGCCCTGGACCGGGAGGCGCGAGAGCGGCTGTGGGCGCTGAGCGAAGAGCTGACAAGGCAGTGATCTTCAGCACTTCCCCACCGCATGGCCATCGACCCCATCGGTCAATGTGACCCCTCAACGGCTGCTGCTGGCGGTGTTCCTGGTCGGCGGGCGCTGATTGGCGCAACGCCTGGCGGCGCGACGAAAGAGCAACGATGCGGACTGATCAGCCGAGCGAAAGAATCACTGCGCCCCACGCGCCGGCAATACAAGCGAGGGCGGCGAGGCCGCACCAGAGTTGCCGCCTCGGACCAAGTGCGTCCGGAGCAAACGCGGCCGCGGCCAGACCGATCAGGACCCCGGCACCGAAGCCGGTGAAGTGACCGACCACGTCCGTGTTCTCGCCGCCGACCCCCGTGAATGCCAGCAGGGCGAAGGCTGCGAACAGGGGGGCGAGACTGCGGCGCAGCCCGAAGGCCCGGTGGCCGGCCCGCTGCCACATGAACGCACCCACCATGCCGAGTGCTCCGAAGGTGGCCGTGGACGCACCGACGGACGTGAAGGCGTCGCCCTGAATCCAGGCGTTGCAGGCGTTCCCGAGCGCCCCGCTGGCCAGCACCAGCAGCCAGCCCAGCCCGGAACCGATGTTGCGGCCCACCATGAGTCCGATCACGACGCCGAACACGGAGTTGCCGAGGATGTGGCCGAAGTCGCCATGCAGCGTCAGTGCCGTGACCGTGCGCCACCATTCCCCGTCTGCGACCGCCCCGGCGTTCATGCGACCTGCCGTCAGGGTGTCCTGACCCAGGAGACCATAGCCTTCCAGAACCGGGATCATCCAGATCACTGCCAGGTAGCCCAGGACGCCGCGGATACCGTTGTCGATTTCCGGAAGGGGCGCTTCAGTGTCAGCAGCGCGGGCATGGTCCCGCGCGTAGAGCTCGAGCTCGCGGCTGGCCGCCCGGGCCTGTTCCACCGGAACCCACAGCTGCCACTGGAAGCCCTCGCCCTGGTCCATGAAGTTGTCGATGCCCACCGCGGTGAGCATGAACGCCGCGTCCGCCGCCTGGTTGCGCCTCGCGGAGCGGTAGACGCAGAACCAGCCGGCAGTGGGGCCGGCGTCGTCCGGGCGGCGCCGAAGCGGGTGGGGGTCGTCGGTCAAGACGCAGCCTGCGCCGGAAGCTGGGCCTGCCCCGTGGCCATGGCGGCAGTGAAGCCGCCATCCACCAGGAGGTTGACGCCGTTGACGTAGCTGGCGAGGTCCGAGCCGAGGAAGATCAGTGCCCGCGCCATGTCGTCAGCGGTGGCCACCCGGCCGGCGCCCTCGGCGATGGCCCAGTCGATGATGGCATCGGACATGGTCTGCCGGAATTCGGGCAACAGGGGGGTGTCCACCGGTGACGGGCAGATGCTGTTCACGCGTACGCCGCGCCGAATCGCCGGGCGGCTCGCGAGCATGGTGTAGACCTGCACCGCCTGCTTGGAGAAGAAGTAGCCGTCAGCGACGACCTCGGCATGGTCGTGCACCCACGCCACGGCTTCGTCCCAGCTGCTGATGCCCAGCAATTCCATGATCGCCGTGAGGTTGTCCGGCCACTGATTGCCGGCGGTGGAGGCGGTGTTCACCACGGCACCTCCGCTGTTCATGGTGGGGAGCAAGCGCTCGGTGAGCCGCGTCAGGCCCAGGAGGTTGACCCGCATCACCTGCTCAGCGGGCCGCGTGGCGGCGATGCCCGCATTGTTGAACAGGACGTCCACGCCCTCGCCGATGGCCGCAGCCGCATTGTCGATGGCCACCGGATTGCCCATGTCGGTCTCGATGAAGCGGCTCACAGGCTGCTCCGGTTCCTTGAGGTCGAGCACCGTAATGTCCTCGGCGCCGAGGTCACGCAGCAGGGTCAGCAGGGCGGCGCCGATACCCGAATACGCTCCGGTAATGACGATCTTCTTGCCGGCGTAAGACAGCATGGACAGGGTCTCCTCATGAAGGCAGCCGGGGTCGGCGCGACGAAATGTCCCGCATTGAGCCTCCTTGACGGACGCTTGTAAACCGAGGGCAGGCGCTCAGCTGTAACGTGCCGGTTCGCCGGCGGGTCGCGTCTTGAAGCGTCGATGCAGCCACAGATACTGCTCCGGATGCTCGGCGACGGCGCGTTCGAGGCTGGCGTTCAGCACTGCTGCGTCGGACCGGGGGTCTGCACCTGGAAAGGGTTCCGGCAGCGGCCGGAAGCGAACGGTCCAGCTGTGATCGTCGGCATTGCGCCAGTGCTGCATCAGCAGCACCCGCGCACCGGTCAGCTTCGCCAACCGGGAGGTGGAGGTCAGCGTGGCAGCGGCGATGCCGAAGAACGGCACGAACTCGGAGCGGCGGGCGCCGTGGTCCTGGTCCGCGGCGAACCACACCGCGTGGCCTGCGCGCAGTCGGCGCATGAGCTGGCGCAGGTCGCGATGGTCGATGACCGCATCGTAGTGGTGGCGCCCGCGGAGCTGGATGCGTTCCAGCGCCGGATTGCGTTGGGGTCTGTAGACCGCATCCAGGGGCCAGCGTCGTGCCACCAGGGCGCAGACGATCTCCAGCGTGAGGAAGTGAGCGCCGGCCAGCAGGACGCCGTTGCCGGTGGCCAGCGCCGCATCGAGGTGCTCGCCGCCCTCCACTTGGAGGCGCGCGTCCAGCGGGCCGAGGTCGTGAAACCAGGCCCGCGCAGTCTCCAGCAGAGACAGGCCCGCCGCCTCGAAGTGGCGCCGTTCGAGCTGCAGGCGCGATTCGGGTCCGAGTTCCGGGAAGCACAGTTCCAGGTTGGTCCGGACGATGCTGCGGCGGCGTCTGAGGGTGTGCCTGGCCACGCGGCCCAGCGTTCGACCCAGGGCAGGGTGCCAGGCCTCGGGCAGGGCGGCGATCGCCCGCAGCAGCGTGAGCGCACACCATGTGCCCCAGAAGCGGGGATGGCCCGGATGGGTGGGTCGGCGGCGACGATGCGAGCTCATGACCGGCAGTGTAGCGCCATCGTGATTCGCTGCTGGATCCGGGCTAGCATCGAATCCACTCTGCGCGAACGTGGCCGTGTTCATGTCTGCAAGCCTGCCTGAATTTCATCGGGCCCGGATTCTGGTCTGCGGCGATGTCATGCTCGATCGCTACTGGGACGGGCCGGCTGCGCGGCTGTCGCCGGAAGCACCGGTGCCTGTGGTCCAGGTGGTGAACGAGACGCTGCGGGCCGGAGGTGCGGCCAATGTGGCGATGAACCTGAGGGCGCTAGGCGCCTCATGCACGCTGTTGGGGTGGGTTGGAGCCGATCGGGAGGGTGATCTGCTGCTGGAGTTGCTGGCCGGTGCCGGGGTCGACTGTCGCGTGCAGCGAATCGAGGGCGGCGCCACGGTGACCAAGCTCAGAGTGACGAGCCGGAAGCAGCAGCTGCTGCGTCTGGACTTCGAACGGCCGTGGCCCGCTCCGGCAGCCGAACAGGCACGCGCGGAACTCGATGCGCTCATGGCTGCGGCAGCAGGGGACCACGATGTCGTGGTGCTTTCGGACTACGGCAAGGGTGTCCTCGACGCGCCGGACAACTTGCTGGCGGCAGCACGGGAGGCGGGTGTGCCGGTCATGGTGGATCCGAAGGCGCCACCTTTCGGCCGTTGGCGTTCGGCTGCGCTGATCAAGCCCAACCTGCGCGAGCTCGAACTGGCAGTGGGGGTCTGGTCCGGGGAAGAAGCGCTGCGCTCCCGCGCCCAGGACCTGCTGTCCGAGCACGGCATCGACCACATGCTGCTCACCCGCGGCGAGGCCGGGATGACGCTGCTCGCCCGGACCGGTGAGCCCCTGCATCTGCCAGGACGGGCAGTGGATGTGTTCGACGTCACCGGCGCCGGCGACACGGTGATGGCGGTCTTGGCGGCGTCCCGGGCGGCGGGTGCTTCGCTG
Organism: Pseudomonadales bacterium; assembly: GCA_007122315.1. Taxonomy (GTDB): domain Bacteria; phylum Pseudomonadota; class Gammaproteobacteria; order Pseudomonadales; family Azotimanducaceae; genus SLTB01. Next base: position 5,277 of record SKUB01000192.1, on the reverse strand, counting down.
CCGGATGCAGCGCGGCTGTCGAATCTGGCCGCGAGCCTGGCCGTACGCCACGCCGGTACCACCGCGGTGGGCGCGGCGGAGCTCGCCTCCGCGTGGGCGGCGGCCGGCGCGGATGGTTTCGAGCGTGATCGCGGCAGTGTCAGCCGCGAGCGGCTCGGCGAATTGCTGGCAGCCGCCCGGGCGCGGGGTGAGCGGATCGTGTTCACCAACGGCTGCTTCGATCTTCTGCATGCCGGCCACGTCGGGTACCTGGAACAGGCGCGCGCGCTCGGTGACCGCCTGGTGGTGGCGATCAACGACGATGACTCGGTACGCCGCCTGAAGGGGCCGGGTCGTCCGCTCAATCCGGCCACCCAGCGGGCCCGGGTGCTTGCCGGGCTGGCGGCGGTGGATTGGGTGGTGACGTTCGCCGAAGACACGCCGGAATCACTGCTGCAGGCGCTGGCGCCGGATGTGATGGTCAAGGGCGGTGACTACGGTATCGACGAAGTCGTCGGTGCCGACATCGTTCGCAGTCAGGGTGGCGAGGTGCGCGTGCTCGATCGTTTCGAGAACCTGTCCAGCAGCGCCATCGTCGAGCGGGCGCGCCGCTCAGGTAGTGAGTGACGCCAGCGCCTGCGCATTCTGAGTCAGGTGCTCGTGCGACAGGGTCCCGACGATCACGGCACTGACCCCGAGGCGGGTGGCCGCCCAGCGCAGGCGTTCTTCGACGCTCGCCGGCGACACCCGGCCGCTCGAGAGCGGTTTCTTCACCAGCACACCGCAGCCGCGGCGGCGGGCGGCCGCGATGACGGTGAGGTTCTCTACGTCGTCCACGTTCAAGGTCACCATGACCACGTCGCATTCGGCGACCGCCACGAGTCCTCCTGCGACGGTTTTGGTGGACATGCCGTAGCTCAGAATCTTGCCCTCCCGTTTGAGCTCGGCCAGCGCTTCGAGGGTTCCGTGCCTGCGGAGGATGGCAAGGTCGTCGCCGTCGGAATGCACCAGCAGGCAGTCGATGCGGTCGGTGCCCAGGCGCTTGAGGCTGCGCTCGACGCTGAAGCGGGTGTGTTCCGGTGAGAAGTCGAAGCTGGAGCCGGCGTCGCTGTGGGTCTCGCCGGTCTTGCTGCACAGCACCCAGTGGTCGCGTCGTTCGCGGAGGAGGCGACCGAGGCGCGCTTCTGCGCTGCCGTAGGCCGGTGCCGTATCGAGCAGGTTGATGCCAAGCGCGGCGGCCTCGTCGAGGAGGCGCCCGGCGCTGCCGTCATCCGGCAGCGCGTAGGGTCGGGGATACTTTACGTCGGTGTTGCGCCCGAACTTGACCGTGCCGAGACCGAGGACAGAGACGGAGAGCCCCGTGCGCCCGAGCACCCGCTTGGGCAGCATCCCCGTCATCCGAGATACTCCGCCAGTCCGCGTGTCGTCTGCGGCCGCGGCAGGTCTGACAGCTGCGCGACGAGCCTGTCGCTGCGCCGGCGGCCGGGGGCCTGCGGTGGGCTGAGCAGAGGCAGCACCTGATCGGCCAGGTCCGGTACCAGCGCCAGTTTCGTCGGCCACACCGTGATGACGCCCGCCGCGGCGTGGACGAAGGCTTTCGCGGGCCGGGACGCGTCCGCGGCGGCGGGCTCGGCCCGGTCGATGCGCAGGCTGCGCCAAGCTGTCAGGTGCGGTAGCAGCCAGGGCAGCACCTCTGTGATGAGCGCCTGCGCCGCTTCGATCTGGACCGCGCTGGAGTGGCCGCTGCCGGTCTCGGCCAGCTGTCCGCCGAGGTAGAGCAGCCAGTGGTCCTGCCCGAGCGGGTGGGACGTCACGGTCAGCACCGGGCCGTGGATCGACGACGCCGTCACGCAATGGCCGTTCACGGCATGGGGGTGGCGAAGTTCCACGGCCACCTGCTGCAGCGGACGCCGCTGCATGTCCGGCTCGGTCCGGCCGAGGGCAGCAAGAAGCTCCGCGTTGCCTGCACCTGCAGCGAGAATGATCTGCCGTGCCTGCAGCGTGGGGCCGCCGGTGGGCAGCCTGAAATCACCGCCGTCATGGCGCAGACTTCCGGCGACATTATTGACGCGGATGATGTGCGGCGCGTGGGGAGCGGCCAGGGTGGCCACAAGGGAAGCCGGATCGAGGACGACCTCGTCGAGGCGGTAGACGCTGCCGTGGAAGGCTTCGTGGCGGAAGCACGGCGGCTGGTCCTCGCAGCGCAGCGGGGTGACGCGGTCGCGCAGGGCGGGGCTGCCGAGCAGCTGTCCGAGTGCGCCGCCGGGCTGCTCGACGGACCACAGGTGAAACCCTTCGGCCAGGACCTGCACGCGGCGCAGGTCCACTTCCCCTTGGCCCTCGAGGCAGGCCCGCCAGCGGCGCGGCATGTCGGCGATGGCTTCAGACGCGTCCGTCAGCTGTCCGTCCAGAGCGTACTTCACGCCGCCATGGATGATGCCCTGGGCGGCGCCGGTCTGGCCGCCGCCGAGCCTGTCCTGCTCCACCAACACCGCGGCGTAGCCCGCATGCAACAGCCGCTGCAGCAGCCACAGGCCAGCGATGCCACCGCCGAGAATGAGTACATCGGCTTCGAGGACCGGATTCCGGTTGACACGCTGCACGCTCGGCTCCGAGGGTGGTCTGGGATTCGCGGGCCCGATTGTCCATGATCCGCCAAGCCGTGGCATGTCGCTATACTGCGGCGCAGACAGCGGGGGGAGAGCAGCTATGGGACGCCTTCAGGGCAAGGTCGCCATTGTGGTCGGCGCCGGTCAGACACCGGGCGCGACCATCGGCAACGGCCGGGCTACGGCACTTCGGTTTGCGGAGGAGGGCGCCCGGGTGCTGCTGGTGGACCGCCGGTTGGATTCCGCCGAGGAAACTCTGGCCATGGTTGCTGAGCGCGGCGGTGAAGGCAGCGTCCAGGCAGCGGACATCACCCGGGAGGCGGACTGCAAGGCGCTGATCGATGCCTGCGTGGAACGCTACGGTCGCGTCGACATCCTGCACAACAACGTCGGCATCGGCACCGGTGACCGCGGTGCAGCCAGCATGACCGAGGACGTCTGGGACCGCATTTTCGCCACCAACCTCAAGGGCGTGATGCTGGTGTGCAAGCATGCCTTGCCGGTCATGCGCGAACAGGGCGGCGGTGCCATCACCAATATTTCTTCCGTGGCGGCGGTGTGTGCCGTGGGCCTGGTGGCTTACAAGTCCTCCAAGGCCGCGCTCAATGCGTATACCCATGCCCTGGCCACGGGGAACGCCCGCTACGGTATTCGCGCCAACGTCATCATGCCGGGGCTCATGAACACCCCGATGGCCATCGAGGGCAACGTGGCCGCCGGCCGGGATCGGGAGGAACTGATCCGTCAGCGTGACGCCATGGTGCCGCTCGGTGGCCGCATGGGCGATGCGTGGGACGTGGCCAACGCGGCGGTGTTCCTGGCCTCCGACGAGGCCCGCTTCATCACGGGTGTCTGCCTGCCGGTGGACGGCGGCCAGGCGGCGAGGATCGGATGAGCGGGATGCAGACGGCCTGATGTGGCGCTTCGTCTATACGGCTCTCTACCTGCTGGCATTGCCGGTCGTGATGCTGCGCCTGCTCTGGCGCAGTCGTCGCGAACCGGGTTACCGGCACGATCTTGCGGCACGGTTCGGCCGTTGGCAGGCGGCGCCCGAATCGGGAGGCATCTGGGTGCACGCGGTTTCTGTCGGGGAAACCGTGGCTGCGGTACCGCTGCTCCGCGGCGTGGAGGCGCTGGCGCCGAGTGCCCCGCGCATCCTCACGGTGACCACCGCGGCCGGGCGCGAGCGTGCGGCGGACCTGCTTGGCGACAGCGTCCATCTCAGCTGGCTGCCCTGGGACCTGCCCTGGTGCGTCCGTGCCTTTCTGCGCCGGACCCGACCGCGGCTGCTGGTGCTGATCGAGACCGAGCTGTGGCCGAATCTCATTCATGAGTGCGGCCGTTTCGGCGTTCGGGTCGCGTTGGTCAATGCGCGCCTGTCGCCCCGCTCGGCGGCGGGCTACCGGCGCGTGGGTGGTCTCACCCGGCGCATGCTGGCCGGGCTCGACGTCATTGCCTGTCAGGACGAGGCCAGTGCGGATCGCTTCCGGGCCCTCGGGGCCCCGCCCGGGCGCGTGACCTGCCCGGGCAACATGAAGTTCGATGCCGTGCTGCCGGGCGATCTGTCCGCACGCATGGACAGGGCCAGGGAGCGCCTCGGCCTTGACGACGGCCCGCTGCTGATTGCGGCCAGCACCCACGAGGGCGAGGACGCGGCTGTGCTGCGCAGCTTCGTGCCGCTGCTGCAACGGCACCCGGACTGGCGATTGCTGATCGTGCCCCGCCATGCCGACCGTTTCGACGACGTGTGGCGGCTGCTGGATCGAAGTGCGCTGCCGGCAGCGCGGCTGTCTGCGGGAGAAGTACCGGCAGGCAGTCGGCTGCTGCTCGGCGATCTCATGGGTGAGTTGCTCACTCTTTATGGCCTCGCTGATGCGGCGTTTCTCGGCGGCTCACTGGTGCGCCACGGCGGCCACAATCCCATCGAGCCCGCCTGGCACGGTGTGCCGGTGTTCAGCGGGCCACACCTGTTCAACTTTGCCGACGTGGCGGAGCGTTTCATTGCCGCCGGCGCACTGGAGGTGGTCGCGGATGCCGACGCCCTGGCGCTGGCAATGGAGCGGGTGATCGAGGATGAAGACCTCTGGCAGCAGCGCAGCGATGCTGCCCGAGCGGTGGTGGACGCGAACCGCGGCGCCCTCGGTGCGATTCTGGCAGCCGTTCGCCCGGTATAGTGGATGCCGAAAGCAAATGTTCCGCAGCCTGGGACCGAACGAGGTGTGTATGCGACGGGCCGATGATGACACCCGGGAGTCTGCCGGGTAGGGTTCGGGCTGGGTTGCGCGTGGCCCCGGTCGAGGTTGACCGCCGAGCAGGCTGCGCGTAGAAGACGTCGGGTTTCTTTCCGGGCCTCAAGGTCCGCGCCTTCGACTGGCGCCGCCAAACGGAGTGAGCATGTCGTGAGTTCCGCTTCTCATCGAGTTCCGGTTTCCGCCGGTGCTGCCATTCGTCGTGTCCTGGGTCTTACGCTGATCTTCACTCTCCCCGCCCCCTACGCGCTGGCCGAATTCGCGACGGCCGGGGAGCCCTGGCGGGAAGACCTGGTGCAGGCGCTGCCGGTGCCCTCTGCGGAGCAGGAAGCGCACTGGGAAAACACGCTTGCAGGCGTCTATGAACTGGCGCTGCGCAACGACCGCACGCTGGCGGCGGCCCAGGCGACGTTCCGCGCCGGCCTCGAGGAGCGGCGCCT
>SKUB01000003.1 GCA_007122315.1 Pseudomonadales bacterium | reverse complement strand
GCGGCCGTGCACGAGCGCCTCGCCCGTTACGCGGAGCTCGGGCGTGAGCCTGCGCCCGCGTCGCCGCTGCCGGCACCCGCGGATGACGAGGTGCCGCCCCTCGGCTATGCGGTGGCCCAGTTGCACGGCATCTACATCCTGGCGCAGAACGCAGACGGCCTCGTCGTGGTGGACATGCACGCTGCCCATGAGCGCATCACGTATGAGCGCATGAAGTCGGCCCGGGACGCCGACGGTATCCGCACCCAGCGATTGCTGGTCCCGTTGAGCGTCGCGGTGAGCGAGAAGGAGGCACTGCGCGCCGAGGACGAGCGCGACGCGCTGGCTGCCCTCGGGTTGGTCCTGGAGCGTCTCGGGCCCGAGACGCTGGTGGTGCGGGAGGTGCCGGCGGCCCTGGCGGACGGGGACATCGAGGGCCTGCTGCGGGACGTGCTGTCCGATCTGCTGGAGTTCGGCAGCAGTCACCGGGTGCGGGAGCACGAGGATGCCCTGCTGTCGACCATGGCCTGCCACGGCTCTGTGCGCGCGAATCGCCAGCTCACCCTGGCAGAGATGAATGCGCTGCTGCGGGACATGGAGGCCACCGAGCGCAGTGGCCAATGCAATCACGGCCGCCCCACCTGGGCAGTGCAGACGCTGGCCGAGCTCGACCGGCTGTTCCTGCGCGGGCGCTGATGGCCCACTTCGAGGTGCCGCGGGCAGACGCGGCGGGCCGTTGGCCGGCGCTGCTGCTGATGGGCCCGACGGCCACCGGCAAGACGGAACTGGCGTTGGCGCTGGCCGAGCGGCTGCCGGTGGCGCTGATCAGCGTCGATTCCGCGATGGTCTACCGCGGTCTCGACATCGGCAGCGCGAAACCGGCGCCGGAGGTGCTGGCACGTCATCCGCATGCCCTGGTGGACATTCGCGATCCGGCTGAACCCTATTCTGCGGCGGATTTCCGCCGCGACGCCCTCGCCGCCATGGCGGCTGCGCGCGAGGCGGGTCGGGTCCCGCTGCTGGTGGGCGGCACCATGTTGTACTTCAACGTGCTCGAGCAGGGCATCGCGACCATGCCCGCAGCCGATGCGACGTTGCGCGCTCGTCTGGAGGCGCGGCTGGCAGAGGAGGGTGCGGATGCACTGCATGCAGAACTGCGCCGCGACGATCCGACCGCGGCGGCTCGCATCCATCCCAACAACCGCCAGCGTCTGCTGCGGGCGCTGGAAGTGCAGGCCGCATCCGGGCGACCCATCTCCTGGTGGTGGCAGGCGACGGCGTCCGCTGCCGTGGTGCAGCAGGACTTTGCGCTGACCCACGTCGCCCTGGTCCCGGCGGAGCGCAGCGTGGCGCATGCACGCATCGAGCAGCGCTTCGATGGCATGCTCGCAGCCGGACTCGTGGACGAGGTCCGGCGGCTCAAGGACCGCGGTGATCTCGAGCCCACGCTGCCGGCGCTGCGGGCCGTTGGCTACCGTCAGGTCTGGTCGCACCTCGCAGGAGTGATCGACGCGGCGGAGATGCGGCGCCAGACATTGGTGGCCACGCGCGGCCTGCTTCGGCGACAGCTCACCTGGCTGCGGCGGCATCCTCAGCTCGTGGCGACGGGACTTCGGGGGCAGCGGCTGCCCGCGGCGGCCGACGCTGCCGCTGCGGTGGGGGCCAGCTTGAATTCGGATCATTCGGGCCCCATAGTAATCGAGCGATGAAGCTGTACGGTGTTCGTCTGCTTCCCACCTTGCGGAATCGGGTCGAAGGACCCGTTTCACTCGCTGGCTCCGCGCTTGGTCATGCCGCCTGTACTGGATTCGGTACGGGAAGGGGCTGACGCCGGCGGAGTCATCGAGGCCATCCCGACCTGACTATTCCAAGGAGAATGTGTTCATGCCAAAGGGGCACTCGCTACAAGACCCTTTTCTCAACACGTTGCGCAAAGAGCGCATTCCGGTATCCGTTTACCTGGTGAACGGCATCAAACTGCAGGGCCAGATCGAGTCCTTCGATCAGTTTGTCGTGTTGCTGAAGAATACGGTCAGTCAGATGGTCTATAAGCATGCGATCTCCACGGTGGTGCCGTCCCGCGCCGTGCGTCTGCCGAGTAATCAGCCGGTGGACGAAGAAGAGCCTCAGGACGAGGATTGATGGTCCCGTCTGGGGCCTAGCGAGCGAAAAGATTGCTGTTCGAACGTCCCACAACAGGTGAACGCGCCATTCTGGTCCACGTCGACTTCGACGCGGACCGGCAAGCCAGGCGCCGCAATGGCTCCGATGCAGATGCACAGGAGCATGCGGATGTGGACGAGTTCGCTGATCTCGCCCGGGCCGCTGGTGCTGAGCTCGTCGGCTGGATCCGCACCCGGCGGGAGCGGCCCGCGCCCCGTTATTTCCTGGGCAAGGGCAAGGCTGAAGAACTGCTCGAGCAGGTGCTCGCCACTGAAGCCCAGCTGGTGATCTTCGACCACGACCTGTCGCCGGCCCAGGAACGCAACCTGGAGAAGTTGCTGTCAGCGCGGGTGCTGTCACGCACCGGACTGATCCTGGACATCTTCGCCCAGCGCGCCCGGACCCATGAGGGCAAGCTGCAGGTGGAGCTGGCCCAGCTCGAGCACATGTCGACGCGCCTGGTCCGTGGCTGGAGCCACTTGGACCGGCAGAAGGGCGGTATCGGCCTGCGCGGTGCAGGTGAGACCCAGCTGGAACTCGACCAGCGGATGATTGGTGGTCGCATCAAGGCCATCGGCGCGCGCCTGGAGGCGGTGCGAAGACGACGGGCCCAGAGTCGCCGCGCGCGGCAACGCAACGACGTGCCGCTGATCGCGCTGGTGGGCTATACCAACACCGGGAAATCGACACTGTTCAATGCCATGGCCTCTGCCGGCGTGCTGGCTGCGGATCAGCTTTTCGCCACCCTGGATCCGACCCTGCGCCGGGTCGAAATCCCCGGGTTTGGGCGGGCGGTGATCGCCGATACGGTGGGTTTCGTCCGCCGTCTGCCCCACGACCTGGTGGCCGCGTTCAAGGCCACGTTGGAGGAAGTGGTCGAAGCCGACCTGCTGCTGCACGTGCTGGATGCCTCGGACCCGGAGATGGCGGACAAGGCGGCGGAGGTACAGGCCGTGCTGGCGGAAATTGATGCGCTGGACGTGCCGCAGCTGGAGATCATGAACAAGATCGATGCCAGCGCGGACCCGCTGCCGGCGGTGACCCGGGACGACGCCGGTCGACCACGGCAGGTACGGGTGAGCGCGCTGACCGGAGCCGGACTGGAGCTGGCCGCGGACGCCATTGGCGCCGTGCTCGGCGAGGCGGTGCGGGTGCGTGCGGTGCTTGGACCGGAACAGGGCCGGCTGCGCGCCCGCTTCTATTCCAGAGGCTGGGTCGAGGCCGAGGTAACGGATGAATGTGGTAATCTCGAATTGGCGCTGTGCCTGCCCCTGGAGCGGGCGCGTCGGCTCGCGGCCGACGGTCTCGACCTGGCGCCGATGGATGCTAGAGCTCAGGGTCTTCTTGCAGCACAGGACGGCCCTCCCTAAAATGCAGGGGAATCGCGTGTAGCGATTCCCTCGAGCGATTCCCGAGCGTCGTCCCGGACCGGGTGACGCCCTCCCGATTTTCCAAACACGATGTTCACGGAGACCCTCATGGCGTGGAACGAGCCGGGCGGCGGCAAGAAAGACGACCCCTGGGGCGGGGGACGCGGCGGCGGCGATCAAGGGCCGCCTGATCTGGACGAGGCACTGCGCAAACTGCAGAACCAGCTTTCCCGAATGTTCGGTGGGGGCGGTGGCGGTGGCGGCTCTGGAATCAGTGGCGGGTTCAGCGCGCGCATGGTGGCCGTAGTCGTGGGCGTTGCCCTCGCCGGCTACTTCCTTCTGGGCTTCTATACCCTCGACGAGCAGGAGCGCGGTGTCGTGTTCCGCTTCGGTGCGGTGCAGGAGCAGGTTGCGATGCCTGGCCTGCGCTGGCGGCCGCTGGGCATCGACGAGGTCACTCCGGTGAACGTCACCCGGGTGTTCTCGGAAGGCCACTCGGCGCTGATGCTCACCGAGGATCAGAACATCGTCGATGTCAGTCTCACCGTGCAGTACCTGGTCGCGGACCCGGTCGCGTTCACGGTCAACGTCCGGCAGCCGCAGATCAGTCTGCAGCAGGCCACCGAGAGTGCGCTGCGTCACGTAGTCGGCGGTTCGACCATGGACGATGTCATCGGTGAAGGCCGGGAAGTGATGGCCGGGCAGGTGCAGGAGCGCCTACAGGCCTACCTGAACTCCTACGCTTCAGGGATTTCGGTGCGAACGGTGAACCTCGACCGTGGTGCGCCACCGTCCCAGGTGGAGTCGGCTTTCGATGACGTCCAGCGTGCGCGCGAGGACGAAGTGCGGTTCGTGAACGAAGCGAATGCCTACGCCGAGCAGATCATTCCCGAAGCGCGTGGTGATGCGCAGCGCATCATCGAGCAGGCCAACGCCTATCGGGATCAGGTCGTGGCCCGGTCCGAAGGTGAGTCGCAGCGTTTCACCGCACTGCTCACCGAGTACCAGAGCGCGCAAGTCGTGACCCGCAAACGCCTCTACATCGACGCCATCGAGGATGTCCTTGGGAACTCGACCAAGATCCTCATGGACGTGGAGGGTGGCAATAACATGCTCTATCTCCCCCTCGATCAATTGCGTCGGGGCGGTGGCGCTGCTGCTTCGGGCAATTCGAACTCCCGCGCGAATTCCTTCGATCGTGACAGCATCCGCGAGCTTGCGGACGCCGTGGTCAGGGAGCTCGAAGGTCGTTCCTCCACAGCCAGGAGGCCTCGCTGATGTCTACTCGAAATCTGGTCCTGATCGTCATCACGGTCATCGCCCTGTTCCTGATCTCCGATTCCATCTTCGTGGTCAAGGAGACCGAGCGGGCCGTGAAGCTGCGCTTCGGCGCCATGGAGAAAGTCGACATCCGACCGGGATTGCATTTCAAGATCCCGTTCGCCGATGAGGTGAAGAAGTTCGATGGTCGACTGCTGACGCTCGATCTCGATACCCAGAGATTCTTTACCCTGGAGAAGAAACCGCTCAACGTCGATTCCTTCGTCAAGTGGCGGGTGGATGACGTGGGCCGCTACTACCGGGCCACCGCGGGTGACGAGATCAACGCCCGCCTGCGGCTCGAAGAGCGTGCCCAGACCGGTCTGCGCAACCAGATCAGCCGCCGTGACATGTACGAGGTGGTCTCCGGCGAGCGGGACCGCATCATCACGGAGCTCACCAACAGCCTGAACACCGTCATGCTCGAGGAGTTCGGTGTCGAAGTGCGTGACGTCCGGATCAAGCGCATCGACCTGCCGACGGAAGTCAGTGACTCGGTGTATCAGCGCATGAGTGCGGAGCGTGAGGTGCTTGCACGCGAGCATCGCGCCCGGGGTCGCGAGCTGTCCCAGGGGATCCGCGCCGATGCCGAACGGCAGGCGGTGGTGATCCGGGCCCAGGCCGAGCGCCGCTCGGAGCAGATTCGCGGTGACGGTGACGCGAGGGCCGCAGCCATCTACGCGGCCGCCTTCAATGCCGACCCGGAGTTCTACGAGTTCACGCGCAGCCTGAATGCCTATCGGAGGGTGTTCTCCAGCAAGGATGACATGCTCGTCATCGATCCTGGCAGCGACTTCTTCAAGTACCTCAATTCGAATAGCAATGGCGGCCTCAATGCCCGCGGAGGCGGTTGATCTTCGCGGTGCCAACACGGTACGAGTGAATGTGGCGAGATCTTGGAACGGCTCTGTGTCTGGTGCTGGTGATCGAAGGCATATTGCCGTTCCTGTCACCGAGGGGCTGGAAATCGGGCGTCCGGCAGCTGCTGGAGCTCGATGACCGCACGCTCCGGATGTTCGGTTTCGGCGCCATGCTGCTCGGCGCCGGTCTGCTTTATCTGATTCGCTGACGGCCTCATGCGTCGCGCCGCGCCTCATGCAGGCGCGGCCGGCTCGGCTGCGGGATGGGTACGGGGAACACGCGGCGGTGACCATCGACAGACTCGATCAGGGCGGCCGCTGGCTGCTACCCGACGGCGTGGAGGAGATCCTGCCGCCCAGGGCCCGTCAGATCGAGGCCCTGCGCCAGCGCATCCTGCAGCGCTTCGACCTGTGGGGGTTCGAGCTGGTGTTCCCGCCGCTGCTGGAATTCCTCGACTCGCTGCTGGTGGGTGTCGGCGGCGATCTCGACCTGCAGACGTTCAAGGTCACGGATCAGGTTTCGGGCCGGCTCATGGGTATCCGCGCGGATCTCACGTCCCAGGCGGCACGCATCGACGCCCACTCCCTGCGCAGCGAGGGACCCACCCGACTGTGCTACGCAGGTACGGTGCTGCGGACGAGAGGGCAGGGACTGTTCGGCTCCCGCTCGCCGGTGAAGGTCGGTGCCGAGCTCTACGGGGTACCCGGACCCGAGGGCGACGCTGAGGTGCTGGCACTGATGGCGGACACGCTGGCAGTCGCCGGGCTGGGCACGTTGCACATCGAGTTGGGCCACGTGGCCATCTATCGTGCATTGGCGGATGCCGCCGGTCTGCCGCCCGCGGCTCAGGCCACCTTGTTCGATGCGGTGCAGCGCAAGGCGGCAGCGGACATTCGGGCGTTGCTCCAGGAACAGGACGTGGCGGCGGACATTGCCGGGATGATCGTCACCCTGCCGAGTCTGCTGGGTGACGCAGCGGTCCTGACGCGCGCCCGGAAGACGTTCGCTGCGGCGCCGGCAGCCGTCACGGCGGCCCTCGATGAGCTCGAGGCCACCGCGGAGCTGGCCCGGCAGCGCTGTGCGACGCTCGCGCTCGGATTCGACCTCAGCGAGCTGCACGGCTACAACTATCACACCGGCACGGTGTTCTCGGCTTATGCGCCCGATCATGGTCAGGCGCTGGCACGTGGCGGCCGCTACGACGATATCGGCCGGGCCTTCGGGCGCGGCCGCCCGGCCACGGGTTTCGATCTCGATCTCAAGGTGCTGGTGGACCTTGCGCCGGAGGTGACGCCATCGGGTACGAGCCTGCGCCTGCCGACGTTGCAGGGGCTACCGGAAGCGCAGATCCGCAGCCTGTGGCAATGCGTCGCCGAGCTGCGCGAGCGGGGCGTTCGGGTGCTGCCGGAGGGCGCTGACGGATGGCCGGCGACGGCTGAACTGCTATGGGATGGCACCGCGTGGGTGTCGACGCTGGGCAATGAACCAGGGCGCGAAGCGCCCGTCGAGGACTGACTGATGGGCAAGAGCGTGGTCGTCATCGGAACCCAATGGGGCGATGAGGGCAAGGGCAAGGTGGTGGATCTGCTGACCCGGGACGTGGCCGCTGTGGCCCGGTTCCAGGGCGGACACAACGCTGGCCACACCCTGGTGATCGACGGTGCCAAGACGGTGCTGCATCTGATTCCGTCCGGGATTCTGCGCGAGAACGTGATGTGTCTGATCGGCAACGGGGTCGTGCTGTCTCCGGCCGCGTTCATGCACGAACTGACGGAAATCGAAGCGCGAGGCGTACCCGCCAGGGAGCGCCTGCGTATCTCGCCTGCCTGTCCCCTGATCATGCCGTACCACGTGGCACTGGATCTGGCCCGGGAGCGCCGGCGCGGCAATCTCAAGATCGGAACCACCGGGCGTGGTATCGGTCCCGCCTACGAGGACAAGGTCGCCCGCCGCGGGCTCCGGGTCGGTGACCTGTTCGACGAGGAGCGGTTCGCGTTCCGGCTCGAAGAGGTGATGGACTATCAGAACTTCGTGCTCGAAAAGTACTACGGCGAAGCGGCGCTGGACCCGAAGCAGGTGGTGGACGAGGTTCTCGGCCACGCCCAACACATCCGTCCGCTAGTGGCGGACGTGGTGGACCTGCTGCACGGCTTCCGCATTGCGGGGCGCAACATTCTCTTCGAGGGTGCCCAAGGCGCGCTGCTCGACATCGATCTCGGCACGTATCCCTTCGTGACCTCATCGAATACCACGGCCGGTGGCACCGCCGTCGGCAGCGGCTTCGGACCCCTTTACCTCGACTACATCCTCGGGATCACGAAGGCCTACGCCACCCGGGTCGGTTCCGGGCCGTTTCCCACGGAACTGTTCGACGCCACCGGCGCGCGGCTCGCGGAACGCGGCAACGAATTCGGATCCACCACGGGACGCCCGCGTCGCTGCGGCTGGTTCGACGCCATGGCGCTGCGGCAGGCCATCCGCATCAACAGCATCTCGGGCCTGTGTCTGACCAAGCTCGACGTGCTCGATGGCCTCGAGACCATTCGCATCTGCACCGGCTATCGGCAGCGGGAGGGTGGCATGAGCTGCGCTGCACCATTCGGTTCCGATGCCTACGAAACCATCGAGGCGGTCTACGAGGAGGTTCCGGGCTGGGAGGATTCCACCGCGGGCATCCGCAGCCTCGAGGCGCTACCGGCCAATGCGCGTGCCTACATCCAGCGCATCGAGGAAACCGTGGGCGCACCGATTGACATGATTTCCACCGGTCGCGACCGGGAGGAAACCATCATCCTGCGTAATCCCTTCGACTGATTCGGACGCGCCCTGACGAGCAGCAACCCATCAAGGCTCAGGGACGGCCTCGATACGCATCGTATTGGTGGTGCGGCGGGCGCCAAAGGGCAGGCCCGCCGTGAGGACCAGCCGATCCCCGGGCCGCAGCGAGCCGTACTGCAGCAGGTGACGACCAATGGCGGCCACCGCCTCCTCGGCCTCCTCGCCAAAGTCCCGGCTCGGGATGGCTTTCACGCCCCAGACCAGGCTCAGCCGGCGCCGGGTCACGTCGCTGGAGGTCAGCGCCAGGATCGGCGTCAGCGGCCGGAAACGGGCCACCGTGCGTGCCGTGGCGCCGGAGCCCGTCAGACAGACGATGGCGTGGGCGTCGGTCATCTCGGCGGCGTGGCAGGCCGAGTAACCTACCGCCAGATCGATGGGATAGCGGGTGTCCCGATCCCGGCGCAGCAGATCCCAGCGCGGTTCCAGGTCCCGCTCGGTCAACGTGATGATGCGGGCCATCATCTGGGTCGCCGCCACCGGATGGTCGCCGCTGGCGGTCTCGCCCGAGAGCATCACTGCATCGGTGGAGTCCAGCACGGCGTTGGCCACGTCGGACGCCTCCGCGCGCGTGGGCCGCGGTGACTTGATCATGGATTCGAGCATCTGCGTGGCGGTGATCACGGGCACACCTTTCTGCACTGCAGCCCGGATCAGCGCTTTCTGGATCCTCGGCACCTCTTCCGGCGGCACCTCCACGCCGAGATCGCCACGGGCGACCATGATCCCGTCGGCCTTATCGAGAATGGCGTCGATCCCGCTGACGGCCTGTGGCTTCTCGATCTTCGCGATCAGCGGAATCTCGGCGCCGTGGCTCCGGATCAGGGCTTGGGCCTCGGCCACGTCCTCCGCGCGCTGGACGAAGGAGAGGGCGATGAAATCGACGCTCTGGGCGACTCCGAACGCCAGATCAGCCACGTCCTTGGGCGTGAGGGCAGGAACGGACAGCAGCACGCCGGGTAGATTGACGCCTTTGCGCGGCAGCAGGGTGCCCCCGTCCTGAACGCGGCAGCGGGCGCGATCCGCGGACACCGACTCCACCACCAGCGTGAGTTGACCGTCGTCCAGCAGAACGCGGGTTCCCTGTGTCACGTCGCGGTGAAAGTCGGGGTAGGACACGGCGATCAGCGCGATCTCTCCCTCGGCGTGGGCAGCGGAGCCGGTGCCCGTCAAGTCGATGATCGCATCCGGCAGCAGTTCGATACCGTCGGCAGGAACGTTCTCGACGCGGATCTTCGGGCCCTGCAGGTCCTGCAGGATGGCCAGGGGATGATCGCGGATGGCGGCGGCTTCGCGCAGGCGCTTGATCAGGGTGGCGTGAAAGGCGTGGTCGCCGTGGGAGAAATTCAGCCGTGCCACGTCCATGCCTGCTTCGAGCAGGGCATGGATACGGTCCGGGTCCGCGCTGGCGGGGCCGATGGTGCAGACGATCCGGGTTCGGCGTTCGTGACCATGCATAGCGACCGGGCTCCCTTTCCAGGCTGCCGGAACAGTGCAGTCGCGCCCCGTCGCCACGTGTTCCTGATGAGTCGGTATGCGCCCGGTTCTGTTCCTTGCGTGGCCATGCCGCTGGGCGAGGGTGCCACGCAGGCCCGCGGCCGCTACCATGCGCCGCAGTGTACCTGAAGGCTGGTCGCCACCCGCACCCGGCCACTCCACCGGTGAGAAGCGCAATGATCGATCGAGAGCTCCTGGCGATTCTGGTGTGTCCTGTAAGCAAGACCTCCCTGGTCGTGAGTCAGGACGGTGACGAGCTGCAGTGCGTGGCCAGCGGTCTCGCCTATCCCGTCCGTGACGGCATCCCGGTGCTGCTGGCGGAGGAGGCACGGGAGCTCGCTCCGGAGGAGCTGGAGGCGCTGCGAAAGCGGACGCCAGGCATCGAGTCCTGACTGCCCGGCGCGGCGGATCCGTCTCGATGTACAAGCCTTAACCTGTACAAAACTTAAACTAAAGCTTGTTTTGGGGGCGCTATGGACGTATTGTTCCTGGGCGTCGGGGGTGGACTCGCCATTATGAATCAAAAACCCTGACAAAACCCGGACAGATTCGATCGGACGCTGGTGCCGATCGCAACCGTCCACCCCATAACCGGATCAGGGCCAGCACCCCATGAACAGTCTCAAGCTTCCCCGGCTCACCGCCGACATGCCCGATATCGCCAATGCTCCCCACTCCCGCCCCCAGGGCACCCTGGATTGGGTGGGCATGGCCAATGTGCATCAACCTTTCCTCATCATGGAGGCTGGGCGCAGTACCCCGGTCCACGGCACGGCGCAGGTCTACGTGGACCTCGCGGACAGCCATGCCAAGGGCATCCACATGTCCAGGCTTTATCTGCTGCTGCAGCAGTTCGCCGCGGACGAGCACCTCAGCTGCGCTGCGCTGGAACGCGTGCTTGCGGAACTGACCGCATCCCACGCGGATCTGTCCACCAAGGCGTTGCTGGAGATCAAGTTCGATCACTTCCTCCGGCGGCGGGCGCTGAAGAGCGACAACGAGGGCTGGAATCACTACCCGGTCAAGTTGCGCGCCCAGCAGATCGACGGCGAAGCGCGGGTCGAACTCGGACTGGGTGTCACCTACTCGTCCACCTGTCCCTGCTCGGCCGCCCTGGCGCGACAGCTGATCCAGGAACAGTTCCAGCGTGACTTCGACGCCGCCGGGTCGGTGGCCGCTGAAGACGTGCTGGCGTGGCTGGGCACGGAACAGGGCATCCTCGCGACGCCGCACAGCCAGCGCAGCGTGGCCGAAGTACTGGTGCGGCTCGCGCCCGGATCAGACGAGCTGCCGATCACGGATCTCGTCGATATGGTCGAGGGCGCGCTGAAAACACCGGTGCAGGCTGCGGTCAAGCGTGAGGACGAGCAGGAATTCGCCCGCCTCAACGGCGCCAACCTCATGTTCTGCGAGGACGCCGGGCGGCGCATCAAGGCCGCGCTGAATGCCGAGGATCGCATTCTCGACTTCTGGGTCCGCGTGAACCACTACGAGAGCCTGCACGGTCACGACGCGGTGGCCATCGTCACCAAGGGCCTGCGCGAGGGCTATCAACCAATCCCCTGACTTCAGACGTGACGGTCAGTGAATCGTGTTGACATCCCCCTGACCCGTTTGTACATTGCGCCGCCGCTGTGACTGCCCCGTGCAGTCGCGGACGCCGAGGTGGCGAAATTGGTAGACGCGCCAGCTTCAGGTGCTGGTGGGGGAAACCCCGTGGAGGTTCAAGTCCTCTCCTCGGCACCATCCTGACGCCGGAAGGCCGCCTGGCCTTCCGGCTGTTTCGACTCCCTCCATTGCATTGCTTGCGGATTGGGTCGACCCTTTTCGGGTCAGCGTTTGCGACCCTAATCCAAGAGTACCGTTCATGTCCCGACGTCAGCCCAAGGACCCGCAGGCCAAACGCGAGTCCGCCAACTACGACAACCCAATTGCCAGCCGCGAACTGATCCTCGAACGCCTGCGCGCCGCCGGGGTGCCCCGTGACATCGGCGCCATCGCTGAAGATCTCGATATCTCCTCCGATCTGGACCTCGAGGCGCTGCGCCGTCGCCTGCGCGCCATGTGCCGGGACAGCCAGCTGCTCATGGACCGCCGCGG
>SKUB01000139.1 GCA_007122315.1 Pseudomonadales bacterium | reverse complement strand
GCCGGCGATGTCCTGCTGCTCGAGGCCCGCTCGCCGTTCATCACCCGCCAGCGCCATCTGCGGGACTTCCTGATGATCAACGACTTGAACGAGCAACGGCCGGATCACAGCAAGACCGGATTTGCGCTCGGCATCCTCGTGACCATGGTGGCGCTGGCGTCCTTCGGCGTGACCAGCATGCTCAATGCCGCCCTGCTCGCCGCGGTCGCCATGGTGGCGACCCGCTGCCTGACCATGGCCGAGGCGCGCCGCAGTCTGGACCTGACGGTGATCATCACCATCGCGGCGAGCTTCGCGCTCGGCAACGCGCTGCAGGTCTCCGGCGCGGCGGCGTGGATCGGCAGCGGCGTACTGATCCTGGCGGACGGCAACCCGCTGCTGCTGCTGGTACTGACGTTCTTTGCGGTGTCGCTGCTCACCGAAATGATCACCAACAACGCCGCCGCGCTGATCATGCTGCCTGTGGTGCTGAGCATGACCCACGCCCTGGGGCTGAACCCGGAGCCCTACGTGATTGCGGTGATGATCGCGGCATCGGCCAGCTACGCGACACCGCTCGGGTATCAGACCAACCTCATGGTGTTCGGCCCGGGCGGCTATCGATTCACTGACTTCATGCGCATCGGCATCATGATGAACATCGTTGCCGGCATCGTGACCATCATCCTGGTGCCGCTGGTCTGGCCGCTGACCTGAGGGTTTCTTCTGGCCTGCGGCCCGTCCGCGCGCGGCGGACGAGGGTTCAATTGACCACGGGGTCGAGCTCGCCTCGTTCATAGCGCTCAGCCATGGCATCGAGGTTCACGACCTTGATCCTGGAGGCGTGGCCCGCCGTACCGAACGCTTCGTAGCGGGCCTTGACGATGCCCTTCATCGCCGCCGTGCTGGCCTTCAGAAACTTGCGCGGGTCGAACTCGGAAGGATGCTCCGCCAGGAAACGCCGCGTCGCGCCGGTGGACACGAGCCGCAGGTCGGTATCGATGTTCACCTTGCGCACCCCATGCCGAATGCCTTCCTGAATCTCCTCAACCGGCACGCCATAGGTCTCAGGGATCTCGCCGCCGTAACGGTTGATGATCTCGAGCCACTCCTGGGGCACGGACGAGGAGCCATGCATGACCAGATGGGTTTCTGGGATACGGGCGTGAATCGCCTTGATGCGGTCGATGGCGAGAATGTCGCCAGTGGGCGGCCGCGAGAATTTGTAGGCGCCGTGGCTGGTGCCGATGGCGATGGCCAGTGCGTCCACCCCGGTTTGCCGTACGAAGTCGGCCGCTTCCTCCGGGTCCGTGAGCAGCATGTCGTGGCTCAACGTGCCTTCGGCCCCCGAGCCGTCCTCCTCGCCCGCCTGCCCGGTTTCCAGGGAGCCCAGGCAACCGAGTTCTCCTTCGACGGACACCCCGCAGGCATGCGCCATGGCCACCGTCTGCCGGGTGACCCTGACGTTGTATTCGTAATCCGCCGGCGTCTTCATATCCTCGAGCAATGATCCATCCATCATCACCGAGGTGAAGCCGAGCTGGATCGAGCGCTGGCAGACCGCCGGCGACGCACCATGGTCCTGGTGCATGACGATGGGGATGTGCGGGAATTCTTCCGCCGCCGCGAGGATGAGGTGCCGCAGGAAGTTCGGGCCGGCGTACTTCCGGGCACCGGCGGAGGCCTGGACGATCACCGGGGCATCGGTTTCGTCGGCGGCCTCCATGATGGCGCGCATCTGCTCGAGATTATTGACGTTGAACGCCGGCACCCCGTAACCGTGTTCGGCGGCGTGGTCGAGCAGCTGGCGCATGCTGATCAGCGACATGGGCAACGATCCTGCGATCCGGGAGGCGTCAGTGGGAGCCGTGCAGCTCCGAGAGCTGATCGTTGGACCAGATCTTGCGGATGAAGCGCGGATTCTTCGACGACATGTCGATCTGGTAGAACGAGCCGCCTTCACGGTGTGGAATGCCCAGAATCTCGCCAAGCTCGCGCGCGAGCCAGCTCTCGATCTTCAGCACCACCATCTTGCGCCGCAAGCGGCCCTGCTCATCGCGGTTGAGGATGGTCGGGAGCGTGTTCAGGGTCAGGATCTCGTTGATGGCCGTATCTGCCATCTTCTGCCGGCCTTCTTCGCTGGCGTAGAAGTGGGTCACGGCGAAGACCATCCGCCCCGGCTCGATCTGCTTCAGGAACTGGCAGGTCTTCACCACTGTGGAGCCGGTGCGCACCATGTCGTCGAGCAGCACGATATCGTGGCCACGGATCTCATCGAACGTCGACTCGCTTTCCCGGTGCAGCGTGATCTGGACGTCGCGCTCCCCGAAACGCTCCTTGTCCAACAGGATGAACTTCGCCTTCGGCAGGCCAAGCTTGTTGTAGAGCTCCTTGACGAAATCACGAGCACCCTGGTCAGGCGCACACAGCGCGAGACCCTCGCCCTCGGGGCCGTGACGGACGATGTTCGAGTTCTTGAGGTAGTCGACGTAGATGTCGTAGGGCATGAGGTTGTAGAACTCGCCCTCGAAGATCTCCCGGAACATGCGCTGCACGGCATAGCTGTGGTTGTGCACCGTCAGCACCCGGTCCACGCCGGCGAGCTTGAGCATCTGCGCATACAGCCTGGCGGTGAAGGGCTGGCCGTCGAATTTCTTCAGATCCTCGAGATCGCGGTCGGACTCGGTCTCACCGAGGTCTGGGCGGGGGCCCCGGTCCTGGGCGCTGTAGTAGAGGTCAGGCTCCACGAGCACCACTTCCGCAGCGCCGTTCTCCTTTGCCGCCCGTGACATCAGCAGCGTGCGCATGGCCAGGGTCTGACGGCTCACGGAGCGGCTGCTGGTGCTCACGATCACCACGGTGCGTCCCTCGAGCTGGCGCCCGATGCGGGTGAAATCCTGCTCGTCGGAGATGAAACGGGGACAGAACTCGGAGTTGGCAAAGGTCTTCATGCTGATGAGGTCGGCGATGTCTTCGGTCTGGCCGACACCGAAGGCGACATCAATCGCGAACGGATCATCAGACGAGTTGCCGACCACGAGCACCTTGGGGGAGGCGAAGGGAGCAGACACGGGCAGGTTCCTGTATGGCGCCGGGCGACGGGAGCGGAAGATGAACCTTGGGTGTCGAACGGTCAACCTTTGGCGCTGCCGGCCGAGGCCGGTTTGACCCCCCGCGGTACCCTGAGGCTACACTTCAAGCCCTGCAATTGAGGAGTCCGCCATTGAAAGTCGAAACTCTTGGCCACCTGGTCACCTGGTCCGGCGCCGTCCATCGGGAGCTCGCCGAGCGCCTCTCGACTGCCGCCGAACGCACAGAGGACGGTCCATCCAAGTGGTTCATCGAGTACGCCGCCAAGCATGAAGCCAAGATGGCCGAAGAGATCGCGGGGCTCGAGCGCAGCATCGACGCCAAGGGACGCGATACATGGCTCTACGACTGGCTGGACCATCCACCCCAGCCCCCGGAGCGGATCACCGGAGATACCACCGGTGACCTGTCCTTCAATGCCATCTCCCGGGCGGTGTTCGAGGTCCACAACCAGATCATGAGCATGTTCAAGCAGCTGCTGCCCCGGGCGGACATCCCGGAGGCGAAGGAGTTGATCGAAAACGTCATCGGTCTCGAAGAGGGCCACACCCGGCAGATGGCTCAACAGATGAACCGCATCCGCGACATGTGACACCCACCCAGGATGACCGGCGGCTCAGCCGTCGGTCTCCTCCTCCGACTCTTCGAACACGGGATCGTGCGCCCGCCGGCCGGGAGCTTCGGCGGGCACCGGCAGCGCCTCATCCCATTCCTCGACATCCTCTTCATCGCCGAGGTAGTCCCGCAGTCGCCGATGGCGAGACGTTTCGTTCTCGAACTGCACCTCGAGAGTCAGCGTGAAGCGCCAGTCCGAGCGCCGGCTGCCGGTCTCGGAGTCCAGTGGCCAGGCGTGCTCGGGTTGCAGTTCGTAATAAAGCCAGCGCCGCAGAAACTGACGTCGGTAACGCACGGCCACGAAGTACTCTTCCACCTCGAAACGGGGTCGGGTGTAGCCGAATGTACCGAGCTCACCTCGCAGAGCGGACTTGGAATTGAGTTGTCTGAATGCGATCAGCGAGCTCTTCCAGTCGATCCCGTCGGACCCCTCGGACACCGTTCCCTGACCGGTCCAGCGTAGCAGTTCGTCGCGGCTCCTGAGCCACTCCCAGTCCAGCCGCGAGGTGGTACCGAATCCGTCCTCTCGCTGCCAGAACACCGTCTGGGTCGCGCGGGCCAGCGTGCGATCGGTGAGGCCCTGGACGTAACGATAGCGGCCGCGGATCTCAGGATTGAGGCCGCCACCGTCGACCCCGACGGAGCCATCGAAATCGAGCTGTGAACGGCTCCGCTCGCTGGCAATGAAGCGCAGACCGAGGCGGGTGCGGTCGCTGCCGTCGCCAAGGGCGGTGTCGTCGCGGGTATCGCCTGAGATGTCCTCGTCCCGGGTCACCAAAAGTCGGAACCGGTCCGAGAGCCTGGGCAGAACGATGCTGGCGCGGATCCGCAAGCCGTAACCCAGGCCGCCATCCTCATCCCACTCCAATCCATTGCGGATACGGATGAAGGTCCCGACAGGCGTCTCCTCGAAGGATCGCGAGTCACCGAAGAAACCGTCGAACCAGGCCGCCGGTTCGCAAAGGCGCTCACTGATGTAGGAGTGGGAGCGGTCCAGCCAGCTCTCCGGACGCTCGTCTTCGTCCCGGCAATAGAGCTCCATCAGCGCTTCCTGGTCGGCTTGGCGCTTTTCGGTATCGCGTCCCTCAGCTTCGGCGAGGCTTGCGATCGGCCATCCTGAGAGAACCGCGATGAGACCGATGATGAGATGTCTCACGGGATCTGATGATCGTGGGCAGACACGGTGCTTGCCGCTCCCTGGGCATAGCGCGAACACGTTACCGTCATGACACTCGACGGCCGCACCTCCTTACAGTAGAGCGCATCATCCTGCTGCCGTCGAGCGCTACGACGTGATCTTTGTCACGGGTCTGCCACCTGGCCGGACCCTGCCGATCCGCCTCGCTCTCCGGAGCGGACATCACGGGTGACCACGAGCAGCAGACCCTCGCGGGCCACCACCCGGACCTGTTCGCCCCGGCGTGGTCCCTCCACCTGCACGGACACGTAACGGGCCAGCCAAACCTCTCCGCGCACCCGCACCCGGCCGAGCGGCGACTGCTCGAAGCCGTCGATGGTCACCGCAGGCTCGTGCAGCGGGTCATGCCTCGCGAGGCGATCGCCAGGACCGATGACCACTCGCGTGGGCGCCATTGCTTCATAAATGAGCGCAACGATCAGATCACCAAGCAGCGCGGCTGCGGCGACCCACAGGAACAGCGATGCGCCTTCCTGCCCCCTGAGCACATGACCGACGAACAGCGCCAGGCTGCCGAACATCACGGTGGATAGGCTGATGGACAGCCACCACTGCAGCGAAAACCGCGGTTGCAGACGCACGGCGGTCACCACCGATCCGGCGCGCTCCGCGGCGGGGACGCCGCCGGGCTCAAGTCTTCGAGGACTGTCTTGCTGATCATCGGCCAGGAGCCTCGGCACGATCGTTACTGACCGCGTAGAGCACGACGGCCCAGTCTCCCTCAGGGCGGGTCCAGACCAGCACATACTTGCCCGGGAATGTCATCCGTCCCCGCTCGCCTGCAAAGGCTGTGGTCACCCGGCCGCTGCTATAGGCAAGGTCAGCACTGGCAGCCATCTCGAGTCGCTGCGGTGCGTACTCCGAGGACTCCAGAAAGCGGAACACGTTGCCATAGAGCCCCCGGATCGCCTCGCGGCCCTCGAACGCGGGCATGTTCGCAACCTGCACGGTCGCGTCCGCTGCGAACAGCGCCATGAGCGCATCGAGATCCTGCGCCGACATCGCCTCGACGAATCGCTGTTGCGATGCTTCCAGCGCCGCCGACGCAGAGGTCGAAGACTCCGTCGCCGGCGCCTGGGCGCATCCTCCGAGGAGGAGCATGAACGCCAGCGCGGCCACGTACGACCGGGCATGGGAACGGGGCGAGGACTTCACTGTCTCGGCTCTCCAGGGTGCTCGCCGATGGTGCTCTGGCGCCCGTCAAAGCACCGCATTGCGATCGCCGACGTGGCGGTCGACCATGGACCAGAATGCGCCACGCCCCGCCCCGAGGCTGATCAGGTCCTCCTTTGCGAAGCGCGCGGCAGCCGGTGAGATCGGCTTCGCATCGCGGGTCTTCATGTGCGCCTCGGCGACACGCTCCATCTGGATGAAGCTGCCCACCGCCTCCGCCACCCGGTCACCCACGGTCAGCAGCCCGTGGTTGCGCAGGATGATGGCGCGGTTCGCCCCTAGCGCATCCGCGATGCGTTGCCCTGCCTCGACGCTCTGCACCTGCACCTCCTCATCGTCGAAGATCGCGTGATCCTCGAAGAAGACGCAGGCCTCCTGGGTGATCGGCTCGATGGGACGCACCTCGGCGGAGAACGGCGTGCCCCAGCCGGTGTGGACGTGGGTGGCGCTGACCGCATCCGGGCGCGTGCGCAGGATCGGGTAGTGGATGTAGTAGGCCGCCATATTGAGCGGGCCTTCGCCCTCGACCAGGTCGCCGTCCGGCCCCACCAAGACCAGGTGATCCACCATGGCGCGGTGGTAGGACACGCCATAGCGCAGCGTCCAGAAACAGTCGGTGCGCTCCGGGTCGCGGGCGCTGATGTGGCCGTCTCCCGCATCGCCCCACTTGTTGGCGGCCAGCAGGCGGTAGCCGAGCGCCACGTCGCGTTTGCGCTTGGCGCGAACCACGTCCGGGGCTTCCTCACTGACGGTGGCGGTACGGGTTGCGGTGCTCATGCTGGAACCTCCTCACGTATTCGAACCTCTAGGGTACCGCGCCCGGACCCCGAGATCCGCCCCTGCAGTCGAGCCTGCTTGGGGGCACGCAGTACGCGCCACCAGCTGCGAGCCGATTACCACGCGCTGACCGCATTCTGCTGTCCGGCCACTACAGCAGCCTCGTACCGAGCGGCACCTCGCGATCGGGCACGCAAAGCACCACGTGGTCGTTCTCGTCATGAAACCCGGTCACGAGACATTCGGACATCACCGAAGCGATCTGCTTGGGAGGAAAATTGACGACCGCCACCACCAGCCGGCCGATCAATGCATCCGGGCTGTAGTGATGCGTGATCTGCGCGCTGGACTTGAGCACGCCGACATCCGCTCCGAAATCCACCTGCAGCACGTAAGCCGGCTTGCGGGCGTCTTCCAGCGCCCCCGCGCTGATCACACGCCCCACCCTGATCTCCACCTTGGCGAAGTCGTCCCAGCTGATCGTTTCCAAGCCACGCTCCTTTTCATCGACACCCCGAACCTCCGGGGTCGATGGTTGACGTCGTACATGCACTCCGACCATCACCCACCGCGTCGCGGTCGGATGCTATGCACCAAGTCGTAACGCCTCCAGAGTGAGGCGAACATTCGTGCCCGAGGGCAAAGCAAAGCGCTCACTCGAGCGGATGCAGACCGATGTTCATGTGCGTGATCTTCCAGGCGCCGTCGATCTCGCGCCAGATCTCAGTGGTGGTACGCATGAACCTCCCCTCCGTGTCCGGGTCGACCAACTCCTCGACCAGAATCTCATAGGCGGCTTTCTCGCCCAGCATCACCCGGTTGGCTTCCGACGACTCGGGCTCCCAGATCGTGGGTGGCAGCTGCGGACAGTAGTCCGAGAGGAACGCATGACTCATCCTCATGCCGTTCTCCCAAAAGATGACATCCCGCGAGAACATGTCCATCAGCCGCGGGCAGTCATCGCGTTCCGCGTAGAGCTGATCCTTCAATGCCTTTGCGGCGAGAAAACGCGACCGTGGTACCTCTGATGCACCGTCATCCGACACCTCGTAGATCGTGGCCTGACGCGCAGCCAGCAGCCATTCTCCGCTGGCATCCGTCCACAACTCGGTTGTCCGGCGTCGGACCGTCTTGCCGGCCAGTGGCGCCCTGCCGATAGGCGTGACGACTTCCTCACCCATGAGCAACACTTCGTGATCGCCACGCAGGCTTGCGTGCTCGACGTAGCGCTCCATGGAGGCATAGTCGATCAAGCCCTGTCGAAGTCGCTGTGCCGCATCGTCCCGGGTAACGACGGTGCGGCTCGGACTATTGACGACCGCATCTGCTGTGAACATCGCGCCGAAGGCGTCGGCATCCCCGGCAAGGATGGCCTCATCGACGCGCATCGCCGCCGCCAGCGCCGCCGCAACCCTGGGATGGTTCACGGCCTCCTGTGCGTCAGGTGTCGTCGCGCGCCAGTCACCGCTCGCCGGCAACGCGACGCTGACCAGCAGTACAACTGCACAAAGTCGGATCCGCATCGGATTCCCCCCCGGAGTCACCACAGAATTCCAGACGGCCGTCATTCGACCAGGATGTCGAAATGAAGCACCTCCTCGGCCGTCCCAAGCTTTGTATAGAGCGCTATGGCCGGTTCGTCTTCGACGCCCTTGTCCGCCTGAACGAAAATCACATAAGCGCCGCGCGCCGAGGCGATTCGCTTCATCGCCTCGATCAGTTTTGTCGCGATCCCTTCCCGGCGATGCCCCGCCGCAACGGCCAGATCATAAATGTAGATTTCGCTGCGCGCTTGCTCGAACTTCTTGAGTTCGTAGGCGGCGAGGCCACCCACTATGGCGTCATGCTTCAGCGCTGCAAGTGCGATGAACGAGTCACCGTCGAGCAACGAGCGCAGGTAATCTGCGCTCGGCCGATTGCCGGAATACGTCTCGACCTCATCGAATACCTCGCCGAACACGGTGAGAAGCTCCTGCATGAGCGCGAGGTCATCGGTCTCGAGCTGGCGGATGGTGATCGACATGGACGACTCCTGGGCGGCAGGGTGCGGGCGGCTGCGCGTCATCCAGCGATTCTGTCATCGAGCAGGATCCGGAACTCCGGGAGGTAGCGGCCGGGAATGCTGTCCGACGCCCGCTCTCCGATCTGAATGCCACCCGCGGCAAGATAAAACGCGCTGGCGTTCGGATCGCCCTGGATGAGCATGGACCTGCTGCCCCAACTGCGGGCATGCGCCTTGGCGTGCTCCATCAGGCCACGACCTATGCCGTGGCCGATCCATTCCGGCTCGACAAAGAGCGCATCCAGCTCGCACTCCTCCGGCGAAAGTCGCTCAAGGGCGTAGTAGCCGACGATCGTGCGGTCGTACTCCGCCACAACGTAGTGACGGCATGGGTCAGCGAAGTCGGCTTCGGCCACCGACAGCTCGGCACGGCACGCCTCCATGAACTCCGGGGTATAGCCCCAATGTGCTTTCGATCGAAAGGCGAGCGCACTCAGGAAACGGGCATCTTCCGGCCGCGCCGGACGCAAGCCTGGGCCGTCAGCTCGCCTGCGCATGAACCTGCTCCGCGCTCATGGCTGCTGCCTCAACTCGAAACCGTTGCCTTCGCTGTCGCGGAACGTGGCGACCCGTACCGGGACGAAGGCGTCAGGCTCACGCAGCTCGAGAAGCCTGCCGCCGTGATGCTCGATGGCGGCCTGCATGGCCTCGATGGAATCGACCTCCAGGTTCAAGCCCGCGTGGGGAATCAGACCCTCGGTATCCTGGGTGCCCGGATAGAGGATGTGCAGGGCGAGTTCGATGGCCCCTAGGCTGAGCGTGCTCCAGCCTGGCGAATCGAATGAAATCGGTGCGTCGAAGACATTTGCGTAAAACTGTTGCGCACGCTTCATGTCGTGGACGTAGTGAATGACGATGGGGTTCCGCACCTTCATGGCTGCTCCTTCGGACCAAGGTAAGCATCGGGCGTCCGCCAGCTCTCCTTCAGGACGATTCCCCGAAAGCATCGGGATGCAGTCGTCCCGAGTCGCCGATGATGTCCCAGTGGGCTTTCGATCCGACCCATATGTGGTGCGCGATGGTAAGCGCTTCACCGCCTTCGGAAATCGTTCCGGCCGGAACGAACATCCGCGATCCGTCGTTCACGCCGGGCAAGGCCGAGCCGCACACCCGACAGAACGAAGCCTGCCAATCAGCGTCCGGCTTGTTCCAGGACGCGATGTTCGCTTCGCCACGAATCCATCGAAACGCTTCGTTGTCGACCACGACCACCGCGATGCCATTGCTGCCGGTGAACCTGCGGCAGATGGAGCAGTGACACATGTAAACGTCCGAGAGCGGAGCATCGATCTCGAAAGCCACGCTCCCACAATTGCATTGTCCGCGAGCCAATGTTCCCCCTAATCCGCCTTGCCGGCGTGCGACGTCATCGTTGCAAGCTTCGCGTCGATCCGCTCGAGCAGCTCCGCCTGCTCAGCCCAAGTCGAGACCGGCATGCGGACACGTCCCTTCGCGAGCCGGACATCCGCAACGAGACCTTCCGGCTCCTGATCATGGAAGTGAATGAAGTCCGCTCCATTCAAGTGAAAAGCGTTCGGGCGCACCTCTTCCAGTACGGAGTATCCACGAAGCGCATCCAGCAGGGGTTTGAGGGTGGCGAGTGCCGCAGCTTTCATCCCATGGCTCCGTTGGTCAGAAGGGTCGATCCACCGCAGCGACGCTCAGGCCCACCTCCACGAGCCGGGCAGTTCCCTGCCCAGGCCATACATGTGGCGAATGATCTGTCCCTCATGCATCACCTCATGCTCGGCAACGGCCGCTAGCAGTTGATCATGCACCGGCGACCAGTCGGAAACCTCCCGTATGGCGGCGAGCAACGCCTGGCCCGAGGACGCCAGACATTGCTCGAAGTCCTCACGCTCGTACGAACTCATCGAGCAGGTGAATCCCTGCCATCCTCCTGACGCCAACGCTTTGGCATAGCTCTCCCGTGCACCGACCACGCACCAGAGGTGTTCGGCCACGGATTTATCCTTCGGAATGTCGACTTTGGCGCTGAGATTACCGGGATCCAGAGCCGCAATGAGGTCCGCATAGGATCGGATTCTTTTCTGCAGATTGGCAATGATCGTCTCTCTCACGCTCCACTCCCCCATGGCACGCGCGGGATCCCTGACCCGATGCGTCCATCCATGTGTCGATTGCAACACCGAACCACGCTCACCACCATGGTCTTCGCGACGGACGCGTCCCGCACGCCACCCGTGAAGGTGCCGCGCGGAACTTCGAAAACGCGGCGCAGCATCCGGTTCAAGGTCCGCATACCCTCACCGCTTTACGGCATCAGGTTTCGGTGCGTGGAGTCGATACCTGTCGAACAGTGAACCCGAGATCCGCACCTGCCCATCGGCCTGAAAACCCATGCGAAGCATGCCCCTGGTCCGTGCCCTGCTGGGCGGCAGCAGCGCGGTGACCGACTCGAGGCCGAGTTCTCCGAAGGCGACCTCGATGATCTTCTCGCAGATGCTTCGCCCCCAACCCCAGTACTCCGGAGCCAACACCAACGCAAGATCGGCATCGCGCCCTTCCCGCTGCAGCCCACCCCAGCCAGCGAATTCACCATGGATCAGAATCGCCCAGGGGCCATAGCCGTTCTCCTCCCACTGCCTTTCCTTGCTCTCCACCCATCGCCTGCAGGCCGACGTATCGACGTTCCCACGTGCGAGAGGCATGTGTCGTATCACTCTCGGGTCATTGTGCAACGCCATGATCTTCGCGAGACCTACGTCGCTGAGGCGAACCAATTCGATGTGCATGCGTCCAGTTCAGTGTGCAACGGAGTTCGATCTGTCGCTGCGCTGCGTCCGTACGCGCTGACGGAGCCCTTCGACAACGGCCGTGTTATCAGGCTGAATCACGTCGCCGGACGAACACCTTTTCGGTGCAGGGCTCGCCCTTGAACACGGCCTGTCGGGCGCGGACGAACGTGAATCCACACCGCCGCAGAACGGCGAACGAGGGCGTGTTTCGAGCATCCGAGACCGCCCACAACGCCTGTATCCGGGTACTCGCGAAGATCAGTTCCGCGGCCAGGAGAACGGCGCGGGTTGCGTGGCCACGACCATGACTTTCCTGCCGAAGTGTGAAACCCACCTCGCCTTCACTTCCGTCCTGATTCAGGAAGATGCCAACGTCGCCGATGAGTTCATCCGAGGTTCGCTCCGCGATCCCCAACTGAATCCATGCTCCCGCCATCAGACCCTGAACCACACTCGCGCGCTCCAGAAAGCCAAGCGACTGCTCCCATGACATTGCTTCCCAGCCCTGATACCGCCCCAGTTCCTCACTCGACCTGTAGGCATGAAAACGTTCGAGATCAGATGTCCGCAGCTTGCGAAGCACCGTGGCTCCTTCATGGGCAGGCAGCAACTCAGCAAAGGATGCCACGTAGCGCGGACCTCGCACCCGAGCCGCGAGAACTTGGACCTGCCCAACCGGCAGCCGATTGGTTCTCGAG
>SKUB01000159.1 GCA_007122315.1 Pseudomonadales bacterium | reverse complement strand
GTTCGAAGGCGAAGTCATAGCGGAACACCTGTTCGAAGAAGGCCTTGAGCAGCGCCGGCATGGTACCGAGCCAGAGCGGGTAGACGATCAGCAGGTGCCGGCTTGCGTGGATCGCGTCCTGTGCCTCTTTGATCACGGCGGGAGGTTCGCCGTGCTCGAACTGCTCCTTGCTGCGGATCAGCGGAAACTCGAGCTGCGCAACGTCGAGGGTCCGCACCTCGCGCCCGGCGGATTTGGCGCCTGTACGGTAGGCGTCGGCGAGGGCATTGCAGAGGTGCCCGCCGGCCGGATCAGGGTGGCCTTGAATGATGACAATGCGTTGTGCCACGGCAGTGCGACCTCAGCGAAGCGGGTGGAAGCCAAGCGAAGCAGCGCGAGGCCTGCCTGCGTCCGGGTTCAGTTCGGAATCAGGCGCACCGGCAGTTCCTTGATCCCCCTGATGAAGTTGTTGGGCAGGCGCACCACGTCGCCGGCAAGTTCGACCTTGCGGAAGCGCGGCAGGATCTCCTCCCAGAGCACCCGCAACTGCATCTCGGCGAGGCGGTTGCCCATGCAGCGGTGGATGCCGTAGCCGAAGGACAGGTGTTGCCGCGCGTTCGGTCGGTCGATGCGGAACGCGTCCGGATCCTCGAACACCTTCTCGTCGCGGTTTCCCGAGAGGTACCACATCACCACCTTGTCCCCGGCGCGGATCTGCTTGCCGCCGAGTTCCACGTCGCGCAGCGCGGTGCGGCGCATGTGGATCACGGGTGTCTGCCAGCGAATGGTCTCGGCGACCATGTTGGGGATGAGGGTCGGGTCGCCGCGCAGGCGGTCGTACTGCTCAGGGTGCTCGTTGAGGGCGATGACGCCGCCGCTGATGCTGTTCCGGGTGGTGTCGTTGCCACCGACGATGAGCAGCAGGATGTTGCCGAGGAAGGACGCCGGGTTCTCGTTGATGTTCTTCGTGGATTCGCCGTGGGCGAGCATGGAGATGAGGTCGGCCTTCGGCGGTTCCGCCGCCCGCTGTGTCCAGAGTGCGTAGAAAGCGGTCGCACACTCCATGAGCGACGCATTGCGGGCATGCATGTCGATGCTGTCGTCACCGGTGACCTGTGGGACATTCGTGGTGACGTCGGACCAGTGGATGAGCCGGCGCCGTTCCTCGTAGGGGAAGTCGAACAGCGTCGCGAGCATGCGTGCGGTGAGTTCCACCGACACCCGGTCCACCCAGTTGAAGGTCTCGCCGACCGGCAGGTTGTCGAGGATGTCGATCACCCGCTCCCGGATCAGCGGCTCCAGGTTCAGGAGGTTCCGCGGCGCCACGGCCGGCTGGACGGTATTGCGCTGTGGACCGTGATCCGGCGGGTCCATGGAGATGAAGGAGCGCGCCTGTCGCTCGACTCCGTTTGGGTCCCCGACGGCATCGACGATGCTGATGCCTGAGGCTGAGGAAAACACTCCGTGGGACGTGTCGACCTCCTTGATGTGCGCCCAGTCGGTGACGGACCAGAATGCGCCGTTGGCGCTCTCGGCAAGGTAGTGCACCGGTGCCTCTCGGCGCAGGCGCGCGAACCAGGGTCGCCAGCTGTCCTGTTCGAACAGCTTGGCCCGACTCACGTCCACCTGCTCGAGCGGCATATCGGCTACTGCGTTCACATCGGACATCATGGTTCGCTCCCTGCCTGATCCTTTGCTGAGTGTACGCCTTCGAGTGCGAGATCCGGAGGGTCTCAACGAGCGGCCCACCGCCAGTCAGCTCATGAACCATCAAGGCCGGCCCGGCGTCTGAGGCGGTCCAGCATTCTCCGCACCCTTTCCACCTCCCGGTCGCGTGCCGGTGTGGCCTCCACCCGCTGCAGGAAGGTCAGTGCGTCGACGATGCGCGGCGGTACGCTTCGCCTCCTTGCGCCGCGATCAGAACCGACGCCGATAGCCGAGCCGCAGGGTCAGGTCCTCGTGCAGGCCGTGGCCGCGGACGTCATTGAGGATCGGTATCTGCACGAGCACGTCGAGGATGCCGTGGCGGGACAGGGTTTGGACGCCCGGCGACAACAACAGGCGCGTGCCTCCTGTGTCGTCGAGGCGGAGTCCGGTGCGTTCGTTGGGTGCAACATGCTGTGCATTCAGTTCCAACAGTCCCATCCAGCGCGCACCGGCCCAGGTCTCCCCGCGAAGGGACCACTGCAACGACGTATCCAGAGTCGTGGTGGCACCAAGCCGGAAGCCGTCGTTGGTGAGGTTGCGACCATGGCGCAGCTCCATGTCGAACTGCCGGCCCGATCCGCGCCACGTGAGGCCGCTGCCGACGAAGAAACCCCAGCTGCCACCCCCCGGCTGCAGGGCCTCGGGTACGCGCCCGAAGTCGTCCTCGGCGCCGCTGACGCCGAGCGGCACCCGTGCGCCGAAGGTGGCGTTCACGTCCAGTTTCCCGGACGGACCGTCCCGTTGCAGCCAGACGTGATTGAGGAAGACCCGCGGGTCACCGAGGCCACGCGCACCCCGCTCGACGCGTTGTCCATTTGCCGCAGTAAGCCGCAGGCGCGTGTCGACCAGCGGCTGGGCGACGAACAGATCGGTCCTATCGGTCAGGCCCACGCCGACGATGCCGATCAGGAGATTGACGCGCAGATCCCGTCCGTCACTTTCCGTGCCCCGACTCGCGTGCCGTTGTACCAGCACGCTGCGCGCCAGAACCGTGCCCGTCCCCGCCGCTACGGCGGTGTTGGAACAACCGGTGCAGCCGAAGCAGCCACTGATCCGAGCAGCGCGAGCGCGATCAACGCCGCGCAGGTGCAGGAGCGTGCCCGTGACACAGCGGGCATCGATGGGATCGGAGAGTCGCGCCACTGAAGCATGCCCAGGCCCGCAGAGGAGGCTCTTTAGTAGCGTCACAAATTAATTGCATGATGCAACCTTATTGCGAGCGCCTTTACATGAGCTCCGGTACTCGAAGGGTTGCGGGCTGGGGAGAATGCAGGTGCGTTTCGGAGATGAGGGTCGGGCGTTCGGAGGCTGGGATGTGGATCTTGTCAATCAGATGCCGAACTCCGCCCGGTAGAGTCTGGGGCTGATCCCCGTATGGACGCTTTGGTGACGCTTTGGGGTCGGACCGATTCAAGGTTCTGATTCTATTCATCTTTATGCCATGGAGGCGATCCCGCGCCAGCGCCCGGCCGCGCGGAGCTGGTGCCTTCTGGTTCTGGATCTATCCGCGACATTGCGCCGTTGTACTTCGCAGTTGCATGCAAGGCCATGACGAAGGAAATACCTATATAAAACAGATGTTTGATCTGGTCCGACCCCAATAGGACCTAGGGCGCTGGTGGACCGATGTATTGAAGGATCGCGCCAATGCCAGAGCGTTACGTCACAGCCCGTCGAGGCGGGCTGTGACTCAGGCGTTGGTGCCGGCCTGGGT
>SKUB01000050.1 GCA_007122315.1 Pseudomonadales bacterium | reverse complement strand
TGCTCGACGAGCGCTTCCTGCTGGAAACCGAGATCCTGCGCGGCGGCGAGCGCGTGGCCGCAGGTGCGGCATTGAATGACGTGGTCATTCACGCCGGGACGCTGTCGCGGATGATGGAGTTCGAGCTCTACGTGGATGACGAGTTCGTCTACGAGCAACGCTCCGACGGCGTCATCGTCTGCACGCCTACGGGCTCCACTGCGTATGCGCTATCCGCCGGCGGGCCGATCATGCATCCGCGGTTGGATGCGGTGTGTGTGGTGCCCATGTTCCCGCATACGCTGACCAGTCGACCGCTGGTGGTGCAGGGCAGCTGCGAGCTGACCATCGTCATCGGCGACTACAACGACACTTCGCCGCAGGTGAGCTGCGATTCCCAGGTGGACCTGCACACGGAACCGGGCGACCGGGTGCTCGTGCGCAAGCGGCCTGGTCCGCTGAAGCTGCTGCATC
Source organism: Pseudomonadales bacterium (assembly GCA_007122315.1). Classification (GTDB taxonomy): domain Bacteria; phylum Pseudomonadota; class Gammaproteobacteria; order Pseudomonadales; family Azotimanducaceae; genus SLTB01. The sequence goes on along the minus strand of SKUB01000050.1, from coordinate 2,974 downwards.
CGCTGGATCACTCATTCTACGAGAGCTGCCGGTCCAAGCTGGACTGGGGCAGTCGGCTCGGTGACAAGCGCAACGGCGATTGAACGCGGCCGACGGCAGCTCCTGTGGGAAGGTCCAGGCCGCGCGCAGCGCGGACGGACCGATCGGCGTGGCGCTGGGTCCGGGATCAGTCAGCGATCGGAGCGCAGCTGCGCTGCACTCTCTCCCACTGACGTAACGCCAGATTCTCGCGGCCCTCAGTGGGAGAGCGTGTCCGCACTTTGGACGCGCTGATCGACGTGGCGTTCAATTTCAGCGCCGGCCTTGCCGGCACGCACTCCCACCGCCAGATCGCTAGAATCCGGGAAGAGGCGCCGATGGGCGGAGGGGTTCCGTATAATTGCGGGATGTCTCCTGCCGACCCGACCCAGCTCGATCCTGACTTTCACGCCTACGACCTGATCGGCGACGTTCATGGCTGCGCCGATGCCCTGTTCGCCCTGCTGGACGGGATGGGGTATCGGAAGATGCACGGCGTCTGGCGGCATCCCGAACGAATCGCTCTGTTCACCGGCGATCTCATCGACCGCGGCCCTGCGGTGCGGGAAACGGTGCTGCGGGTCCGCGACATGATGGATGCCGGTGCGGCGCAGGTGGTGCTCGGCAATCATGAGTACAACCTTGCGGGCTGGTTCTTCCAGGCGCCGCCGGACAGCGGCCGCGAGTGGTTGCGTCCGCATACGCAGCGCAATGAGCGCGGTCTCGCGGAAACCCTGGATGCGTTCGCTGGTCATCCCGGAGACCTCGCGGCCACGCTGGCCTGGATCCACGCCATGCCGCTCTGGCTCGAGAGTCCTGCGCTGCGCGTGATCCACGCCTGCTGGGACGAGGCGCTGATGGCGCAGTTTCGCGCCGCGCATGATGAACGCGTGTTGGACAGGTCGCTTGCACGGGCGGCCTGCTATCCGGGCAGCCTGCCGCGACGATTCCTGGACCGGATTCTCAACGGGACCGAACTCGAGTTGCCGGAGGCGCGCGTGATGCGGGGCCGCGACGGGCTGCAGCGGCGCTTCTTCCGCACGGCGTTCTGGACGCGTGCAGCTGAAACGCTCGGCGATGTGGCCTTTCAGCCGGACCCGTTGCCTCAGGACATCCAGGTGCAGGCGCTCGATGAGGATGCGCGAGAGCGGCTTTTGAGTTATCCGGTAGACGCGCCTCCGGTGTTCTTCGGCCACTACTGGCGTTCGGGTACGCCGGCACTGCAGGCGCACAATGTCTGCTGTCTCGACTACTCGATGGTGCTCGGTGGACGCCTGGTGGCCTATCGCTTCGACGGCGAACGCGAACTTGATCCCGACCGCTTCACCTGGATCGAACTCCCGCCCGCTCAGTAGGCTCGTCCACAGGGTCGTGCGCGAAGGGGTTCAGGGCAGCTGATCGGGGGTGTCGATGTCGTGATGGATGCCGGGGTCGTCGCAGGGCAGGTCCACGACGTTCGGATGCGCTGCCACGATGTGGCGGGCGCCGATGTCGCCGGCGGTCCGTCGCAGTTCCGGGAAATGGCCGCGGCCGAAGCCGATGGGGTGGCCGGGCCGGCCTGCATGGACCGGGCGTACGATGCACATCGTGTCGCCGGCGTTGCAGCGCCGCTGCAGTTCATCGCTCAACCTGCTGATCGTCGCTGCGCGCAGATCCGGCATGTCGCCGAGACCGATCAGGACGTAGCCCCAGTCGCCGCATTCGGCGATGCCGGTGGCCAGTGAGGCGCCCATGCCTTCCCGCCACCGCTCGGCGAACGTGATCATCAGATTCGGGAACTGCTTCATGAGCGCTTCGGCGAGCGGGATCTCGCCCGGCTCCGCGCGATCGCGCAGAACGACTCGAACGTCGGCCAGGGCAGCATGCCAGGGGGTCAACGCAGTGAGCAGTAGCGAGCGGCCGTCGGCGAGCATGGCATGGCGTTTGTCGCTGCCAAAGCGGCGTCCGTGCCCGGCGGCAAGAATAAGTCCGCCGCCAGCCGACGTGGTCACGCTAGCCGGTGGCTTGGACGGGTGACTCGACCGCGGCCTGTGCCGATTTTTCGAGTGCCGTCAGTTCAGCGAGGATCGCGATTGCGATCTCGGGCGGTGTCTTGCTGCCTATGGGCAGGCCAACCGGCGCATGCAGGCGGGCGATTTGTGCCGGGGTCAGGTCAAGCTGCGCGAGCCGCTCGCGACGTTTCGCGCTGGTGCGACTGGAGCCCATGGCGCCGACGTACCAGGCTCGGCTGTCCAGTGCCGCCATCAGGCCCATGTCGTCGATGCGCGGGTCATGGGTCAGGGCGATGATGGCCGACCGAGGGTCGTCGGCGTGCGCCTTGACGGCATCGTCTGGCATCGCGCAGACGGTCTTGACCCCAGGTACGGCCCACTGCTCGAGCATGGCTTCGCGGGGATCGCACACGGTGATGTCGTAGTCCAACGCCTGGGCCATCTCTGCCAGATAACGCGACACCATGCCGGCACCGATCAGGAACAGTTGCCGGCGCGGCCCGTAGGTCTGTTCGAGAACGGGATCTGCGTGGGGTGCTTCGTGCAGCTGCAGCGGGGCGAAGACGTCGCTGTCGGTGAGTGACATCCTGGAGTCGGCAGCGAGACGCACGCTGCGCGTGATGCACTTGCGGGCATCGAGGCGCTCGACGATACGGGAAAACGTTGCGGCATGGCGCGCGCTCAATGGCTCGATGACCACGTGGAGATGGCCGCCGCAGGGCAGGCCCAGTTTCTCCGTGTCTTCGGGAGCCAGGCCGTACTTCAGCAGCTGCGGGCTATCGGTGATCAGTTCGCCGGCGACGAGTTTCTCGATCAGGTCATCCTCGACGCAGCCGCCGGACAGGGAGCCGACAAGGTCGCCAGCGCGATTGCAGGCGAGCAGGGAGCCCACGGGGCGCGGCGATGATCCGTAGGTGGCGACGATGGTCGCCAGCCAGCACGGTTCACCTGCCTCGAGCCAGTCC
>SKUB01000233.1 GCA_007122315.1 Pseudomonadales bacterium | reverse complement strand
TCGACGGCATCTGCTCGTTGAAGGCGACGACTACTTCTATCTTTCCGAGGAAGCGCATGGCGAGACGATCGAGCGGCTGCGCCACGAGGGGCGCATCTATCCGACCACGGTGCACCTCGTGCTGATCACCGAGCGCGGCTACAGGAAGCTCAGCGCCGGCGATGCCTGAGCCTGATGAATCGGTCCGTGCCTCAATCCGACACCGGCGCGGGATCGAACCGGACAGCAGCCGTCCTGCACATGACGCTGGCCGCATCCACGAAGGCGCGCGCGGCCGGCGAGAGCCGCCGCCCTCGCACACGCGCGAGTTCCACCACTCGCGCGACCCGCGGCTCAACCAGCGGCCTGGACAGGACTCCGTGATGCGTGATTGCGCACTCGGGCATGAAGGCGAATCCGAGCCGCGCCGCCACCATCGCCTGCACCCAGTCATCACGCTCGCTGCGGAAAGTCGCGTACAGATCGATGCCATGCTCATCGCACATGGCCGTCACCAGTTCGCGCATTTCACAAGCCAGACGATCGACGTAGCGCTCCCCCGAGACGTCCCGGAGTCGCACGACCTCGAGCGACGCGAAGCGGTGTCCGGGCTCGAAGATGACGGCGTAGTGCTCCTCGTAGAGTGGTTGCGTGTGGTAGCGCCCCCCAAGGCCGTCCGGCGCGCTCATGATGGCGAGATCGACTGCGCCCTCTTCGAGACGCTTGCACGTCTGCGCGAGGTCGCCAATGTGGAGTTCGAGTTCCACGCCCGGGTGCTTCGCGTCGAATTCGGCCAGGAAGGGTGAGAGCCTCAAGGGCCCGATGGTCGACATGATGCCAACCCGCAACGGCGCCTTGCGCAGCAGACGGTAACTGTTGGCTACCTCCACTGCCGCTGCCATGCCATCGGTGGCCGCGGTGAGCCTCGGCCGGACCAGTTCGCCCAGCTCACTGAGCAGCAGACGCCTTCCCTCGCGGTGGAAGAGCGGTCCACCGAGCTCTGCCTCGAGCTTGCGGATGCTCTTGGTCAGTGCGGGCTGCGAGATGCCGAGTTCTTCGGCCGCACGGGTGAAACTGCCCTGAGCCACGATTGCCAGAAAATATCGCGCCTGGTTGAGTTCCATGAGGCCGCTGCTCCCGATCCCGAGGCTGATTGTGCGCCTGGGCCACGCAGACCGGAAGTCATCATTCCATAACCGCCAGACGATGGTTCCTCCCGTGGGCCTGGCGGATACTGAAGCCTCTTACTGCAGGATTTGGAGAAACCGATGCCTGTCTATCTCGTCGACCGGGACCTCAACGGAATCACAATGGAGGCGCTGGGCGGAGCGCAACGCAGCGCCATCGAAACGGCCGCGTCCATGCGCGAGGGCGGCGAAGACATCCAGTATCTGCGCTCCACTTTCGCACCGGACAGTGGCCGCTGCATGTGCCTGTTCGAGGCTTTGGATGCTGACACCGTGGCGTCGCTGAACACCACCGCGGGGCTACCGTACGAGCGCATCACCGAGGTGCTCGATCTCCACGCGCCCGGTTGAGTTCGGCAGGCCATGCTTGGTGAATGGCCTGCCGTAGAAGTCCCCATCCGGGCTGCCAGCTGAACCAACCGGCCTGGCGGAGCCTCCTTGTTGGCTTACAATTGCCGAAAAAACAGGGGGGGGATGGGTATGACGACTGCCGTGATCGGCTCTACCGGCGGCCCACTGGTACTGGTGGCACTGACCCTGCCGATGATGATCTGGGACAGCGGCGTATGGCTGTCGTTAGCCAGATGGGCGAGTGCGCTGGTGGGCTGACGGCAGAGCGGGTATTCGAGTTCGACATCGCGCTCTGCCCCAGGGGCTTGCGGTCGATGACGATGCGGTCGGCGTACCAGTCGCCGAGCGCCGTGTCCGACCGTGTCGCCGGCAGTCTTCGGGAGCCGGCTCAGCACTTTCTTCGTTGCTCTCAGCATGACCACGGGTCTATTTCATCCCGGCCAACGACGAGCACAGCGTACCGGTTTGCGGGAAGGCAAACCTGGTCATGGGTGATTACACCCGCACCAGCTGCATCAGTGGCTCGAAGCGGTAGATGGCCGGGCGCCGTCCGGAGGCCTCGCGCACAGTCTCGAGCAGGCCCTCTTTCAGTAAGTTGCGGGTAAAGCGGCCGGCGGTGGCCAGGGGGATGCCAGCGCTGCGAGTAAAGTGGCTATTGGTGAACACCGGATTCGTAAACAGATAATCCAGTGCCGACACCGAATGCTTCGAGGCCAGCAGCTCCGCGAAGCGAAGCTTCATGGCCTCATAGCAATCGCGGATGTCCTGCGCCACTTTCAGGTTCCAGATGGCCTGCTGCTTCACGGCGACCAGGAAGAAGGCACACCAGCCCTCCCAGTCGCTCTGCGCGGAGATATCGCGCAATCGGCTGATGTATTCGTCCTTGTGATCCTCGAAAAAGCGGCTGATGTAGAAGTGTGGCTCGGCAATCGCTCCTCCGCGCCAAAGCATCAGGGTAATGAGCATGCGTCCGACCCGGCCGTTGCCATCCTCGAACGGATGCAGCGCCTCGAATTCGGCATGGGCAAGAGCGGTACGCAGCAGGATCGGCAGGCGCTCGTCGTTCATCAACAGGAACAGGGCTTCCATACCGCTGGCGAGCTGTTCCGGTGCGACGGGCACGAAGCTGACCGCCCGGCTGCCGCGCGTGCCCACAAAGTTCTGCTCACGCTTGAATTGGCCCGGTGACTTGCCCGCCCCGCGGCCGAAGGACAGCAACTGCTGGTGAATGCTCTTGACCAGTGATTCGGAAAGAGGGTGGCCGGCCTCCAACTGCCTTTGCGCCGTATTCAGGGCGCGCCGGTAGAGCACGGTCTCGATGACGTCTGAGCGGAATTCTCCGGCGGCGCTTTCGTTGTCTTCGCCATACTCGGCTTCAAGCTGGAGGATCTCGTCCATGGTGCTGATGGTGCCTTCCATGCGCGAGGACACCACGGCCTCCTGGCCCCGCAACGGCCCAAGGAAGACCTCGTTGTTGTGCATGCCCAGCAGCATCTGATCGTAGCGCGCCAGCGCATCCGTCGCCGCCAGCAGGCCGGGCACCAGACGACCTTGATCCAGGTTCGGTGGAAACTGGCCCAGGTGGTAGTGCACGGCGTTGCTGGTGTCGAGCGTCATGGCGGACGTTCCGCTAGCCATTTGTTGCTCAAATTATACGCAAAATGATCAACAAATGTATTTGGCGCCCATGGCTGAACAGCAAGCCGGTTTGTTGCTCATTTAACGGTTTTGGTGAGCAACAAAAGGCGTTGACGCTCATCCATGCACGGCAAGGGGTCTTGTCGCTCTCAACGACTGATTCTGTGAGCAACATGCAGGTGTCACTCCGGCAACGGAAACGTCGATACCTTCGACGTCCTCAGGCAGTTGTGTCGACGAAAACCAGATTCTGTCGACACGTCGGACTCCGCCCGC
>SKUB01000065.1 GCA_007122315.1 Pseudomonadales bacterium | reverse complement strand
TGCCCAACGCGAAGGGCGAGATCGAGGCGGTGGTGGACTCCACGCCGCTGATCCGCCGCTTCGAGCAGGAGCGATCGGGTCGTTCGGTGATTCCGCCGGATCCGGCTCTGGCTTTCATCGATGCTCTGCTCGAGGACTATGCCGACGAGTGGCTCACCAAGGCCATGTTCCACTACCGCTGGTGGTACCAGGCGGACATCGACAAGGCCGCGAGCATCCTGCCGCTGTGGCGTGATCCCTCCATGTCTCCGGAAACCCATGAGCGCATGCGGCAGTTCATTGCCGAGCGTCAGATTGCGCGCCTTTACGTGGTCGGCTCCAACGCGGTCACGGCTCCGGTGATCGAGGCGAGCTATGTCCGCTTTCTGGATCTGTTCGAAGGGTTGCTGCAGCGGCAGCCCTTCCTCATGGGTCAGCGCCCGGGTTCTGGCGACTTCGGCATCTATGCCCAGCTCACGCAGCTCGCCAAATTCGATCCGACCCCCATGGCGCTGGCGCTCGAGCGCGCGCCACGCGTGTGCGCCTGGGTGGATGCGGTGGACGATCTCTCCGGTCATCCGGCGGCGGATGACGGCTGGCTGACAGCGGCTTCGGCGCGTGAGCTCCTCGGCGGGCTGCTGACTGAAGTGGGGCGGGTCTACGCACCGGCGTTGCTCGCCAACGCCAGGGCACTGGCGTCGGGAGAGAAGAACTGGCAGACGACCATTGATGGGAAGCCGTGGGAGCAGCCGACGTTCCCCTACCAGGGCAAGTGTCTGCAGAGTTTGCGCGAAGCCCACGCTGCGCTGGATGCAGAAGCGAAACGCAGGGTTGCCGGGATCCTCGACGGCACCGGTTGCGAAGCGCTGCTTAAGTCCGGCTGAAGCGCTCTCAAAAGCGCTTTTCCCGCTGGCTGTCTTCGTAGAGACGCTCGAGGAAAGTGCGGATGGCCGGCTCCGCCTCGGCGCGGGTCATCAGCTGCTGCGCCTCCATCAGCTGGGCCATGTCTTCCAGGGTCCGCTTGCCGTCGATGAGACTCATGATGAACAGGTGCACGCGACTGGACAGTGTCTGCAGCTGAAAGTGGGGCAGCACCGGCACCGGCTGTTTGCCGGTCACGATCCAGTCCGGCAGCGCGCTATGGCGTTCAGGCTGGGGGACTTCCCCGACGCGATCGGCGCAGAACGTCACCACCTGCTCGCGGCGGCCGTGACGGCTGGCCGGAGAGCACATGTAGGGGATCTCCGCCTCCACCACATCCGGGGCTGCGAAGCCTGCCTCCTCGATCATCGCCAGCGTCTCCTCCAGACTCAGGCACAGAGTCGGGTCAGCGTGGCTGAAGTTCAGGGACCCGAAACTGATCCAGCGTCCTGTCGGCGTCAGCAGGCGATTGATGCGGGCCGCCGTGTGGGCCGGTTGATCCGGAAGGATGTCGATCACCCAGGGCGTTACCACGGTGTCGAAGCTGCCGGCGGCGAAGGGAGGACGCAACGCGTCGCCGAGCAGTGGAATCAGGCCAGCAGCAGCGGGGGGCGCTTCGAGTTTCCGTGCCACGGCCTGATCGGCCATGGACTTCGGAGCGATGGGAAACTCGTGCAGGGTGAGTGCCTCGCCTCGGAACATGCGCGCCGCGATCAGCATGAGCAGGGGATTGAAATCCATGGCCACGGTGGAGCGGCAGCCGAAGTGCTCGTGCAGGTCCCGTGCAAGTCGGCCGGCGCCGCAGCCGAGCACGAGCATATGCTGTGGACGCTCGCGTGCCGCATAGGCTTCGCTGACCAGTTCCACCGAGCGGCGATTTTCCTCCTCGCCCCAGCTCCAGTCCCGATGCACGTTGGGATAGTAGGTGGTCAGACCCTGATCCGTCGGAGGGCGGGTTCTGAGGGCGAGATAGGTCTCGCCACCGGCGGCGGGGTGACCCGCCAGCAGCGGAGCGAGCAGATCGCGCAACTCGTCGTGGTGGATCCGTGCGGCATCGCGACGCAGCTCCAGCCGCCGCTTCGTGAGCGGCGCGAGGGCTCCTTTTGCAAGCGCCGCATCGAGGAGCTTTGCGTCCTGCTGCAGCCGGCGCAGTTCCGCATGCAGCCGACCCCGCCACTCGCCCAGGGCGGCGCCGGGTGCCGAGTAGAGACAGGGCATGCCGTCGAGAACGGGAAAGTCGATGCGGCAACTGCCGCAACGCCAGCCGTCTGCGGTCCGATCCAGGGGCGAACGGTCACAGCGAGGGCAGGCCAGACGTGCCGCGAGTTCAGTGTCTGCTTGCATGCAGGGATTATTGCAGCAACCGGCGCCCAAGGCGTAGGGGTGTTCCCTGACGCAGCCGGCAGGCCGTGTCAGGGACCCGCTACGATGCTCAGAGCGTGCCGTCGACGATGGGCTCGAACGCCGTCAGGCGGTCGCGCAGAGCCGGGTTGCCGAGGCCGTGATTGGGAAAGAGGGTGGGGAAGTTGCCCTGTTCGCCGTGCAGCGCGAGGTAATTGAGGATCGTCGTTTCCACCAGCAGGTTGACGTTGTTTGCAGCCGGTGAGGATGCCGACTCCACCGAGCCGTCCGGCCTGTAGTGACCGATCTGCTGATGCTGCGCCTGCTGCGCTGAGGTGCCGCCGATGAGCTGCGGGCGACCACGCGGGTTGTAGACGAGAAAGAAGGACCCTGCAGTGGCTGATTGATTGTCGCTGGTCCACTCGCCCTTACCGCGCCCCTCGACGGAGTCGTCGATCACGCCGTTGCTCGAATTCGAGCCATCCGTGAACACGTACAGCATCAGGGGCACGCCGACGCGGTGAGCGTATTCGAGACAGGCACCCATGCAGCGCCCTGCGCGCAGGTCCTTCACCTCGCCCTCGGCCCGACGGCCGCCGTGATAGTCGTAGCCGCCCATGGTCACGCAGCCGGCGCCGGCGAAACCGTTGATCACCAGCTTCATCACGGCTGCGGTCTTGCGGAATTCACTGTCGCCGTTGAACTCCTGGGCGCTGAAGATGCCGGAGGGGCCGACGATGTCGGGGTCCAGCGCTGGGTTGAGGCTGGCAGGATCGCCGAAGCGGTTGGCGATGTCGGCCGACTTCAGATAGCCGCAGCGCACCAGATCCTTGATGACATCGTCACGGGAGATGCCCGTGCTGACCCGCTGCAGTTTCTGGTCGCTGATACGGTAGATGGATTCCATCACGGCAACTGCGTCGTCCTGACCGAGCAGACCGATGAGCTGGCCGGTGTCCACGAGTCCCGTGACGTCACTGGGGCGGTCCACCTTGGTGGGACGGACCTCCGGGTTGATCATGCTCATGGGCGCAACCGAGTTGCCCCCGGAGTCTGACGGACGGGAACCGATCAGGGTGAGCAGTTCACCGTCGGCACCGGCCCGGTGGATGCCGTACATGGGATTGTGCGGATTGTTGCCGGTGTCGTTCTCGGAGCGGGCGGGAACGACCGCTCCATTGATGAACTGCTCGACGCCGGGGCCCAGGCGATCCGTGATGCCACGCAGGAAGCCACTGTCGCTGTGGAAGGCCAGCCCGAGCCGCTGGTCGACGTAGTCACCGCCGGTGGTCGGATTCGGCGCGGGCGGAATCATGTTGCCGGGCAGGCCCTGTCGGCTGTAGCCCTGAGTGCTGAGAAAATCCAGCTGCCCACCCTGGCGACCCACCAGGACGTTCGAACCCATCATGGAGGCGCCGCCGGCGAGATCGAAGCAGATGAACGGAATTCTGCCCGCCCCCTGCACTGCGATGCCGCACGCTTCCTTCAATGGTTCGAGGTCTCCGGACAGCTGCGCCCACGCCGCCCGCGGATTGGCGAAGAGACTGAACACACCGCCGCCGACGAGGGTGGCTGCACCGGCCATGAAACCCTGCGAGATGAACTGACGCCTGGTGATCGGCCGCGGATGATCCGGATGCCGCTTGGGTGCAAACCAGTCGTCTGGCGTACCTCGCTTCCTACGCATGATCACTCCTCGGGCGTGTCACAGCACCAGCATGGGCGCACTGCTCAGCATCGCTGCGCAGGCGGCCTTGCTGATGGCTCGGGTACGTTCGGGACCGCTGGCACTGCTGCCAGTGAGCAGGCGATCGATGAGGGCATTGAGTTCGCCACGAACGTCGGCGAACTCCGGTTGACTGTTCAGGCCCACGCCCATCATCCGGTCAATCAGCGGGTTCAGAAGCAGCTGACGGCCATCGCCTGCGAATGCGGAGGCGGTGCCCGCGTTGAAGTCGAAATTCGGGAAGTAGCTTGCGCGTCGGCTCGCGTCCTCGATCAGCACATTGCAGTAGGCGATGCCGAGCTGCGTCACACCGATCTGGTGTGCCGAGACGAACGTCTCCATGCGATCGATTCCCGGCAGCTGCTGCCTAACCAGGTCGAATGTGTCGCGCACCGAGGGTTCGGTGGTGGGGATGCCCGTCACCTTGGCCATGGTGGCATTGATGCGATCGAAGGTGCGCACGCCGATCTCCGACTGCGGTTCCAGATCGGCAGGTTCGACCTGCGGCAGCGGCGTCGGGTCCACCGTGACGCCGACGCTGTCACCGATCTCGCCGAAGCTGAGGAAGAATTCGTCGCTCTGCGGTCCGAGTTCGAGTGCGATCACGGCACCGTGGCTGGACAGCAGTTGACCGTTCTCCGGTGAGTAGTCCGCTCCAATGACCGTGTCGATGGACCGGAAGGCCTGGCCAACGCCAGCTTCGGAGCCATTGATGCCGATGCGCAGATCCCGGATCACCACGCCGTCCATGGATACGCTCGGATCGAGGTTGATCAGACGTGGGCTGGTGAACAGGTAGGCGTAGGTGTCGAACTGACTCACCTCGATGAGAATGTAGCTGTCCGGAATGCCGACATGCTCGCTGACGTCGAACAGCAGGAAGAACTTCTCTCCGACGCCGGCCGCCATGTTCTGCATGACCTGCTCGCCGGTGAGCGCCCGGTTGTGAATAGCCACCAGGCGGAGGACCCCTTCCCACTGACGGTTGCCGGAGACCTCGTTGCCGAGCACCAGCGCAAAGGTGTTGTCCCAGTCGTTGATGAGTCCACCGCCTACCGGGTCGTCGATGGGGATACGGGTGCCGTTGACGAAGATCTGGCGTCCGGCAACCGGATCGAAGGTCACGACGACGTGCTGCAGCGTGGCCTGCAGGATCTGGTCGGCATCTTCGGTGGCCAGCGCCGGGTTGCCGTTCGGGCCGGTGACGTTGCTGCGGTTGCGGAACTCGTAGCTGTGCATGTCCTGGGACAGGGTGAAGTTGCGCACGCCGGTACCGCCTGAGTAGCCGATGATGTGCGCGTTGTCCTGCGTGACGTTGCCGGGAACGACCCATGCCTCCAGGGAGTACTCACCGGTGGCGCGGATCAGGTCATGCAGCTTGCGACTGCTGCCGGTGCTGGCCTGGGCCTTGCCGCTCCTGATGTCGATGCCCCAGCCACCGAACCACTCGACGTCGCCGGTCAGGGTCAGGTTCGCAGCGGGCTCAACGCCGCTGGTGTCGAACGCGGTGGTTCCGGCGCCCTCTTTGAATTCGAACAGCGCGATCTGGGCGCTCTCGAAGCGATTGCCGCCGGCAGCAATGATGCCGTCCGGGAGCGTCAACGCTTTGCTGGTGACCAGGTTCGGATCCACCTCGTTGGGCTCGACTTCTCCTGCGAACGCGGCGATGGCGTTCTCGATCAGTTGCGCGTCGTCCTCGCAATCGCTCCAGCAGTTGTGGAACTCGTTGCGCAGGCGGATCACGAAACGCGACAACGCCGGCACCGACAGGTTCATGCGGCTGCGCGATGCGTCATAAGCCGTGACCAGATCTCCGTCAGCGAAGAAAGGTGACACGGAACCGGGGACGGTGGTGCTGTGGCAGTCGGCACAGTAGGTCGCCAGTGGCGGGTACACCGTGGCGGCGAACAGCATCGGGTCTTCGGGGAACGCGAGGCTCGAGCCCACTTCACGGCTGCGTGGTCGCTGCAGTTCGATGGCGCGACCGGAATCGATGGCGCCACCGGCCCAGTTGCTGATCCAGGTTGTCAGGATGTCGGCACAGGCCTGAGTGCTGGACAGCCAGCAGTTGTGACCGCTGGCCACGTACGTGACCATCAGCGAGTCGGCCGGTGAGGTAAGGTCGACTATGGAGTTGGCGGCCTGGTAGGCGAGATTGACGTCGTCGACCCTGGCGAACCTGGGCGCCTGACCGTCTGCGGTATGGCACTGGCCGCAGCGATTGGCTGCGCGCACGTTCTCCCAGACATTGATCATGAACGCCTGGGTGTCGGTGGTGGCCGGAGCAGGGCCCGTGTAATTGCTGGACTGGACTGGTGCTGTCTGCTGCAGTTGTTGCGTCGCTTCACCACCGCCGGTGCACCCTGCAAGCACCACGACGGCCACCAGAAGCACCGCCAGCCAGGACATCGCCCTCATGGACGTTCCCTCGAGGTGGTGCGCCGGGAGCGACGTGCGCTCGCGGTCCGTTTCTTGTTGTTGATCCATCCGAGTGTGCCTCCGGCAGCGAATCAGTCGCCCTTGCAGTAGACGGCCGATTCGGCAAAGACCTGCTTCATCCGGTAGTCGCCGGAGACGAAGCCGCCGACCATGGAATCGATCTGCGCGCGATCAGCGGCGTTCGCCGGCGCCCTGAGGCAGACGGTCGAGAACACTTTCTCAACCTGGCACTGGGCGAAGGCCTGGCTGCTGGCCAGTTCCATGCCCATGGAGGCTGCACCGTGGCCGGATCCGGACGACGCGCCGTTCCAGCCGAGTTGGGCGTTGCGGCCCCTGCGCCAGTAGTTGTCCCAACGGTCGTCCGGTGTCACGTAGCCGAATGGGAAGGTGTCCTCATTGTTGAAGTACTTGGGCTGGACCTGTCCGGGGGTGTAACGGATGCGTCCTGCCGCCTCGTCGTAATCGTGGTAGGCAAACGCCTGGGCAAGGGGGTCCATGCCGGTGTGGCAACCGATGCAGTTGTTCAGGTAGACGCGGCTGTCCCCACCCGGGCTGCGCGAGACGTCCTGGCGGATGCGATCGGTGGGTAGTTCGGTATCGAAGAACTGTTCCAAGTCGCGGCACATGTGACTCATCAGGGTGAACCTGAGCATCGCCCGGTTGGTGCCGGCAACGAAAAATGCTTCGGCGGCGGCACGGGTCGTCATCACGCCGGCAACGCCCTGAAAGGGCAGGTCTGTCTGTGCGGTCTGGGTGGTCGCGACCAGGACCGAGGGCGAGCCGAGATTGAATCCACCCCGCTCCAGCGCCTCATAGTGGGCATTGCTGGTCATGGTGTAGGCCGGGACGCCGGAGAGCCCCGGAGCGCCAACATAGAGGATGTCCTCGGAGAGCAAGCCGTTGAAAGGCACGTCGTCACGGATCATGCCGATCACCGTGGCGATGTAGTCGTTCAAGGGCACGAAAGCGGACTCGTCGCGATTGGTCCACGGGGCGGCAAAGTTCTTCAGGGTGACGTTGTAGAAGGAGGGATCTTCCATGGCGCGATAGGCAGCGCCGACCGCATTGTTCTGAAGGATGTCCATCTCCATAGCATCGAGAACGGCCTCGCTTGGTGGTACGCCTGCCAACCGGTCGTGGATGCGGCGGGCCTGATCGCGCGCGCCTGCCTGAGCCTCGGCGACGCCAACGGCGAGAAACGCGACCGTCAGCAGGGCAGCCATGCCCCGCTTTAGCCGTTCCCCGGCTTCCTTACGCTCCATGCTGCACCCCTGCACGCGATTCATCCTGCGAAGTACGACCCCGTATCATCAGTTTTAGTCGACGATTCGGATTCCGACCGTGATCACGTTGGCACTTTGCGCGGAGGCAGACCGCTGAAGCTGTACTAGATTGAAAGTCAGCAGGGCCGGGGGTGTAGGCGTCGTTTCGGGGGCGCCAGGGCGCAACGGGCGCGTCCGGATCGTGACGCCGTTCACATCAGTGGGTCTTCGCGGGCGCCGGGCGATGGTTTTGGGTACGGAACGAGACAGGATGATCGCAGACCCCAAGGACCTGTCGCGCGGCGCCAGAGGAGGCAGGTGGCTTCTCGCGTGCTGGCTGGGTTTCGGACTCGCTGCCTGCGGCGGCGATGGAGTCACAGTGTCGGGGGGGCAGAGCCAGGACCCGGTAGTCGTTGACGTCCCCATTGCGTACATCACCCGTCCGGCGCCGATGGCTGCGAACATGGGTGCTGCAAGCGACGATGCCCGACAGCTTCTGGTCGTGCAGCCGGGTGCGCAGCTGATTCTGCGCGAGCGCGCCTCACCTTCGGCCCGGGAACGCAATCTCACGGCCGAACTCGACGAGGGGGAGTACGACGTCCGTGACCTGAACGTCTCCTTCGACGGCCAGCGTTTCATTTTTGCCCTGCGAGGACCACTGATTCCTGGCGCCGACGATGATGATCAGCCGTCCTGGAACCTGTGGGAGTTCGACCGGATGACGGACGAACTGCGCCGCATCATCAGTTCGGACACCACCGCGGAGGCGGGCCACGACCTGTCTCCCGCGTATCTCCCTGATGGCCGGATCGTGTTCTCGTCCACCCGGCAGAGGCAGGGCAAGGCCATCCTGCTCGACGAGGGCAAGCCCCAGTTCGATGCGCTGAACGAGGAACGACGTGAGCCGGCCTTCGTCCTGCACGTGATGAATGCGGACGGCAGCGACATCAATCAGATTTCCTTCAACCAGAGCCACGACCAGCATCCGGAGGTCATGGACAACGGCCAGATCGTGTTCAGTCGTTGGGACAGGGCGAACGGACGCAATGGTATCCACCTCTATCGCATGAATCCGGATGGCACCGATCTCGAGCTCTTCTACGGCGCCAACAGCCATCAGACAGGTACCGACGGAGCCACGGTGCAGTTCCTGCGGCCAAGAGTTGCCGACGGCGGCCTGCTCGCTCTGCTGCGACCATTCGTCGTGCCGGACTCCGGTGCCGATCTCGTGCGCATCGACGTTGACGGATTCGTCGAGAACGAGCAGCCGGTTCCATTCCAGGCCGGCGCCATGTTCGGTCCCGCGCAGACCCGCGCCACGATCAATGACGTGCGCACCAATGGCGGCATCTCTCCTGGAGGTCGCTACAGTTCTGCATGGCCTCTCCGGGACGGCAGTCGGCGGATGTTCGTGACCTGGAGCCTGTGTCGCCTGCAGGGCCAGCAAGGCGGCATCCTGCCTTGCACGGAAGCGCGGCTCGCCGATCCCGATGCGATCCCGGCACCACCTCTTTACGGCCTCTATCTCTACGATGGCAGCACCGACACCCAGCTGCCGGTGCTGCAGCCCGTAGAAGGCGTCATGTACACGGAAGTGGTGGCCGCCCAGATGCGCCCGCAGCCTCTGGTGCTGTTCGATCAGGTGGATTCCGGTCAGGCGGATTTGCTGCTGGCGGATGCCGACAGCGGCCTGCTCGCGATTCGCAGCGTCTACGACATCAACGGCGAGGACACCTCGGGGGTAGGTATCGCGACCCTGGCGGACCCGGCGCTGACCACCGCGTCGCAGCGCCCGGCCCGGTTCCTGCGCATCATCAAGGCCGTTGCGTTGCCTGACGACGACGTCCGCGATTTCCGCAACACGGCCTTTGGTCGCGGCGGTGCCGGCAACGGCATGCGCGAGATCGTCGGCTACACGCCCATCGAGCCGGATGGCTCCGTGATTGTTCAGGTGCCGGCGAATGTCCCGCTGGCAGTGGAGGTCCTCGACGGCCAGGGTCGACGCATCAGTGCCCGCCATCGCAGCTGGCTGCAGGTCCGGCCAGGACAGACGCTGGCATGCGTCGGCTGCCACACGCCGAACAGCGGCCTGTCCCACGGACGCCGGGACGCGTTCGAAAGCGTTCATCCAGGCGCGGCCACGACGGGTCAGCCCTATCCCAACACGCGGCCGGAACTGTTTGCCGACTTCGGCGAGACCATGGCGGAGGTACGCGCGCGGGTCAGCTGCGCGACGGATTGTGCCGCCCGGGTGCCGAGCGTCGACGTGGTGTTCGACGACGTCTGGACGAACGAGTCGAGCGCCGGGCGTGCTCCGGACGAGTCGTTCGCGTGGCGCTACGGGGACCTGCAGACGCCGATTCCCGTGGCCGGCGAGTGTCTGCTGCAGTGGAATCCGCGCTGCCGTTCGGTGATCCACTACGAACAGCACATTCATCCCCTGTGGGACCTCGATCGGCAGGTCATCGATCCCGAGGACGGCTTCACGGTGCTGGCGGACAACACCTGCACGCTGTGTCACAGCCCGACGGACGCCATGGGCGCCCTGCGGGTCCCGGAAGCCGATCTGGACCTCACTGATGGTCTGTCACCCCTGCAGGCCGACCACTTCAATGCGTATCGGGAGCTGGTCTTCCCCCGCAACGAGCGGGAGGTGCTCGACGGCATTCTCCAGGATCGCCTGGTTGAAGTTGGTGTTGATGAAGGCACCGGTGAGCCGATCCTCGCGACGGTTTCGATGCCGCCGCCCATGGCGGTGGGCCGGGCGTTGTCGGCGGGGCGCTTCTTCGACCGTTTCGAACCGGGCGGCAGTCATGCGGGCTGGCTCAGCGCGGCCGAGCTGCGGTTGCTTTCCGAGTGGATGGACCTCGGAACGCAGTACTACAACGATCCCTTCGCGGCGCCGGAGGACTGATCGTGCCTGTGCGCGCCTCGATCCTGCTTGCGCTCGGCTTCGGGCTGCTGCTGCTCGCGCCTGGGGCGCAGGCCGCTGCATTCCGGGCCGCGGTGGCTGAGCCGTTCATGGAGATGCATACGGGGCCGGGGCGAGGCTATCCCGTGTTCCATGTGCTCGATCGAGGGGAACACTTCGAGATCCTGGCGCGCCGCACCGACTGGTTCCGGATCCAGGGACCGCGGGAACGTGTGGGTTGGGTGAGCCTGGCTCAGATGCGCCTTGCCACGACCATCGATGGTCAGCCTCTGGATCTGGGAGAACCGGGTCCCACCGAGTATTTCGACCGGCGCTGGGAGTCGGGGGTGATGCTCGGGGACTTCGGCGGCGGCGACATCATCTCGCTCTACGGCAGCTATCTGCTGACGCGCAACCTGGCGGTTGAACTCACCGGCAACACGATCACCGGCAGATTCTCGGACGCCTGGATGGTCAATGCCCATCTGGTCCATCAGCCGTTCCCGGAGTGGCGTGTTTCACCGTTCGTATCGCTCGGTACCGGTGTGATCTGGATCCGGCCCCAGGCGAGATTGGCCGAAACCGAACGACGCACGGATCAGGTCGCGAGCGTAGGCCTCGGGCTGCGCATGCACTTGACGCGACGCTTCATGCTGCGCGCCGAGTACCGGAGCCATCTGATCTTCACCGACCGCAACGAAAATGAGGCAGTGGACGAATGGAAAGCAGGCTTCGCATTCTTTTTCTGAAGGGCATGCTGCTCATCGCGGTTCTCGCCGGGGCGACGGGATGCAACTCACTCGGACGCGAGGTGGCGGAGGACGATCGGGGACCGGTCGTGGATCCGACGGTGGATCGGCGTGAGATCCGCCAACCGCGTATCGATACGGAGAATTTCGAAATCGGCGTGTACGGCGGCTTCGTCAGCGTGGAGGACTTTGGAAGCAATGCAGGCTATGGCGTACGCCTCGCCTATCACATCAGTGAGTCGCTGTTCGCGGAAGTCATGGCGGGTCAGACCGATGCCGGCCGGACCAGTTTCGAGAATCTCAGCGGTGGTGCACCGCTGCTCACGGATTCACAGCGGCGCTTCCGTTACTACGACCTGTCCATTGGCTACAACGTCCTGCCCGGAGAGGTGTTCTTTGGCCGCAACCGGGCCTTCAACTCGGCGCTGTACGTACTGCTCGGTGCCGGGAATACGGAATTCGGAGGAGAAAACCTGTTCACCGTGAGTTTCGGTGCCGGTTATCGGGTCCTGCTGACCGATTGGCTCGCTGCTCATTTTCTCGTCCGTGATCGTGTGTTTTCTACGGACCTGTTGGGTGATGACAAGATCGCGCACAACGTCGAATTCAGCCTGGGCCTGAGCTGGTTCTTCTGATCTGGCGCCGGCATGCGTACGAGGAGACTTATCCGATGATCAAGCATGGATGGCTACTACTTGCTGCCGCGCTGCTCGCCGTGGCCGCGCAGGCTGCGGGTCCCAAGGTCGGCTCTCCCGCACCTGACTTCACGTTGGAGAACCGGTCTGGAGGAACGGTCGCGCTGAGCGATCTGAAGGGCGAAGTCGTGCTGCTCAACTTCTGGGCGACCTGGTGTCCGCCCTGCAGGCAGGAGATGCCGCTGCTGGATCAGATCTACGGGCGCTACGAGGCGCTGGGTTTCACGCTGCTCGGCGTGAACGTGGAACAGGACAGCAACCTCGCGGATCGTTTCCTCGCGGATGTCCCGGTGAGTTTCCCCATCCTGCTGGATCCGCAGGAGCAGGTCAGCAAGCTGTACCAGGTTCCGGCCATGCCCACCACGGTGATCATCGATCGCCAGGGCACCGTTCGCTACATTCATTACGGGTTCCGGCCGGGTGACGAGCAGAAGGTTCAAGACGAGGTCAGGCGCCTCCTCAGGGAGCGATCATGAGCCGGC
>SKUB01000099.1 GCA_007122315.1 Pseudomonadales bacterium | reverse complement strand
GCGGCATCACCTCGCCCGGGACCAGCCCTGGCAGCACCACGCGCTGCAACCACACCGCCAACGCACGTCGCAGCTCACGATTCTCATCTCCATCCAACCTGCCGCGCAACCGCATCAAGCTGGCCTGGAGCTCACCCGGGCCCGGCCACTGCTCCAGTGCAATCATTCTGCGGGATCAGGCTCAATGCCACTTGCTCGAATGCTGCGATAGGCCAGTGGGAGCGAATGTCGCCGGGTCTCACAGGCACGCGGGGCGGCGTTGCGATCGGGGACTGCCGTCGGTGCTGCGCATGGCATCAATCGCGACGCCCGCGTTGCGGACGTCAGCTCCCACCGCGTGGTTCGGGAATCGAGCGATTCGCAGTGGGAGCTCACGTCGCCCGCAGGGCGGCGTTGCGATCGAGGACTGCCGTCTAATTCGAGCGTGACGCCGATCGCGACGCCCGCTTGGCGGACGTCGCCTCCCACTGGCGGGACGCCGGCGTTCCGCGAGGCGCGCGGTCCTTGGTCCCCGCCTGTGACCGAATCAGGCCCGACACGCACAGCGACCCGCTCAGCGCCCGTGGGCCATCCGCTTGGCGATGCCATCGAGAAACGCAAGGTGTCCGTGCTCCGCGGTCATGCTCGTCGCGCCCTTCCCACAGAAGAATACGCGGCGGTGTGGTGGCGGCATTAGCGGCGAGGGAGGTGAGGATAAGCAGCGCTGCTCAGTATCCGCAATAGCGTTTCTGCAACATCCCTAGCAGCCTTTTTGCACGTATGTTAGTAGCCTTTTTGCACATCTTGTAATAGTCTTTTCGCACGACTGCAGGGAAGCCGGAGCGCAACTTGAACCCCATCCCGCGTCACATGACCTCCAGGGTCGAACGCGCCCTGGGCACGAGCCGGGTCGTCAATGTCGTCGGGCCGAGGCAGTCCGGGAAGACGACGCTCGTCAAGGATCTGCTCAAAACGGCCCGATATCTGACACTCGACGACGAAGGCATCAGAGCAGCTCTCGAGGCCGATGCCTACGGCCAGCTGCAACTACTTTCCGAACAAGCCAGGGGAACCGGACGCCCCGTCGTCCTTGACGAGGTTCAACGAACCCCGGAGATCACCTTCGCGCTCAAACGAATCGTCGATTCAGACCAGCGACCCGGGCAATACGTACTGACAGGCTCCTCGAACATTTTTTCAACCGCGAAGGCATACGACTCCCTGGCTGGACGGGTCATGACCGTGACGCTCCGCCCGCTCAGCGCTGCCGAAATCGCGCATCAGGGACCTTGCCGCCTGCTCGATGTGGTCGCAGAGCATCCCCGCGATTGCCGCAGCGCCCTGCCTGAGCCGCAAGCGATCACACGGGCCGAGGCTATTGATCTCATCGTCCGTGGCGGTTATCCGGAAATCCGTACCTTGGACGACCACGACCGTATGGATCGCTATGCGAGCTATCTCGACAGCATCGTCGAGCGCGACGTGGCGCCCATCGCCGAGGTGCGCAAGCCGGACACGTTGCGCCGCCTGATTGATCAATTGGCCGCGCGGACGGCTGAAGAGCTCAACGTCGCGGCGCTATGCAAGGCGCTGGGGGCTCGAAAAGAAACGTTGAACGACTACATCGATGTTCTTTCGAGACTCGGCATCGTGCATCGACTGGGTGCCTGGACGTCTTCGAGCGCGAGGCGGGAAATCAAGGCCGCGAAGCTGCATTTCCTCGATACGGGTTGCGCTTGCGCGATACGTGGGGAGGATTCGACAAGCTTTGACCTCAGCGCTGACGTCGCAGCGCTTGGTCATCTCCTCGAGACGTTCGTCTTCGTCGAACTGGAAAAATCGCTGCCGCATCTCGCCAAGCACTGGCGCCTGTACCATTGGCGACAACGTCTTCGTGAGATCGACCTCGTCGCCGAAGCCCCCGGGAAACTGCTAGCCCTGTTCGAAGTCAAAGCCGCAGCAACCGTCGTCGCACAGGACTTTCGCCATATCGACTGGTTCATGACCGAAGGGCCGGGACACAGTTACCGCTGCAGCGGCTTCGTCATCTATCTCGGCGACCAGCTCCTTTCCTTCGGCCCCGGCAGGATTGCTCTGCCACTGTCCATGCTGTGGTCATTCGTCTGATCCCGGGTTGATGAGGACAGCGGCCGGAGACACCTTCGCATCTCCGGCCGCTGTCGATGGGAGTGTTCAGGCCCCACAAGGCGCTCGCGCAGACTTTCAGGCCAGCACGGCCTCCGACGTCCTGTCGTGGATTGCACGGTATGCGGAATGGACATATTGTCTATTTTGTCTGTTTTAGATTCGGAGCAGGCCCATGCGTTACATCTCCGCAACGGATGCCAAGCAGCGGCTGGCCGCGCTGCTCGATGCCGTCCAGCATGAGCCGGTCACGATCCGGCGCCAGAACCGGGATGTGGCCGTGGTCCTCTCGCCTCGCGAGTACGCGCGGCTGCGCGCATTCAATGTCGAGCAGTTCGAGTCGTTCTGCGACCTGATCGGAGAGCGTGCCCGACAACGGGGCCTGACTGAGGAGGAACTCGCGGACATGGTCGCCGATGACGCGTCCTGAGCGCGTAGTCGTCGACACCAACGTCCTCATCAGCCGCCTGCTTCTGCCCGGCTCGGTCCCCGCCCGCGCCGTCAGCCAAGTCGTCCGTCACGGCCAGATGCTCATGTCGGAAGCCACCCTGGAAGAGCTGGCGCAGGTCCTGGCGCGGCGGAAGTTCGATCCGTACCTCACCGTCGCCGAACGGCAGCAGTTCTTGCGCCTGCTCGGTCACATCGCCGAACTCATCCCCATCGCGCGAGCCATACGACGGTGCCGCGACCCCCGCGATGATAGGTTCCTCGAGCTGGCATTCAGCGGCGACGCGGATGTGATCGTCAGCGGCGACCGGGATCTTCTCGAACTGCACCCATTCGAGGGCGTCGCGATCTGCAGTCCCGCCGACTACGTCGATCGACACTCCCCGCGCTGAGCCTCAACGCCCCTGCGCCATGCGCTTGGCACTGCGAATCGCAAGGTCATCGTCGGCATCGAGTGTGCCGGCCCCAGGGCGGGCAGCTCTGCTGGAACCAAGAAACCCAGCCGCAAAAACCAACGCGGCCGGAGACACCTTCGCATCTCCGGCCGCTGGTGATGGGGGTGACCATGCCGCGCAAAGCGCGCGCAGGCTTTCAGGCCAGCACGTCCTCGATCGTGTCCGCGGTCAGGACCCGCTCGGACCAGCGCAGCAGCGTATCCGCGTCGGCGTCGGCCACCCGGCTCCGAATGTCTTCCGGCAGCTCGCCGAAGCGCAGGGTAAGCTGCCGCAGCAGGATCCGTGCTTCGCCTTCCTGCATTCCCTGCTGCATTCCCTGCTGCATGCCTTCCTCCAGCCCCTCCTGCTTCCAGCGCTCGGGCCAGGTCAGTCCACGCTCGGCCACCATGGCAGTCACCTCCTGAAGGTCGTTCACCGGCGGCATCTCCTCGC
>SKUB01000346.1 GCA_007122315.1 Pseudomonadales bacterium | reverse complement strand
GGCGACCCGCCAGGCGTCTGTTCCACGATCGCCTGCAGCGGGAGCGGGACACGGAATTTTTCTGGGGCGTGCCTCGTCCCATGCAGGCCCGGATCGCGCCCATGCTGCTGCAACAGGACATTTCCATTCGTGAACAGCGGCGGCAGGCCCTCGAACAACCGCCGCCCGACTCGCCCGACGCCGCCGCAATGCGCTGGCGAGGCTACTTCAACCCACCCGGACTGAGTGGATTCGGCGCCGTGAATACCCGAGCCTGGCGTTCCGCCATCATCCCATCCACCAACGGTCATGCCAACGCCCGGGCAGTGGCAGGCCTCTATGCTGACCTCTTGTCCGGAAGCCGTGTCGGCAAGGCGCTGCTGCAGGAAGCCACCCGACCCCATTCGGAGGGCATCGATCGGGTGCTCGACCGCCCGGCACGCTACGGCCTCGGCTTCCAGCTCACCCACGAGAAGCAGGCCATGGGACCCGGGACTGCCGCATTCGGGCATTTCGGCTACGGAGGCGCCCTCGGAATGGCCGACCCCGATGCCCAGCTGGCATTCGCCTATATCACGAACTCACCCGCGCCGCGATTCCAGGTGTCCCGTACCCGACATCTGCTCGAGGCCGTCTATGACCGTCTCTGAGCCGGCGCAACGCCAGGAACAGGAAAGACTCACTTGAGTAGACGCGGCGCCCCTGCAAGCAGACGCGGCTGCTCACAGGGACGCCTCGACGATCAGAAGCGGGCGCCGAACTCGACTCCCCAGAAGCGCCCCGGGTACACCCCGCCGATGGCGAACAGATTCGCCACCGGCGCCACGGAGGTCAGGAACTGCTTGTCGGTCAGGTTGCGGCCGAACAGCATGACCCGGAAATCGACCTCGTTGACGGTGAAGTCGACACTCACCGATCCATCGAGAGTCCCGAAGGAGCTCACCCGGCCGCGCGGATCATTGTGCAGCGGGGACGGACCCCCACCATCGAAGCGCGGCCCCACGTGCCCGTCGTAGTCATCCGTCCAGCGGTAACTGAGCAGGCTTGATACCTGAACGTCCCGGAGGAACAGATCGTACTGGCCGGTCACGGAGTACTGCCACTTCGGTGCCCGCCGCATATTGATGAAGTCGGCGGTGTTGAACCCGTCGAACACGAACTCGTCGTAGGACGCATCGAGATAGGCGAGCGTCCCGCTCAAGGTCAGGCCCGGCAGAGGGAGCACGAGCCACTCGAGCTCGACGCCCTTCATCGTCGCCTCACCGGCGTTGTCTACCAGGGTAATGGTGGCGCCCGTGTCCGGATTGGTCCGGATGATCTCCTCCTGCTTGTCCTCGAAATCGGAGTAGAACGCGGCCACATTGATGCGCAGACGATTGTCCAGCCATTCCGTCTTGGCGCCGATCTCGAAGGTGTCGACGATCTCAGGATCGTAGGGGCCAATCGTTTCCTCCGAATTGCCGCGGCCGTTGAAACCGCCCGACTTGAAGCCCTGAGCATAGGATGCGTACGCCATCGCATCGGGCGTAAACCGGTACTCCAGCGCCACCCGCGGCGTGAACTCCCGCCAGCTCGCCTTGCCGGGTGCGACATTGTCGAAACCGGGGGCATCCGGGAAGAAACCACCGCCGACCTGGTTGAAACCATTGCGATAGATGAAGTCCTTCTCTTCGTAGGTGAAGCGTCCCCCAGCGGAGAGTCGGATGGCATCGGTGATCTGCCAGTCGCCGCTCAGAAAAGCGCCGAAGCTCCGCGTCGTCTGCTGCTTGTCCACCACCTCGACGGTATCGGGCGGGAAGCCGAGCAGTTCGAAAATGAACAGCGAATTGGCGCTGTCCTGGTAGTCGACGTAGGACCCGTAGACGCCACCGAGAAAGGCAAGCCGGTCGGAGAAGTCCCAGGCGACCCGGAACTCCTGAGAGTAGAACACCTCCTCCACAGGCTGCACCGAAGCAAACAGGGGGCGCGGAATACCATCGAAGTCGGTCTGCTTCTCCTCCTTGATGAGGCTCCAGCCGGTGATCGATTCGAGCGTGAAGTCACCGGCGGTGTAGGCCGCAGAGATGTTCAGGCCGTGGATCTCCACGTCCATGAACGTCTCCGTATCCTGATTGAACACATTGATGTCGCGGTCGGGGTCGTCGCAGATCGGTTCACCGGGGAAGAACAGGATGCCGAGGCAAAGCAGGTCATTCGGCCCGGATCGATTGTGGGCGAAACCCCAGTCACTCTTGTCCCGGTAATAGTCGTACATGACGGACACCGTGAAATCGTCGCTCGGCGTGAACAGGAGCTGGGGCGACACCAGCAGGATGTTCTCGAATCCGCGCGAGCTGCCATCGAAGGCATTGCGGAACTGGCCGTCGTTCTTGCGCCGCGCCACGGCGAGGCGGCCGGCAAGCACCCCTTCCATCAACGGCGCTTCGAGCGCGACGCGAAAGTCGCGGCGGCTTTCCGAGCCGAGGGTTCCCTCGAGCTCGACGCCGAATTCACCCGAGGGCTTGCGCCGCGTCACGTTGATCACGCCGCCGATGGCGTTAGCACCGAACAGGGTGCCCTGAGGCCCCCGAAGCACCTCCACCTGCTCCACATCCACGACGTTCAGCATCTGGTTCGAGATCGACGAGCCGTAAGTCACGCCGTCGATCACCACCTGCACAGCGGGATTGAACGTGCGGTCGATGTCCTGCACGCCGAGGCCGCGGATGTAGACCGCTGCGCCGTTCGCGCTGAAGTTGACCGGATCGATCAGAAGATTGGGCACCAGACTCTGCAGGTCCTCGATGTTGAGCACCTTCCGCCGCTGCAGTTCGTCCGCCCCGAAGACGGACACGGCAACCGGAATGTTCTGGGAGCTCTCCTCCCGTTTGCGCGCGGTGACCAGAATTTCCTCGAGCGCCGCCCGCGGTTGCGCTGCCGGTTGTGCCCAAGCTGCCGTGGGCCATGCCAGGCCGGTGGCCAAAGCCAAGGTCATCACCGCCGTGACGATCACGGCGCCCAAAGTTCGCGTGCTCATGCGCTGCCCTCCCGTGGATGCCGGTTCGAACCGGCTGTGGCGGCATGCTCTCCGGTACCAGCCTCTCCGGCCTGCCGCTCCATACTTGAAATGCCGTACCAATGGTGAATCGATGCTCAGACAAGGTCAAGAGCGGGAGATTGCGGCCCCCGTAGCCGAATCTCTGGGAGTTGCCCTTAAGGATCAGGGGCTACGGCGTGAAATCGGACGCGGGGCTCGCGTGACGCGCAACTTTAGCGACGCATACTTGAATCGCCGTTTCATCCGTGTGATAAACCGGGCTCGACGTTCAGGCGGGCAAGGCTATGGCGAGCGCGGCGGGGCAAGGCAGGACGGCTACGACACCACGCCAAAAGGTGGCGCACCGTTCGGGTTCACGCCAGCTGCGTCGGCTCGCGCCGTGGCACGCGCCGTGAAGATCAGCAACCGCGCCATCCTGCTCTACGCCCTGCCGTCGCTGCCCTACTCGCTGGCCTACATGCCGGTGGTGAACTTCATCCCGAGCTTCTACTCCACCGAACTCGGCGTCTCGCTGGCGGTCGTCGGGTTCGCCATTTTCGGTACCCGCCTGTTCGACATCGCCACTGACCCGATGATCGGCGTGTTGAGCGACCGCTCGCGGTCGCGTTTCGGGCGACGCAAGATCTTCATCGCTGCGGGGATACCGCTGCTGATGCTCGCGGTATGGATGCTGTTCGTGCCTGGCGAGGCGGCCAGCGGCCGCTATCTGTTCGTCTGGTTCTTCGTCCTGTACTTCGCCTACACGCTGATCGATATTCCGTATCGTTCCTGGGGTGCCGAACTGTCGAAGGACTACGACGACCGCTCCCGGATCAAGGCCTGGCGCGGCGGCTTCGAAATGGCAGGCACCCTGACCGCACTCACCGTCGCCATGATCCTCGGCTGGCTCGGCTACTCGGGGACCGCCACGACCATGTTGGCCCTGGCGTTGCTGTTCCTGATCTTCCAGCCCCTGTCCTTCGGACTCACCCTCTGGCGCCTGCCGGAACCACCGCCCGAGCACTCCGAGGCCGAGGTGTTCACCTGGAAGGAACGGCTGCAGGTTTTCGCCGGTAATCGCGCCATGATCCGCCTCTCGGTGGGGTTCACCGCCCTGTTGATGGCGCTGGTGATCGCCGCATCGTTGAACCTGATCTTCATGACCCAGGTGATCGGACGGCCAGAGGCCTTCGCACCCGCGCTGTTCATTCAGAACATCATCGGCATCGCCGCGATCCCGATCTGGCTGCGCGTCGCGGAGCGCTTCGGCAAGCACCGAGCGTTCGCCGCCACCGTGCCGATCATCATCATGATCCTGGCCAGCTTCTTCCTGCTCGAGGAGGGCGACGTGGTGCCGGCGGTGACGCTCATCGCCCTGCAGGGCGTCGGGTTGGGCGCCTGGTTCTTCCTGGCGCCGGCGATGCTGGCGGACGTGGTCGACGTCGATGAGTCCCAGACCGGTGAGGAGCGCACCGGACTCTATTTCTCGGTGTTCGGCATGATCAACAAGGCCGGTGTGGCACTCGGTGTCCTGGTCGGAACGTCGCTGCCGGCGCTGGTCGGTTTCCAGCCTTCCGATCTGGTCCATACCGAGGAGGCCCTGCTCGGTTTCCGGCTCGTCTATTCCTTCGCAGGCGCGCCGCTGGCGCTGCTTGCCTTCTTCATGTTCTGGAACTATCCGGTGACCCGGGAGGTACAGCGTGGCCTCAGGGAGCAGATCGATGCCCGGCGCATCACCCCTGCTGCCCCGTGATCCGTGCAACGAAGGCCGGATCGGCGAAGTTGAAGATGTAGGCACGACGGGGGCGCGCTGATTGGTTCGGAGGGGTGTAGTGCAGCGTGCCGGAGTCATGCACCGTGGCGCCGCCGGCCCGAAGGGGACGGGCCACGACGGCCTCAGGGTCGATGCAGGAGTCGTCCACGAGGCCGAGCAGCCGATCATCCGCGTGCGGATCCCCGGCAGCGACCCGATGCGGCAGGACACGGTCGTCAGACAACGGCGGATGAAAGTGCATGCAGCCGTTGGCCACGTCCACGTCGTCGAGTGCCAGCCAGAACTGCAGGCTGGCGTGACTGAGCGGCGTACCCGCTGCGGCGAACGGTATGGCACCGTAAGCGTCGTCCTGATGCCAGGGCGTGGCGTGGGGATGCCCCGGCGGCTTGAACAGCAGCTGCGAGTAGAAATAGGCAGGTTCGTCCCAGTCCCGCAGCGCGCGCGCCACTTCGCGACCGGCCCGCAGCGCCACGTTGTCCTCGAACAGCGCGTGCGACTTCTCCGGGTGCACGATCTGCCGCGTCAGGCCACCCAGACGGCTGTCGCGCGTACCCGCGCCGGTGGCGCCCTGCTCGATCAGTGCGTCATAGGCCACGCGCAGCTCGGCCACGGCCTCGGCATCCACCAGCTGCTCGAGGCGGACGAACCCTGTGCGCCGGAATTCGGCGACCTGCTCAGCGGTGATCAGCTCCATGTGCACTCTCCAGCGTGACCTTGTCAGGCCGATTCTCCGGATTTCGCGGTGATCAATATATGAAATATTGTTTTTTCCATCAAACCCCCTGCGGCGTCGAGGTATCAGGACGATGAGTGCAAGGCTGCCCCGGCGCAGGATCGGTGGTACCGAACTCGAGGTCACCGTCCTCGGCCTCGGCTGTGCCGCGCTCGGCAACCTCTATCAGCGTGTCGAGTCGGAAGCGGCCCAGCAGACACTGGCTGCCGCATGGAGCGGCGGCGTGGACTACTTCGATACTGCACCGTTCTATGGGCATGGCCTGAGCGAAACGCGCCTCGGCCAGTTCCTGCGCAGCCTGCCCCGTGCTGCCGCGGTGATCGGAAGCAAGGTCGGTCGCAGCCTGCTGCCGGTGGCGCCAGGGGACGAAGGCGACTTCGGCTTCGTCGATCCGCTGCAGTACCAGCCGGTGTTCGACTACTCCGCCGATGCGGTCCGTGCCCAGGTCGAAGGCAGCCTCGAGCGTCTCGGCATCGAGCGCTTCGGCATGCTGCTGCTCCACGACATCGGGGGCATGACGCACGGGGATGCTCATCCGGAAATCTTCCGTCAGGCCATGGACGAGGCGCTGCCGGCGCTGCGATCCCTGCAGCAGCAGGGCCTGGTGGATGCCATCGGCATCGGCGTGAACGAGATCGAAGTGAGTCTGGCCACCTTGCGGGCGGCAGACATCGACGTGATCCTGCTCGCGGGACGCTACACGCTGCTGGAACAGGGCGCGCTGGACGAGCTGCTGCCCGAGTGTGAAGCTCGGGGGACTTCCGTGGTGGTGGGTGGGCCCTACAACTCCGGGGCGCTCGCCGGTGGCCAGCACTACGACTACGCGGCCATGCCACCTGACGTGGCGGCGCGGGTCGACCGGCTCGCAGCCGTGTGCAGCCGGCACGACGTGCCGCTGCCGGCGGCCGCACTGCAGTTTCCTCTCGCCCACGCTGCCGTCGCAGCCGTGATTCCTGGTGCGCGCAGCGCAGCGGAGCTGCAGGCCAACCTCGATCATCTTGCCCGGCCCCTGCCTGCTGCCCTGTTCGCCGAGCTGAAGGCAGACGGGCTGCTCGCGCCGGATGCGCCTGTCCCCTGACGTCCCGCAACACGGAGGCCACCCATGCAACGCATCGCCATGGTGATCCGGGTCAAACCCGAAAAACTCGACGAGTACAAACGCCTGCATGCTGACGCCTGGCCGGACGTACTGGCTGCCCTGCGTCGCGCCAACGTATCCAACTACTCCATCTTCCTGCGCGACCACACGCTGTTCGGCTACATGGAGTACCACGGCGACGACTTCGACGCGGACATGGCCCGGGTCGCCGAGGACGAGGCCACTCAGCGCTGGTGGCAACTGACGGATCCCTGTCAGGAACGCTGGCCAGGCGCCACGGAAGGGGAATGGTGGTCGCACATGGAGGAAGTCTTCCACATGGACTGACGCCGCAAGCGCGCAATGCGCTCATCCCGACAGTTGGATGAGCGCCTTCAGGCTGCGCCTGGCGTCGATCGCGTCGATGGCTTCGGGAAAGCGTGTCAGCGCGGTCGGTCTGGCGGGATCGAACCAGATCGATGCGTCCAGCTTCCCGGCCGCCAGCAAGTCCAGCACCGCATCGTGGGCCTCGGCCTCGCTGTACTCACCTGGGCCGTGGGTGGCGATGCCCCGTTCGCTCAATGCCTGCAGGTAGCCCATGCGTTCGCGCAGGTCGTCAATGCCGTACAGCGCCACTTTACCGCCGGCAGCGAGTTGATCGATGGTCTGCTCGAGGGCGCCGCTGCGGCCCACAGCATCCAGTATCAGGTCGTATCCGCTCGCGCAGGCGCCAGCCAGACCAGCTCCCACATCGCCGCGATAGTCGACGAATCCGGATGCGCCGGCACGGGCCGCCAGCCCGGCCCAGTGGGGATTGCCCACCATCACCACCGTTTCGGCGCCGAGCGCGCGCGCCATGACCAGGAACGAGAAGCCATTGCCTCCGGAACCGAGGATGGCGACCCGGCTGCCGGCGCCAACGCCCAGGCGGGTGATGTAGGAGTGAGTCTCGCGCCAGGTGATCATCATGGTGGCCGCCGCAGGATCGGTTCCGGGCGGCAGCCTGCGGTTGACGAGGTGGGGTTGCCAGGCTTCTTCGGGAAGCCCGTCCTCCCGCATGGCAAGTGCGTCGGTGGCCAGTCCCTGGCCGGTGAAACCGCCCCAGAACGCCATCAGGCCATCGCTTGCCGGATAGCCCGTGCGAGTCACGAGATCACCCAGCGCGAACTGACGCACCTTTGGGCCCACCGCAATGACCCGCCCGATGGTCTCGTGGCCGAGCACGAACGGGTACTCGATACCGGGCAGCGGCAGCTCACCGCTGATCAGGTGCCGGTCGGTACCGGCGCAGACGGCGCCGAACAGATGCTCGCAGAGCACCTGATAGTCCCCCGGCTCGGGTGCGGGCAGATCCTGGATCTCCAGTCGACCCGGCGCAACGACGACGGCGGCTTTCATGGCAGCGTCCTCAAATCGGGCCGGCCGGAGGCGAGCCCGCATAGGGGCGGCCGAACGGCAGCGCGAAGGGTTCGTCGTGGGGCCGGAACGGCACCATGGCGGCGATCTCCGCAATCCGCGACAACAGCCCGTCCGACAGGGGTCCTCTACCGGCCGCGGCCACGTTCTGCTCCACCTCGCCAGCGCTGCGCACGCCCGAAAGCACGGTGTGCACGTCCGGGTTCGAGAGCACGAAACGTAACGCCAACTCGGGCAGCGGCAGGTCGGTCTCGTCGAGCAGCCGGTACAGCGCCCGGAACTGCTCGCGGCGCGGTTTCGACAACCAGCGGGCACCGGAATCGACTTCATCCCAGCGTCGCGCGAGGGCGCCCTGCTGCAGCGGTGAGCCCACCACCACGCCGACGCCGTGCTCACGCGCGGCGGGCAGTAACTCGTGCGCCGCCTCCTGCCACAGCAGGCTGTAGTTGAAGGCCGTGAGGACCACGTCGAATTTGCCTGTGCGCAGCAGCCGAGCCATCTCGTAGGCGGTCGTGCCCCCGAGGCCGAGGAAGCGAATGCGGCCCTCAGCCTTGAGCGCCTCGAGTACGCCCATGACGGGGCCCGCCGCCGCGTCGAAGTCCTCCCACCAATCGAATTGCCGCGGCCGGTCGGGCTCGTGGATCATGAGGATGTCCACGGTCTCGCGGCCGAGCAGACGACAGCTCTCTTCGAAGGACTCGCGCAGCGCCTTGGCGTCCTTGGGGTCGAACGGCTGCGGCCGGGCACCGAGCTTGGTCGAGACGATCATGGGGCGTTCGAGATCAGGCAGGATGCGGCCGAGCACCTCCTCGCTGTTGCCGTACATGGGCGCGGTGTCGACGTAGTTGATGCCGAGTTCGACGGCACGCTGTACAGCCTCCCGGGCCTGAGCGAACGCAGCGCCGTAGGACGATACGAACAGGCCGCCGAGACTGATGCGGCTCACATCCAACCCGGTTCGTCCGAGCGCAATCGCTTCCATAGGTTGTGGCCTTCAGTCATGGGGCAACATGCACGGCGAGCGGCTGCATGGCGCGACGCATGGCGGCGTTGCAACAGATTCCAGCGCGCAGTGACTCACGCCACGCAGGCCCGATTCGGCTGATCGGTCAGACGATCAGCCACATATTCACG
Source organism: Pseudomonadales bacterium (assembly GCA_007122315.1). Classification (GTDB taxonomy): domain Bacteria; phylum Pseudomonadota; class Gammaproteobacteria; order Pseudomonadales; family Azotimanducaceae; genus SLTB01. Next base: position 3,436 of record SKUB01000346.1, on the reverse strand, counting down.
CATGAATCACTGTTTCAGAAATAGAACGTACGTGTCAAGATAACGAGGTCGAGACCCGACCCACTTCACTCGTCAACGGGGTATGTTCTTGTCCATGAACCCAGTGATCATGCGTATCGAGGCTCATGACGTCCGGTTTCCGACCTCCCGGACGCTGGATGGCTCGGATGCCATGAATCCGAACCCGGACTATTCCGCTGCCTACTGTGTCCTGCACACCTCGGATGATCGTCTCTGCGGGCACGGCCTTGCCTTTACCATCGGCCGCGGAACGGAAATCGTGGTGGCGGCCATCGAAGCCATCGCCCCGACGGTGACCGGGCTGACCCTGGACGAGATCGAGGGCGATCTGGCCGGGTTCTGGCGCCGCATCGTGGGCGACAGCCAGCTGCGCTGGCTCGGTCCGGAAAAGGGCGTGGTGCACCTGGCCGCCGCCGCCATCGTCAACGCGGTCTGGGACCTCCTCGCCCGCCGCGCTGGCAAGCCGCTGTGGCGCTACCTGGCCGACATGACGCCGGCAGAAATCGTCGCGGCCATCGACTTCCGCCACATCTCCGACGCCCTCGACCCCGGCCGGGCCCGGGAGTTGCTCGAGGCACGTCAACCGGACAAGGCCGCTCGGATCACCCGGCTCCTTGCCGAGGGCCACCCAGCCTACACCACCTCGGCCGGTTGGCTCGGTTACTCTGACGACAAGATCGAGGCGCTGGCGCAAGACGCCCTGGCGGACGGCTGGCGCGCGCTGAAGATGAAGGTCGGCCGCGACATGGACGACGACGTGCGACGCTGCCGGACGCTGCGCCGTGTCCTCGGCAACGATGCCCTGCTGATGATCGATGCCAACCAGGTCTGGGAGGTCGACGAGGCCATCAAGTGGATGCAGGCACTCGCGCCGTTCGATCCCTACTGGATCGAGGAACCACTGAGTCCGGACGACATCCTCGGCCACGCCCGGGTCCGCCAGGCCGTAGCACCAATCCGCGTTGCCACCGGAGAGCACTGCCACAACCGGGTGATGTTCAAGCAGTTTCTGCAGGCGGACGCCATCGACGTGGTGCAGATCGATGCCTGTCGCCTGGGCGGCGTCAACGAGGTACTGGCAGTACTGCTGCTGGCAGCGCAGTTCGGCAAGCCGGTCTGCCCGCACGCCGGCGGCGTCGGATTGTGCGAGTACGTGCAGCATCTGAGCTTCTTCGATGCGGCCGCTGTCGCCCCAGACAGCGAAGGCCGCATGATCGAGCATGCGGGACATCTGCATGAGCACTTCGTCGATCCCATCCGCATTCGGGCAGGGCGCTACCTGGCCCCGGAACGGCCGGGATTCAGCGTCGAGATGAAGCGCGACAGCGTGGTCCGATACCGCTTCGCCGACGGCGAAGCCTGGCGCCGGGCGAGCGCATGACTGCCCCCCGCCGTGTCGATGCCCATCAGCACTTCTGGCGTCTTGCCCGGGGCGATTACGGCTGGCTGACCGCTGAACTGGGTGTCCTCTATCGCGACCATGAGCCGGCGGAACTCCTACCGCTGCTGGTTGAGCGGGACATTTGGCAGTCCGTACTGGTGCAGGCCGCCCCCACGGATGCCGAGACCGACTTTCTGCTCGAGCTGGCCGGGCAGCGCGACTTCGTCGCCGCCGTCGTGGGCTGGGTCGACATGGCCGCACGGGACGCACCGGACCGGCTCGAGGAGCTGGCGCAGCACGCGAGCTTCCGCGGCGTACGACCGATGATCCAGGACATCGCCGACGACGCCTGGATGCTGCGGGCCGAACTGAGGCCTGCATTCGAAGCACTGATCGCGTTGGGCCTGCGCTTCGATGCGCTGGTCCTGCCACGACATCTGGACAACCTCGTTCGGCTGTTGGAGCGCCACCCGGCGCTGCCGGTAGTGATCGATCATGGCGCCAAGCCTGACATTGCAGGCGGCGGTTTCGAGCCATGGTACGAACGCATGCGCATAATTGCCGCGCAGCCCCACGTCTTCTGCAAGCTGTCCGGACTGGTGACCGAGGCGGCCGCGGATTGGCGTACGGACGATCTCAAGCCCTACGTCGATGCCTTGTTCGAACTGTTCGGCGCCGAGCGGTTGATGTGGGGCAGCGACTGGCCAGTGGTCAATCTCGCCGGTGGCTACGCTGCCTGGTGGAACGCCACCGAAACGCTTCTTGCGGGTCTTGACGAGAGCGACCGAGCCGCCGTCCTCGGCGGGACCGCCGTCGACTTCTATGGTCTCGAGGAGAAGGACGATGACTGACCGCCTTGCTGGCAAGACCGCGCTGGTGACCGCGGCGGGCCAGGGCATCGGCCGCGCCACCGCGCTGGCGTTTGCGGCCGCGGGCGCCCGTGTGTTCGCCACCGACGTCAACGAAGAGGCCCTGGCCGCGCTCGGTACGGCAGCCGGGGTCGCCACCGAGCCTCTCGCCACCGAGCCTCTCGCCACCGAGCCTCTCGCCACCGAGCCTCTCGACGTCACCTCCGATGCGCAGGTGGCGGAGTTCGCCCGGCGTCATCCAGACATCGACGTGCTGTTCAACTGCGCCGGGTTCGTGCACCACGGCAGCATCCTCGATTGCACGCTGGAAGACTGGCAATTCAGCCTCGACCTCAACGTCACGTCCATGTACCGGACCATCCGCGCGCTGCTGCCGGCCATGCTCGAGCGCGGTGCCGGCAGCATCGTCAACATGTCCTCAGTGGCGTCATCGGTACGCGGAGTACCGAATCGCTTTGCCTACGGCGCCACCAAGGCGGCGGTGATCGGACTGACCAAAGCCGTGGCCGCAGACTTCGTTGCCGGTGGTATCCGCTGCAACGCCATCTGCCCGGGGACGGTGGCGACGCCGTCACTCGAGGAGCGCATCAATGCCTTCGACGACCCGGAGGCTGCCCGCGCTGCTTTCGTCGCCCGCCAGCCCATGGGCCGATTGGGCAACGCCGAGGAAATCGCCGCGCTGGCCGTGTATCTCGCCAGCGATGAGTCCGCCTACACCACAGGTGCCATCCATGTCGTCGACGGTGGCTGGTCGAACTGAATGCTGATCAGGAGGGGGCATTGAAACTGCTTCGTTACGGGAGCCCCGGGGATGAGCGGCCTGGTCTGCTCGACCACGAAGGCAACCTGCGTGATCTATCCGGCGTGGTCGAGGACATCCACCCCGCCACCTTGAGTGATGCCGCGTTGGATCGCCTGCGGGCGCTCGATCCCCTTGGCCTGCCGACCGTAACAGGCGGGCCGCGTCTCGGGCCCTGCGTCGCAGGTGTCGGCAAGTTCCTTTGCATCGGCATGAACTATGCGGATCACGCCCGCGAGACCGGCGCCGAGCCGCCCGCCGAACCCGTGCTGTTCATGAAGGCCAGCAGCGCGATCTGCGGCCCGAACGACGACGTCATCATTCCCAAGGGGTCGTCGAAGACCGACTGGGAAGTGGAACTCGGCG
>SKUB01000329.1 GCA_007122315.1 Pseudomonadales bacterium | reverse complement strand
GCGATGATGAAAACCGATGCACGACGGGGAGGGAATGCATCATGACCTACGCGGCAGGCCGCAAGATCTACGATTCCGACAGTCATGTCATGGAGACGCTGGACTGGCTGACCGCCTACGCCCGGCCGGAACAGCAGGGGCTGATCAAGGAGGCGGCGACCCGTGCCGGCGGGGTGGGTGTGACGAAGGCCATCGACAAGGCCAAGGCCCGTCGCGCGGACCCCGAAGCCACGAGCCGATTGCTCGAGACGCCGCTGATCTCCGGTCCCAAGGGCTGGGCGGCCTATGGTGCGACCACGCCGGAGGAACGGCGCCATGCGTTGGACCTGCTCGGCTTCGAGCGTCAGCTCGTGTTCCCCACGTTCTCCCTTGGTCAGTTCGCCCGGTCGAAGGAACTCGACGTCCTCTACGGCGGCGCCGATATGCTCAATCGCCACATGGCGGACTTCTGCCGCGACGATCCACGCCTCGATGCCGTCGGTTACGTTCCGCTCAAGGATCCGGCCCTCGCTTTGGAAGCCGTGGAGGCGGGTGTGAGAGACGGCGTCGCCGCGTTCTGGGTCAGCTCCGATCCTGCCGGCGAACGCTCCCCCTCCCATGTCGACTTCGATCCCATCTGGGCTGCACTCGAGCAGCACGGGGTGCCGCTGGTGCTGCATATCGGTGGCGGCCGCATGATGGATCCGCGCTATCACGAGAACGGCCAGCCGAAGCCAACGGATTTCCTGGGGGGTGGCGAGAATCTGCGCGGCAAGGACTATCATTCCATCAGCCACTCGCCGCAGAACTTCCTCACTGCTCTGATCTATGATCAGGTGTTCCAGCGCTTCCCGAAGCTCATGTGCGGTGTCATCGAGCTGGGTGCCACCTGGGTGCCGGGCTTCGTGCGCATTCTGGATCAGGGGCATCACGCCTTCCGCAAGATGGAACCCCTGCTGCAGGGCCTGGAGATGAAGCCCAGCGAGTTCTTCCGGCGGCAGGTCCGGGTGAGCCTGTTCCCCTACGAGGACGCGGGCTGGCTGATCCAGGATGTGGGTCCCGAGGTGTTCATGTTCGCCTCGGACTACCCGCATCCCGAGGGCGGGCGTGATCCCATCGGCAAGTTCGATGCGGCGCTGGAGCAATGGCAGATCGGGTCCGCGGATCGCGACCGCTTCTACCACGGCAACTTTGCATCCCTGATGCGGATGCAGGCCGGCTGAGCATGGCTGCATCGCGACGCACGGCATTGATCACCGGCGCCTCCGCCGGTCTCGGCGCGGAGTTCGCGCGCCAGCTCGCCGCGCAGGGCGTTGACCTGGTTCTCGCGGCGCGGCGGGCGGAGCAAATGGAGGAGGTGGCAGCACCTCTGCGTGAGCGCCACGGCATCGAGACCACCCTGCTCGCCGCGGATCTCAGCGAGCGCGGAGCGCCGGCTCAGATTCATGCGGAGCTCAGCGAGCGCGGTATCCATGTCGACTACCTGATCAACAATGCCGGTGCCAGCTCCGGGAATCTGCTCGAGGACCGGGACTTCGAGGTCCACGCGCGATACCTGGAACTCATGGTCCTGTCGGTGGCGCACATGTGCCACCTGTTCGTTCCCGGCATGCAGGAGCGTGGCTTCGGTCGCGTGATCAACGTCGCCTCGGTTGCGGCACGGATTCCCCGCGCCGGTGGCTGTCTCTACGGACCGTCCAAGGCCTACCTCGTGCACATGTCCGAAGAGATGCATCTGACCGTCCGCGCCCATGGCGTCAACGTCTCGGCGCTGTGTCCGGGCTTCACCCACACGGAGTTCCACGCCGTGGCCGGCGCCCTGGAGATGAAAGCGAACTCCCCGAAGATGCTCTGGTACGACGCCGACGTAGTGGTGCGCGAGGGCTTGCGGGCGGTGGAGCGGGGCAAGCCGGTACAGATCAGCGGGCGTATCTACCGCTTTCTGGACCCGTTGTTCCAGTCGGTGTGGACGCGTCGGCTGTTCCGTCTTTCAGGACCCTGAGGGGAACTTGCCATGAACCATGCTGGAGGCATTCGACCCATGACTGTCCGATCCGCCATCGCTGCGATGCTGCTCGGCCTGCTTGCCGCTGCAGCCTGGAGCCATCCGACCCCGGTCGAGCGCCAGCAGATGTTCGAGGCCTTCGGCTGGGATCCGGAGGCCGCGGAGATCACCGTGGAGGAGATCGCTCCGGGCCGCTACGTCCTGTTCGGCGTCGGTGGCAACATCCTCGCCTCCATCGGCGAGCAGGGTGTCCTGCTGGTGGACAACCAGATACCTGAGGTGCGCGATCGCATCGATGCTGCGCTGGCTGAACTCGGCGCCGAGGGTGTCGACTTCATCGTCAATACCCACTGGCATTTCGATCACGCTGACGGGAATCTGAGCTACGGGCCGGATGGTGTCTGGCTGGTGTCACACGCAGCCTCCCGGGAGATGATGACCGATGACCATGTCATCAATCTGGTGGGCCTGGCGTACGAACAGAAAGCCTATCCACCGGAGGCGCTGCCGGTGATCACGTTCGATGATCGTATGCAGCTGCACTTCAACGGTGAGCGCATCGATCTGATCCATACCGGGCCTGCGCATACCACCGGCGACGCCGCGGTGCTCTTCCGGGGCCGCAACATCGTCCACATGGGCGACGTGTTCGTCTCCGCGGGCTGGCCCTTCATCGACCACGACAGCGGTGGTGATCTCGATGGCCTGATCGCATTCGTGCACGCCATCCTCGATGAAATCGACAACGACACCATCGTCGTGCCCGGCCATGGCCCGGTCACCGATCGTGCCGCCATGGTCAGCTACGTCGAGGATCTCGAGCGTGCGCGCAACCGCATCGCGCGTCTGATCGCGGAGGGGGCGGATTTCGACGAGATCGCCGCGGCGGCGCCCACGGCGGATCTCGACGAACACCGGGGTGATTCGGGCATGTTCCTTGATCGGGCCTATCACAGCCTCAGGGCGTCGATGCAACCTTAGGGAAGTGCTGATCGGCGATGGCGATGGCTGCCACCGGACGGGGGTGGCCGGAAAGGCCGGGTATCGCTGCCCCCCGCAGCAGCCAGTCGCCACAACGGAAGCGCCAACCGCCGCCGTCCGCGCCAACGAGTCGCAACTGCGCCAGCGCAGGAATGCCGCGGCCGTCCGCTTTCAGCGCGGCCTCCACCAGCGTCCAGCCCTGCAGCAGGCTGGGTTGCAGCGCGCCTTGCGGCCAGGGCAGCCGCCGCGCTACGGCCGGTGAGATGGATCGTGTCGCCGCCTCCAGGTCCAGTCCTAGGCGACGGCCTCCAGGAAGCAGGCCGGCCAGCACCCACTGGTCCGTGTGGGCGACGGACAGACTCAGCTGTTCCGCCCAGCGCATGGCGCGGATGCGGGGTCGCCGCTGCGATCGCCGCTGCAGGGGCAGCGCGCGCCGGCCCGTCCCGAGATGTTCGGCAAGCGCGTAGCGCAGCAGGGCGGTTGCCAGCAGGAAGGCCTGGCGGCGCCGCGGCAGGCGATGGCGCCTGGCCAGGGTACGGTCGCGGCCGGTGAGCCAGGGCCCCATGCGAGCCAGAGCAGCTGCAGAGTTGGGCAGGCGCCAGTAGCGTCCGCGTGCCGCGCCGGGAGGATGCCTCACGGCGATGGGCTCCGGCTCCGGACGCTGCGCCATCAATGCGGGCCGAGCACGCTGGCGAGCCCCGTGGGCAGATCGATCTGCGGCGTCCAGCCACACGCCTGCCGGAAGGGCCTGGGATCGCAGGACCAGTCCGGGTGCGTGAGTTCCCGCGCCTTCCCCGGCGACAGCATGGGCGCGTAGCCCAGAATCCGGGCAAGACCGACGTTGAGCAGGCCGAGGCCTGTGAGCAGCCCGGGCGGGATGGGCACCTGACGCACCCGTCGCTGCCGCAGGGCGCCGACGGCGGCGCAGAGTTCCGCCCAGCTGTAGCCGTCGCTGCGGGCATCGGCAAGTTCGAAGCAGCCGTCCACACATTCGCTATGAGCAGCGGCTGCCAGAATCGCGTCCACCACGTCATCAATGTGAATCAGCGTCAGCCGCGCACCGGGGATGGTGAGGCGGGGCGCCCAGCCGCGGGCCATGCTGCCGAACAGAGGCGCGAGCTCCCGGTCTCCGGGGCCATAAATGGCCGTGGGTCGCAGCAGTGTCCAGCGGCAGCGGGTTTCGGGCCCGTACAGCGCTTCGCCGGCTCGCTTGCTGGCTGCATAGTCGGAGAGCTCGGGGTTGCGTGCGGCCAGCGAGGACAGGTGGATCAACCTGACCCCGGGGTAGGCCTGGCCGATGCGGGCAAGCAGCTCCCGGGTGCCCGCCACGTTGACCGGGTCGAAAGCGTTGCGGTCGATGCCGCGGACCGCACCGGCGCAATGGACCACCAGCGACGTACCCGCGACCAGATGCTCCAGGGCGGCTGGACTGTCCAGGTCACCGCGAATCAGCTCCACCTCCTCCGGAAGATCCACATCGGCGCGTCGGACCAGGGCCCGGACGACGACTCCGGCGCGGACCAGCCGTTGTGCCAGGGCCCGACCCACGAAGCCGGTGGCGCCGGTGATGGCGACAGGACCGCTCAGTTCCGGGCTGGCAAGCAGTTCCGACACTAGCGCACCTTGGGGAAATCGTCTGTGGAGGTTCAGCTGCTCTGCTGGGCGTATTCCGCCAGGTAGTCCAGTCGCGCCTGGGAGCGGGACAGCTTGCCAGAGGTGGTGCGCGGCAGGCTGTGGGGCGGGACGGCCTGCACCCGGGCTTCCACCCCGAATTCCGCCTGGATGTCGCGACGGATGGCGCGCAGCATCTGGGTACGAACATCCTCGTCCTGTTCCCGGCACTGCAGCAGCACCACCAGCAGACTGCTGCCGTCCTCGGCTTCCACGGTGAACGCTGCCGCGTCGGTGGTGCGCACGCCGGGATGCTGCTCGGCGACGTGCTCGATGTCCTGGGGCCAGATGTTGCGACCGTTGACGATCATCAGGTCCTTGCGGCGTCCGGTGATGACCAGTTCTCCGTCCACCATGTAGCCGAGATCGCCGGTGTCCAGCCACCCGTTCTGCAGCACCTGGGCATTGATCTCGGGCGCTGCGTAATAGCCCTCCATCGTGCTGGGCGTACGCAGGAAGATGGAGCCTTCACGCCGTTCCGGCATCAGGCTGCCGTCCGTGTCACGCACCTCCACCTCGTAGCCGGGCAGGGGGCGACCGCAGCGGGTGAAGCGCGTGGTGCGGCCGACGGGTTCGCCGGGTTCGGGCGGACGGTGGCCATGCAGGTCGATGGTATCCGCCTGCATGCCGTTCCCCGGTGGCGTGAAGCTCACAGCCAGGGACACTTCCGCCATGCCGTAGGAGGGGACCAGCGCGCCCGGATCGAATCCCGCCGGTGCCACGGCCTGGGCAAAGCGCTCGAGGGTCTCCGGCCGGATCATGTCGGCCCCACAGCCGGCGACGCGCCAGGCACTGAGGTCGAGTCCTTCGGCGTCGCCGTCGCGCAGGCGGCGGGTGGTGAGCTCGTAGCCGAAAGGCGGCGCAAAGGAAATGGTCGAACGATTCTCGCTCAACAGGCGCAGCCACAGACGCGGCCGCATGGCGAACTCGCGCGTACCGAGGTAGTCGATGGAGGCCTGGCTCACCATCGGCACGATCAGTTTTCCGACCAGGCCCATGTCGTGGTAGAGCGGCAGCCAGGAGCAGAATCGGTCGTGCTCATTGAGGAAGATGCCGTCGTTCATGATGCCGTACACGTTGCGCAACGTGGATCGCTCGGTGAGCATCGCGCCACGCGGGAACCGGGTGCTGCCGGAGGTATATTGAATGTAGGCCAGCTCGCCCTCGCCCGGCGGCTCGGGCAGGTCGGCGGGGTCGCGCGCGAGCAGCGCATCGACGCTGCCGCGGAAGAGCAGCTCTTCTGCACCCGGCATCGCGTCCAGGAACGGGCTGAAGGCCCCGCTGCCCAGGCAGACTCTGGCGTCGGCGTTCTGCAGCATGCGCCCGAGCAGGTCCACGTACTGCCTCTGGCCGCCAAGGTGGACGGTGGCCGGCAGCGGTACCGGTGTCAGGCCCGCAAAGCGGCAGGCGAAGAACGCGATGGGGAAATCCGCGTGGGTCTCGGCAATGATGCCCACCTGGCTGCCCCGGGCCAGCCCGAAGGCGGCGAGACGCTGGCCTGCGGCGCGGGCGAGATTGCGCACCTCCCCCCAGGTCAGCGACCGGTCGAGTCGCCCGCGACCGTCGTGGAAGTTGACGCCGGTGGCGGCGGTCGCCGCGTACTCCAGGGCTTCCAGCAACGTGGTGAAACCCGTCACGCGCAAGGGCTGGCCACGTTCGGTAGGCGTCAAGCTGACGGGGCTGATCGGCTCGGCGGTTCCGGACACACTGTCTCCAATCGATGGTTGTCGCCGCCACGAGCGGCAAGCGCGGGGGCTGGGACGGACGCCCACCATCCGCCGCGCGGACTCAAGGGCGGTATTATGACGGCAATCGTCCGCACTGGCACGCAGTGGGTCAAACATCGGGCCAGAGGTCTGCAGGCCACGCGTTACCGGGCGTTCCCTGGCACGGCGCTGCGTCCGCCAAGCATCATGCGTATCATGCCCGGCTGTCCATTGCTGAGCTGCCGACATGGTCACGTCCTCGCACCCTGCTCCAAGGCCGACCGCTCCCGTCGCCGGGGGGGTGCTGGCCGGTGCCAGGCCCGGCATCGATGCCATCGCCGAGGCTGAGGGCACGGCGGGCAAGGTGTTCGTCGACATTGCGGGCGTGCCCATGCTGCAACGCGTCCTCGACGTCATGGCCGCAGTGACCGACGCCGGGCCCGTCCATCTCTGCGGGCCGGAACGGGTCCTGCTGGAGTCTGCACCCTGGCTGGCGGAGCGCGAGGCACAGGGCGCGGTGTCCTGGCAGCCGCCGCAGCCGTCTCCCGCCCGCGGTGCCGGCGCGCTGGTGAAGCACGCGTTCGGTTTCGAACCCCAGCCGGCGGCGCTGTTTCTCACCACCGGCGATCATCCCCTCCTCACCATTGGTACCGCCCGGCGCTTCGTCACCGACGCCCTCAGCAGCGGTGCGGAGGTGGTGGTGGGCCTCGCCCGTCACGCCCAGGTGCAGGCCGCGTTCCCGGGTAGCCGGCGCACGGCGCTGCGACTGGCGGACGGCCCGTTCTGCAGCTGCAATCTGTTCCTGATCCGCAGTGCCCCGGGCGCCGCGGTGCTCGAGTTCTGGCAACGTCTGGAAGTGGATCGTAAACATCCCAAGCGCATGGCGAAGGCTTTCGGGCTCGGCATCGTGCTGCGCTATCTGGCGGGGCGGCTCACCTCCCGGGTGATCATGGCCCGGCTCGAAGCGCTCACGGGTGTCAGCTGCGCGGCGGTCATCGTGGATGATCCGGATGCGGCGGTGGACGTGGATTCGCCGGAGGATCTGGCGACCGTCCGGGCCCGTTGGCAGGTGCGCGCCGGATGAATCGGCTGGTGATCCTGAGTAACCCCGACAGCGGCGGCAATCGCGCTGCCGAGGCGCGCTTCGCCACGCTCGGTGGCCTGAGCGGTGTCGAGCATCACGTCACTGGCGCCAGGGAGGCGTTGCCGGATCTGCTCGCCGGCATTCTGGCCGGCCGACCGTCGGCGCTGGCGGTGAACGGGGGTGATGGGACCCTGCAGGCCGTGCTGACGGCGCTGCTCAGTCGTGATGATCTGCCCGTGCCGCCGTTGTACGCCCTGCCGGGTGGATCCACCAACATGAGCGCCAGGGATTTAGGCTCCGGGGCCTCTCTGCGGGCCGCCCTGCGTGCCTTTCTGTCCCTGCGCGATCGCCCGCAGGCGATCTGGCCCGTCGAGCAGCGCCCGGTGCTCGAATTGCGCAGTGACGGGGGCGCGTTTTTCGCGGGCCTGTTCTTCGGCGTCGGCACCATCGTCCGTGGCGCCGAGTTCTGGGCCCGGGAACTCGGCGCTGCCCGTCGGACAGGGGAGTTGGCCGCGGGCGCCGTGCTTGCACGCGGTGCATGGGGCCTGCTCCGCCGCCAGCCACCGTTTGCCGACGCAACCGTGCTGCGGCGGCTTCGCTTCGGCGACGCCAGCGTGGATGCGGAGCGGGACCTGCGTGTGTCGTTGCTGTTCGTGACCGTGATGCGGCGCCTGTTTCTCGGCATGACGCCGTTCTGGGGGGAGGGTTCCGGTGCCATGGCGTGCACGTGGCTGGATGATCCGCCGCGCCGCCTGCTGCGCCGGCTGCCGGCGCTGCTGCGCGGACGTGGGCAGCAGCTGCGGGCCGACGAGGGCTACCACAGTCGCCGGACGGACGGCGTCAGTCTGAATCTGGACGAATCGTGGCTGCTCGACGGGGAGCTGCATGCGGGCGGTGGTCGCCTCACGCTCGCGCCGAGTCGCCCGCTGCCCTTCATCGACCTGCGCCGGGAACTCAATTGAGCCGGCCGCGTCTCGGGAGCCAGGCGCGGGAGCGGATCAAGTCCATCCTGCGCAAGGAGACGTCGCGCCCGGCGCAGCCGGAAGTGGACACGCTGCTGGCCGCTCTGCGGGAGCGCTACGGCGCAGCGTTTGCCGGCGCCCTGTATTACGGTTCCTGCCGTCGGCAGACGATTCCGGAGGGCGTGATCGATCTCCACGTCCTGGTGACTGAGCTCCGGCCCGCGATGGGCACAGTGGCGGGTACCTTGTGCCGGATCCTGCCGCCGAATGTGTACTATCTGGAGGCACAGCATGGTGATGCCACCGTGCGCTGCAAATACGCAGTCCTGTCGCTGGCGCAGTTCCATCGCCTGTGCAGTCGCGCCGCGTTTCATTCCTACTTCTGGGCGCGCTACGCGCAGCCGCTGACGCTGCTCGAGGTGGACGACCGGGAGGCGGCTCTGGACAGCCTGGTGACGGCGGTGGAGACCCTCGCCGGACGCAGCCTACCCCTGCTGCCGCCCGAGGCGGACTGGGAAACCTTCTGGGTGCGCACGCTCGGGCTATGCTACCGGGCCGAGCTGCGGGCTGAGGGCGGCGGCCGCGCCGGCACCCTGGTGGCAGCGCATCCGGATTACTACCAGGGAGTCGGCGAAGCGGTACTCGCCGATCTGCCGCGGCGACGAAGCGGCCCGGCACGCGTGGCCTGGTTCCTGCGAATCGTGCTCGGCAAGCCGCTTTCGCTGGCGCGGCTCCTCAAGGGCCTGTACACCTTCGATGGCGGCCTCGACTATGTGGCCTGGAAGCTGGAACGTCATACCGGTCGGCCGGTCGAAATCCCCGAACGGGTGCGCCGCCGCCCGCTGATTCATCTGTGGCCACTGATCTGGAAACTCTGGCGCGAGGGCATGTTCCGATGAACGATGCGGTAATCGAGGAGCCGGGCCGGCAGCGAGGTCTGCTGCAGCGGCTGGCGAAGCGTTGCGTACGTGCGCTGAACGACTTCCAGGGCAGGCATTCACCCATCGGCATCCCGCCGATCTTTCCCGAGGCCCGCGTGTTTCCGTTCACGGTGCCGCTGGAGGACGCGTGGCAGGACATCCGCAGCGAACTCGATCGGGTGCTCGAACGACGGGAGGATGTGCCTGCCTTCCACCAGATTTCGCCTGATCAGGCACGTATTTCCAAGGGCAACAACTGGAAGACGTTCACGTTCTACGTCATGGGCCATCGGGTGGATGACAACTGCGCCCAGTGCCCGCAGACCGCGGCGCTGCTCGACCGCTTGCCTGGGCTGCAGAACGCGTTCTTCTCCATCCTCGCGCCCCGCTACCACATTCCGCCCCACTGCGGCCCGTCCCGCGCGCTGCTGCGGGCCCATCTCGGCCTCAAGGTGCCCTCGGACCGCGACAACTGCTGGATCCGCGTCCACGACCAGTTTCACCACTGGCGGGAGGGGCGGGTCGTGGTGCTCGACGACACCTACGAGCATGAGGTGCGCAACGATACGGACGAGGAACGGGTGGTGCTGTTTCTGGACTTCGATCGGCCCATGGATCTGCCGGGACGCATCGTCGACGGCATTCTGGTGCGGGTGATGCGGGCCACAGCTTTCGTGCGCGATCCGCTGAAGAACCTCGAGGCATGGCGCAACCGCAGCGGGCCGGATCCGGACAAGGTTGCTCCATGACCGTCGATCGCTACCTGATGCGGGAAATGACCGTGCCGTTCCTGGCCGGCTGGTTCCTGCTGTCAGCGATCTTCGCGGCGTACATCGCCTCCGGGCTGCTGCAGGATGCCGCTGCGGCAGGCCTTGCACCGGGTTCGCTGTGGGCGCTGGTGGCGCTGCAGTGCATGATCGCCGCGGAAGTGATCGTGCCCACCTCCATGTTCTTCGCGGTGCTGTTCGCGTTCGAGCGCATGAATCGCGATCGGGAACTGATCGCCCTGTTTGCCGGCGGCTGGTCCCGCGCCCGACTGCTGCTGCCGGTGGTCGGCATCGGTTGTGTGATGGTGGTCGTAGTGGCGGTGTTGACGCTGCAGGCGCGACCCTGGGCCTACCGCACCAGCGACGTGGTGGAGGACCGGGCGGCCCGCCCCGATGTCGGTTCCATGCAGGCAGGTCGCTTCTATGGTCTTGGCAGCGATCTGGTGCTCACGGCCGCGCAGATCGACTATGCCGGCGAGTTCCTACAGGACGTGTTCGCCCGGCAGCAGCGCCTGCTCGGCGATCGTCTGATACGCGCCGAACGGGCGCGTCTCGCACCGGCTCAGGCCGATGGCTCCCATCTCGTGGAGTTCTTCAATGGGCAGGTGGTGACGCTGGGTGGTACTGCTGCGGGCGACACCCGGCACGGTTTCGAGCGGCTCGGTATCCGCTGGCGGGACACGCCCGCGGATGACGCGGAGATCGCCGATCGCCGTGCGCGGCCGACCATGGCGCTGCGCTTCTCGGAGCTGCCCAAGGAGATCGCAGAGTTGCAGTGGCGGGTCACGCTGCCGTTCCTGACCTTCGGCATGACCCTCATCGCCGGCGTCATCGGCTCCGTTGCGCCGGGGCGGGTCACCGCCCTGCGGATGCTGGCGGCCATCGGCGCTTACGTGCTGGTGTTCAACGTGGCGGCGGCGGCCCGCACATCGCTGGAGCAGGGCAGTGTCGCGGCCACACCAGGGATATTCTGGCTGCCGTTGCTGCCCCTGGGGCTGACCGCCCTGGTGCTGTTGTGGCTGAGGCGAAGCGGATGATCCGGATCACCCGCCTGGATCGTTACATCGCCGCAGAACTGTTCCGCGGCTATGCCGTGGTGGCTGGCGTACTGGTGGCACTGTTCTCACTGATGGCGTTCATCGACGAGCTCGGCGATGTGGGCGACGGTGTCTACAACGTCGCTCAGGCGCTCGGCTTCGTCGTCATGACCACCCCGAGCCGGGTCCTCCGTCTGCTGCCGTTCATCACCCTGTTCGGGGGTGCTTTGGCGATCTGGCAGCTGGCCCGTCGCAGCGAGCTGGTCATTCTGCGGGCGGCCGGGCTCTCGGTGCGCCGCTTCGCCCTGTCCACCATGGTGCCGGGACTGGTGCTGGTGGTGCTGGTGCCGCTGCTGTACGAATTCGTGGCTCCGGCCCTGTATCAGGGGGCGACCATGAGCCGTGAGACGGCCATCGGCGGTGAAGGTCGGGTTGCCCAGGGTTTCTGGTCTCGGCAGGGGGACGTGGTGATCGAGGTGGGCGCTCTCGAACACGGACGGGTCCCGGTGAACATCCGCATTTACCGCCTCTCACCCAATGCCGGCCTGGCATCGATCATGGAAGCTTCTTCGGCCGATCCCCAGGATGACGGTACCTGGCGGCTGCAGGATGCCCAGGAGCGTTTCTACTTCGATGATCGGGTCGAGCAGGAGTGGCTGCCTTTCGATGCCTGGCGACCATGGTGGGCGGACGACACGCCGTTGAATCCACCGCCGGTGGACAGCCTGTCCTTCAGCGACCTGCGCGGTTACATCGACTATCTGGCCGATACGGGCCAGCCGCGGCAGCGCTGGGAGTTGGCCTACTGGCGGATGTGGCTGCTGCCGGTGTCGGCCCTGCTGATGGGCTTGCTTGCGGTTCCCATCGCGCTGATGGGACCACGGGAGGGCGAGTTCAAGTTCGTGGCCCTGGCGGCAGCCGGCGGATTGTTCTACTACCTGGGTGACCAGGTGGTGGCGAACGCGGTGCTGGTCAGCGGCGCGCCGCCGCTGATCGCTGCGCTGGTACCGCCGTTGGCGCTCGCCGGGGTGGTGGCCTACATCCTGCGGAAGCTGGACTGAAGACGACGGGCCGCTCAGCGCGCTTACCGGCCCGGCCGGGGTGCTGCCGCCAGCGAAGGCTTCGGAGCGGCCAAGGCGATCCGCTCAATGACGGGATGACCCATCGCGGACCTGACGCTCGGCCGTTCCGTCCGTTGGCACCGCTTCCAGCCCGCCTGCCGCGTCCGGCCCGAGGGCCCGGATCAATGTCGAATCACCCAGCAGCGCCATCGCCTGCGCCGGCGACAGCGCCGCCTCCAGGGTCGTGGACTCGGCGTGATGGGCAAAGCGGGCGCGTGCCAGTGCCAGATCGGAATCAAATGGCGCATCCGGCGCCGGTGGTTCGAGCTGGACGAGATGGAACGCGCGCAGATTCGCATCCTCGGTGAGCCACTTGATCAGTCCCTGTGCCGGCGGAGGTGGCCTGAGGTCATGTTCAGCCCGGATGCGATCGAGCAGCACAGTCTCGGTGCCACCCTCTGCACGCAGCAGGCCGCTGCCACCCAGGATGCGGCCAAGGTCGGCGCGTCCGCTCATCCAGGCCAGCATCGGCGCGAGCACGAGACCGAGGGTGAGCGGCAGCAACCACAGAAACAGATCTCGATGCAGCCAGCCCGCGAGCACGGCGAGGGCCACGCCCAGCAACAGGGCGCCGGCGTGGCCGCGCAGCGCAGTGCTCCATGTGATCGCGCCATCGTCACGGCGCTGGGGCTGCCAGCCGGAGTCACCTCCGGTGAGCACCTGCCAGACGATACGGGTTTGCGAGGCCATCATCACCGGCGCCAGCAGCGCCGAAAGCAGCGTTTCCAGCAGCATCGACAGCGTCGCTCGCAGGCCGCCACCGAGTTCGCGCCGCAGGCGCGATGAGAGCAGCACATGCAGCCAGCCCAGTACCTTCGGCAGCAGCACCACCGCCATGGACACGATGAACAGATCGATGGCGCGGGCAGAGTCGAAGACCGGCCACGAGGGGAACAACCCCGGCTCGCCGAAGTAGTCCGGCTGTCCAAGTGACGCCTGCACCCCAAGGACCAGACCCACCAGCACCAGCGCCAGCCACAGCGGCGCGCTGGCGTAGGCCATGATGCCGCTTGCCATGTTCAGTCTCGATGTTGGCGTGAACCCGCGGGCGAACAGGAAGCGTGCGTGCTGGAAGTTGCCCTGACACCAGCGTCGGTCACGGGTCACCACATCATCGAGGGAGGGCGGCGCTTCTTCGAAGGAGCCCGCAAGGTCCACATCCAGGCGTACGCCCCAGCCGCGACGACGCAGCAGCGCCGCTTCCACGAAGTCATGGCTGAGCACGGGTCCGCCGAAGGGCGGTGTGCCGGAGAGAATGGGCAGCTTGGCCGCGTCTGCGAAAGCTTGGGTACGAATGATGGCGTTGTGGCCCCAGAAGTTGCCGGAGAGTCCACACCACGCCGCCAGTCCCGAGCCGCCGATGCGCCCGTAGCAGCGGTTTGCGAACTGCTGCAGGCGGGCGAAGGGCGTTCCAGCGCGAACGATCACGGGCAGGGTCTGGATCAGGCCGAGGCCAGGATCTGCGGCCAGACGTCGTGACAGGATGATCAGGGTTTCCGCGGCCATGACGCTGTCGGCATCGAGCACCACGAAGGCATCGAAACCACCACCCCAGCGCGCCACCCAGTCGGCGATGTTGCCGGCCTTGCGCTCGACGTTGCGCGCCCGGTGTCGATAGTGGACGCGGCAGCCGGGGTCCGTTTCAGCCACCAGTTGCCGCACCACGTCCTCTTCGCGCAGCCAGGCGCTGGCGCTGTTGGTGTCGCTGAGTACAAAGATCGCGAAGCGCGCCGGCGCGAGGGCAGCGAGGTCCGTTGCCAGCACCCGCAGCGCCGCGCCGATGCGCCCCGGGTCCTCGTTGTAGATCGGCAGCAGCACCGCCGTCGTCAGGGGCTCTTCCGCTGCGGGCGGTTGTCGGGGACGCCACAGGGTGACCAGGGTCCCGAGCACCGCGTTGCCGGCGGCAAAGGTGATCCACGAAAAGTTGATCGCGAACAGGACCAGGAACACCACCTGGGTTGGCGTGATGCCCGCCACCACCAGGACGCCGTGCATCTCGCGCAGGCCGTAGGCCGTCATGGCCAGCGTCACGGCCATCAGCAGCAGCTGGTGGGTCCACACTCGCAGCCGTTCGAGTGCACGCCGACGTCGTGTCCGCAGCGGCAGGCGCGGTTCACTGCGCGCCCGGCGGGGCATGACGAGAGGTTGTTCCGCTGGCAACGCGCGGCGCTGGCTCATGAGCTCACTCGGCAAGCCAGCGATAGAGCCAGACCTCACCGAGCTGTCGCTCGACGTCGTCATGGCCTTGGTCCGGAACGCGGTCAGCGCCATCGCTGGCATGCGGGTCGGACGGCTGCCTGCGTTCGATGCGCAGTTCGACGCGCAGCTCGACCACCGGTGCACGACCCGGTTGCAAGGTCACGAACACCCGCGTACCGCCGGTCTCGTCGTTCCTCTGCAGCAGCGTTTCGACCACGCGACCTGCCGAGGCCGAGGCGACGGCCGAGAGCTGCGCATCGTCAGGCACCAGCCGGGTATCCCAATCGATCACCGCCTGCGGCAGTTGCGTTCCCAGAGTCAGACCGATGGCGCTGCGCTGGATCTGCGGGACCTGATGGCGCATGGGTACCCGGTCCGGCCAGGAGAGCCGATAGGCGAAGCGGTAGGCTTGCCCCGCCGGCAGCGCCGCCTGCGGTCGCCAATAGGCCACGATGTTGTCGTTGGCCTCCGATGCGGATGGAATCTCCACCAGTTCCACCTGGCCGGCGCCCCAGTCGCCGCGGGGTTCGATCCACGCACTCGGACGGCTTTGGTAGTGCGCCTCTAAGTCCTCGAAATGTTCGAAGCGGCGGCTGCGCTGAACAAGCCCGAAGCCCTGCGGGGCCGAGTCGAGGAAGGCGCTCACCTGCAGGCTGCGTGGATTGACCAGCGGTCGGTAGATCCATTCGCCGGTGCCGGTGAACATCGATATGCCATCGCTGTCGTGGACAGCGGGGCGGTAGTCGGGGGCGGCGGGCCCGTCCATGGGGCCGTGCATGTACATCGACGTCAGCGGTGCCAGGCCGACGTGGGTCAGCGCGCTGCGCGGGAACAGGGTCACGGCCACGTCCACTGTCGTGACCAGCCCTGGCCAGATGTCGAAGCGGTAGGCACCCGCGACACTGGGACTGTCGAGGAGCGCGTGGACTGTGATGCCGCCGGGTTCCCCGACCATGGGCTCGATCCAGAACCGGCGGAACAGTGGAAACTCTTCCCCGCCCCGCTGCGCGACATTCAGTGCGAGCCCCCGCGCCGAGAGGCCGTAGACCTGCCGGCGGGAAACAGCACGAAGATAGCTCGCGCCCTGAAAGACGATGAATTCGTCGGCATAGTCGCTTTCCGCGTAGCCGCCATCGCTGATGGTTGCGTTGATGGGATAGTGCAGGCGGAAGCCCGCGAAACGGCCAAATGCGGCGATGGCCTGCGCGATCTCGGGTGCCGGTGTCGCGAAACTCTGCTCGCCAGGCAGCAGCGGCTCCGGCTGGCCAGCGCTGACGACGAACAGTTCCACGCCGGTCGTGAACAGGAAACCGGGTGCGAACAACTCGACGCTGAAACGATCAGCCTCCTGCAGCCGCACCGCCTGCACCTTGCGGTAGCGGATCGACCGATAGACGTCGTAGCTGAGCGCCGCGAGCTCTGCCGGTATCTTCTGTGGCGGAGCGAACGGATTCGCGGCCAGCGCACGGGCCTCGGCGAGCACCGTTTCATGTGAGAAAGCAGGCTCAACGGATGCAGATGGAACCGCCTCGGCCGTCATCAGCATCACCGACAGCAGGGTGACGATCCTGAGCGCGATGCGTGCAGCGCGTGGATGGTTTCCGTTTCGGGAAGGGGTGCCGGAGGCCGTGCAGGTCATCCGGCCAGACGGGGCGCTTACCCCGAGCCAGACGATGATAGCCATAGCCCCAAGCTCCGCAGCTTCGCAAGGTGCAAAACGAAGTAGGCTATGGGTGCGGGTGTCGTTTTACTGTGCGGTACCCAACGCAACGCGACCTGAAAGGCCCGTCAGGAGATGACTGGTGCGTGCCGGGTCGGATAAGGACGGGCCGGGAAGCGCGCTTCCCGGCCCGGGATGGCTCAGATGCTGCCGCCGGCGACCGCTTTGGGGCGGGCCATGAGATGGTCGGCCACCAGCGCATAGGCGCTGATGATCTGGTTGATCTGGTCCGGCGTGTGGGCGGCAGACAGGCTGCAGCGCAGGATACTCATGTTCTTCGGTGCGCCCGGCGGAACCACCAGGTTCACGTAAACCCCGGCGTCCAGCAGCATTTGCCAGGCATTCGCCGCCTGCTGGGGAGAGTCCATGATCGTTGCGATGACCGGACTGGCGTCCGCGCCCAGGCTGAAGCCGAGACTCGACAGGGCAGAGTGGACCCGCTTGGCGTTCTGCCACAGGCGGGTGCGCAGTTCCGGGCGCTGACCGATGAGCTGCAGCGCAGCGCGGGTGGATGCGATCACGGAAGGCGTGGAGGACGCGGTAAACATGTAGGCGCGAATCTGGGCGCGCAGCGGATTGATGTCGTGCTTGCGGCTGGCACAGTAGCCACCGACGCTGCCCAGGCTCTTGGAGAACGTACCGGTAATGAAGTCCACGTCGTCCTCGCAGCCCTGTGCCTCAGCCAGGCCGCGCCCGTTGGTACCCATGGTGCCGAAGCTGTGGGCGTCGTCGAGCAGCAGGTAAGCACCGTAGCGATCCTTGACCTCGCAGATCTTCTTCAGCGGCGAGACATCGCCGAGCATGCTGTAGAGGCCTTCAACGATGACCAGCGTGCGGCTCGCACGCTCGCCGAGGCGGCGCAGTCGCTTGGCCAGGTCGTCGGGATCGTTGTGCCGGAAGCGGTATACCTCGGCACCGGAGAGCTTGGCGCCCTCATAGATGCTGGCGTGGGAATCGGCGTCCAACACGATCACGTCACCGGGCCCGGCCAGCGTGGAGATGGTGCCCACGTTGGCGACGTAGCCGGTGGTGAAAACGATGGATGAGCGGGCGCCGAGGAAGGCGTTGAGCTCATCCTCCAGCGCTGCGTGGCAGGCATAGGTGCCGTTCGCCAGCCGGGAGCCGGTGGTGCCGGTCCCGTGGCTTCGCACCGCGTCCACCGCAGCATCGACGCAGGCCTGATCGAAAGTCAGACCCAGATAGTTGTTGGTGCCCGCCAGCACGACCCGGTTGCCGGCGATCTCACCTTCGGTTGCCGAGCCGGCAACGTCGATGGTCGCGCCGATGGCATTCACGCCGAGGGCTTTGAGGACATCCTGGCTGCGCTGGGCAGCCTCAAGCTTTTCCAGAAGACTCATTGGTCACCGATCAGTTAGTTGTTGGACCCGACGTGCCAGATCGGAAATCGTTCTGACGTCACCCAGCTCGTTGATGGGAAACGAGATGTCGAAGACATCCTCGAGCTGTTCGATGAGCTCCATGACGTCCAGGGACGCCAGGCCGAGCTCCTCGATCAGATCCACGTCTTCGCCAACCACCTCACCCTTAGCGACCGCCGACTGCAGCATCTGTTGGATCTGCACGACGCACTCGTTATACGTTGTCATCACGATTGGCCGCAGTACGCGTCCTGAATCCCCTGTTGATCTGAGCTTCGTTGGGTTCACCGGTCATATCCTTGTGATGAAACCAGCGAAGTAACCTGCACTTTGCCATGTAACTTGCTGATGCACAACACAACGCTCCTTCCAGTTGGAGCCGGGTTCGGGGCTGGACCTCGGCAGGAACCATTCAGCATGGCTCATTAGTGTCTCCAGCATTTCTCCAGCATTCCGTTAGTGTAGCGATAAATCAAGTGCTCTGCTGCGTTTGACCTGCAGAAGAGCCCATATGAAACCTTGTAGAAACAACTCAGACACGATCCCGTAGCTTTAGTGCCGGGATGGCGCTGGATCAGGACCCCACTTGTTGCCCCTTCGACCCGGTCGTGTAGGCCAGGGTGGGATCCTCGAGACGGAGGTAGCGACGCAGCCAGTGCGTCAGCAGGTAGAACGGACCCGTATCCGCCAGGGCCACGCTCATCTTGAAGAGGTAGTTGCTGCCCATCAGAACGAAGAGCGTGGCAAGGGCAACATCTCCCGCCAGGAAGGCGGCGCCGAAGGTTACAGCAATGACCATGAAAGAGTCCACCATCTGACTGATGAGGGTGGAAAAGTTATTGCGCAGCCACAGATGCCGCCCCTTGGTCAGCCGCTTCCAGAAGTGGAACAGCTGGACGTCGCAGAACTGGGCGGCGATGTAGGCGAGCATGGAGGCGAAGACAGCTCCGGACGTGCAGTAGTAAAGCAACTGAAAGAATTCGATGGAGCCGACCACGACCTCACCGTTGGGTAACGTCACCGCTTCCTCGAGTGCGAGTACCTGCCAGGGTGGCTGGGCGTCCGCGGAGGGCAGGGCCTGAGCGACCCACATGGTCCCGAGGATGAAGAAGTTCAGGCCCAGCCCGGTCCAGACCAGGAAATTGGCGCGCGCGCGGCCATAGAGCTCGCTGATGAGATCCGTACACAGGAACGTGAGGGGGTAGGGCAACACGCCCACTGCCAGCGCCATGGGGCCAAGCTGAACGAATCGGGTGATGCCGATCACGTTCAGCAGGGTCATGGCGCACAGGAAAGTACCCGCGAGCACGATGAATACGCGCTCGCGCCGCTCAGTCAGATCGGCATCGGTCATGTTTGCGGATCCTCGAATTGTTCTGGGGAGGGGTTCAGCGTTCGAGCTGGCCCAGATTGGCGTGCAGCACGGCACCGTTGACCACCGGGTGCAATGCAGCCCAGATGATCGTCTCGGCGATTTCCTCAGGTGTGATCAGACGACCGAATGCGGACATGGAGGCCACAGCCTGTTCGGTTTCCGGATCGGTGCCGATGTGAGTTCGCAGCATTTCGGTGTCGGTGAACCCGGGGCACACGCAGGCCGTATGGATGTCACGGCCGGCGAGATCCTGGCAGGTGGCGCGCATCATGCCGATGGTGGCGTGCTTGGTGGTGACATAGGAATACGCGTTGGGTACAGCCTTTTCGGCCAGAGTCGAACCGACGTAGATCACGGCGGAACCCGGCTTCATCAAGGGCAGCAGGGCGCTGTTGAGGGCGTTGGGTGCGGCCAGGTTGATCTGCAGGATCTCGCGGAAGTCCGCGTCCGGGACTTCGCCGCAGCGATCGTTGCGCAGCAGCGAGGCGTTGTGGATCAGGAGCAGCGGCGCGGCCGCGCGCGCAATGGCTTCGAGTTCTCCGCAGGCGCGCTGAACGGCTTGTGGGTCGGAGAAGTCACAGGCGATGCTGTTCGCTCCCGCGACCGGGCATGGGCGTCGGGAGACATTGGTGACCGCCCAGCCAGCCGCCAGAAATCCGGCGGCTGTAGCCGCTCCGATGCCGGCGCTGGCGCCACTGATGATGACCTGCTTCATGCTGACTGCCACTCCCTGCCTGCCCATTGATTGGTGCCCGATGAGACCCGGATCACGAGCCGACGAATATCTTCGCCGGCAAGGTTCGGATGGGTGCGTACCCGCTCCAGGATCCAGCCGGCGAGTTCCTCCACCGTGATGTTGCGGATGTCGAGAACGAGTACGTCGCGATGCAGGAAGGGAATGCGTTCGTCGGCGTAGTGCGCCAGCAGCAGGTCCTCGCCCTGCTCGATTCGCAGCCACGGGCTGTTGCCTGGCAGCAGCACCTTCTCGTCGAGCTCCTCGCAGATCTCCTCGAGCAGCCGCTTGAGTCGGGCGTAGTCGAAGCACAGACCGCCCGGGCCCACCGGCGTCGTCACTTCGCAGGCAACCCGCCAGTTGTGGCCGTGCAGATTCTCGCGGTCGGTGGCCGAGAACAGCGTGAAGTGTCCGGCTGAGAAGTTGAGGTAGTCCTTGGCGATCTCGATGGTGGCCAGCTCGCTGGTGCCCGCCTGCGTGCCTGCCGTTGTCGTGGCCCCGCTTCGCGCGCGGCTGTCTGAGGTCATGGAGCGCTCCTGGTTCATTCGCTGGCGCGGGCATTCTGCCACGGCGCCTGGCGTGGGTCGCGGCCGGCCGGAGGCAGTGATAGGTTGCCGACGTCAATCACAACAGGACCTCGGAGGGGTGTAGCCATGGCGGTATTCGAGCAGGGCGACGTGAAGATCCATTATGACGTGCGTGGCGAGGGCAGTCCGGTACTGCTGCTGGCGCCGGGCGGCATGCGCTCGGCTGCGGCACTCTGGGAGCGCGCGCCGTTCGATCCGAGGCAGGTGCTTGCTGATGACTTCAAGGTCATCGCCATGGATCAGCGCAATGCGGGTGCATCCACCGGCCCGGTGACGGCTGAGGATGGCTGGCACACCTATGCCGACGATCAGCTTGCGCTGCTGGATCATCTGCGGATCGAGCGTTGTCACGTGCTCGGCATGTGCATCGGTGGCCCCTTCTGTCTCGAGCTGATGCGGCGGGCGCCGGAGCGGATCGCATCCGGCGTGCTGCTGCAGCCGATCGGGGCCGACGCCAATCGCGACATCTTCTTCGAACTCTTCGATGGCTGGGCCGAGAGCCTGCCGGAAGCGGTTCCGGCAGCGACGCTGCGCGCCTTCCGGGAACGCATGTTCGGCGGCGATTTCACCTTCAATCTCGATCGCGCCGGCGTCGCTGCCCTGCAGACGCCGATGCTGGTGCTGCGGGGCGACGACCCCTATCACCCGGCGTCGATCTCTGACGCCATCGCCCATGCGGCGCCCCGGGCAGAGCTGATCGAGAACTGGAAGGAGGGCGCGGCAACGGCTGCGGCAGTGGATCGGGTGCGGGCGTTCCTGCGCGAGCATTCGTGAATGCCGGCTCGCTTGTGTATCATTTCGGAGCATGATGCCTGATTTCAATACATCGCCTCTGGCGATCGAGCTTGGTGCATGCTGACTGCCCGCTTGCCGGGGGTGAGCCTCCGGACCATCGGCCTGGCCATGCTGCTGCTGCCGGTGGGGTTGTTTTCAGCCCTGGTCATGACCGCCATCGTGCGCGTGGCGGAGTCGTCCCTGGAGCAACGCCTGCAGGGTGAGATCGAGCTCATCGCCCGGGCCTTGGCGCCGTTGATCTCCCGCCATATCGAGCGCGGCGACGCCTTCATGGTGCGGCAGTCGCTGGAAGGCGTCTTCGACATCGGTCGCGTCTACGGCGCGGCTGTCTACGACCATGACGGTCTGCTGATCGCCCGTGCTGGCCGCGCGGACGCCCAGGTACGGACGAGCCGGGAAGCGGCCGTGCGGGTCGAGACCGGGCGCGAGGGCGGCACCTACCGCAAAGTAGGACAGCAGGACGTCTATACGTTCTTCACGCCGCTTTCAGGCCACGGTGGCCGCATCAACGGATTGCTGCAGGTGAACCGTGAGCGGGCGGAGATCGACGCCGCGCTCAACCGCCTGCGCATCGGCTCCTGGGTCGCCTGGGCGGCTACGCTCGGAGTCATCGCTGTGCTGCTGTTCTTCGTCTACCGGCGGCTGATCGAGTGGCCGCTGGAGCGCCTGCTGGACGGCATGAGTGCCGTTGCGGCGGGCAGCCGGTCAGCCCGCATCGAGGTGCGTCGGCCGCGCGAATTCCGCAGCCTCGGGCAGGCATTCAACCACATGATCGAGGCGGTGGACCGGGCCGAGATGGAACGGGAGGCGAGCCGCAGTCGTGAAATCCATCTGCTCGGACGGCTGCAGGAAACGGAAAAAATTGCCGCCATCGGTCGTGTCGCCGCCGGCATCGCCCACGAACTCGGTGCGCCGCTGTCGGTGATTTCGGGCCGTTCCGTACGCATCCGCCGGCGGCAACCGGAAGCGGACACCGAACACGACCTCGAGCAGATCGAGCAGGAGACCTGGCGGCTGAAGCGCATCGTCGACCAGCTGCTGGAGTACTGCCGCGGCACTCAGCGCGAACACAGGCAGCTCGATCTCGGTTCGGTGGTGACCTCGGCGGTGGGCGCAGTGGTGGACGAGGCCGCAGCTGCGGACGTGAACGTGTGCTGGGAGCCGCCGGAGGAGACGATCTTCGTCCTGGGCGACCGGGTGAGGCTGGAGATCGCCGTGACGAATCTGCTGCGTAACGGTTTGCGTCATGCCCGCAGCAGGGTTCGCGCCAGCCTGAAACCGTCAGCCGGAGGACACGTCCTGGCCATTGCCGACGATGGTCCCGGCGTCGACGACGAGGATGCGGGACGCGTCTTCGAGCCCTTCTTTACGCGGCAGGTATCGGGCCGGGGCACGGGCCTCGGCCTCGCCATCGTCAGCAGTGTTGCGCTGGAGCACGAGGCCTCTGCGCGTTACGCGGGTCGGGATGAAGCGCTCGGTGGGGCCCGCTTCGAACTCGTTCTGCCAGCCGCGCGCCCGGCCATGCCTTCAGCCGAGGAGCCGACCCATGACTGAGCAGGTGTTGATCGTGGAGGACGATGCAGGGGTCCGTGATCTGCTGCGGGACGAACTCGAAGCTGAGGGCCTGTCGGTACTCGAGAGCGAGACGCTGCGCCACGCCAGGGAACTGCTCAACGGTCACCATGTGGATCTGCTGATCACCGATCTGCGCCTTCCGGACGGCAGTGGTCAGGAATTGCTGCGGACGCTGGCGGACGTCGAGGAGGCGGCGCCGGCGTCCCTGGTGATCACGGCGTTCGGCGGCGTGCGCGATGCCGTGGAGGCCCTCAAGCTCGGTGCGGACGACTTTCTCACCAAGCCGCTGGATCCGGATCACTTTCTGCTGACGGTGCGGCGGCTGCTCGAACATCGGCGCATGCGTGACGAACTGACGCGTTATCGCAGTCTGGAGGATGGAGAGTCCTTTCACGGCATGTACGGCGCGAGCCCGGGGATGCGGCGGCTGTTCGAACAGATCCACCTCATCGCTCAGGGCGACGGCGCGGTGCTGGTTCTCGGCGAAAGCGGGACCGGCAAGGAGCTGGTGGCGCGAGCCCTGCACGAGGGCAGCCCACGTGCCGATCGTCCCTTCGTCGCCGTGAACTGTGCGGGCATTCCGGGTGAATTGATGGAGAGCGAGTTCTTCGGCCACGTCGCCGGTGCGTTCACCGGTGCCCGCAACAACCACTCAGGTCTCTTCCGTCAGGCCAACGGCGGGACGCTGCTGCTCGATGAGATCGGCGAGATGCCGCTCAATCTGCAGGCGAAACTGCTGCGCGTGCTGGAGGAGGGGCGGATTCGACCCGTGGGTGCCAGCGGCGAGGAAGAGGTGGACGTGCGGATCGTGGCGGCGACGAACCGGGATGTGCGCGCCCAGGTCAAGGCCGGAGATCTGCGGGAGGATCTCTACTTCCGGCTCGAGACGTTTGCCGTCGAGGTGCCGCCGCTGCGGGAGCGCGGCGACGATCGGGAGCTGCTCGCCAGTCGCTTCCTGCGTGAGTTCGCCGCCCGCCAGGAGCGTCCGGTGGAAGGGTTCACCGCCGCGGCGCTGGCGCTGATCCAGCGCTACCCGTTTCCCGGCAACGTGCGGGAACTGCGCAACGTGATCGAGCGTGCGGTGCTGTTCTGCCGTGGCAATGAGATTCGACCTGAGGATCTGCCGGCGCGCCTGCGCGGATCCGATGACGACGGTCTTGGCACGCCGGAAGGGGTGGGGCCCTTCGGTGACCTGCCTACCCTCGAAAACCTGCAGCAGCGTTATGCCCGCTATGTGCTCAGCCACACGGGAGGCAACAAGAAACAGGCTGCCTCCATTCTGGGCGTGACGCGCAGCACGCTGTACCGCTGGCTGGATCGACCCGCGGAATCGCCTCGCGGCGAAACCTGAACGCCTACGCAGTCAGGACCAGGTCGTGGTTGGCGCGCAGGCGCGGTCAGGCCTCAGTTCGTCGGTGTCTGGTAGGGCAGGGCCAGCATCTCGACCCGGTTGCGGAAGTCAGGGTCGCGATCCATGCGCGCCATGAGATTGGACCACTCGTCCTGACCCAACCCGTTGTGACGGATGTGACGACTGACCTGCCGCCGCAGGTCGTCGGGCAGCCCATCGGGTTCGCGCAGGGATTGGTCCAGGGGATCCCTGTCCGATTCCTCTTCCTGCAGGACGCTGCTGACGAGACCCCAGGCGCGCGCAAAGCGCACCAGCGTTTCCCGATCCGGGCCATCCTCCCAGGCCTCCGGGTCAGGGAGATCCGCTGCTGCCTCTTCGGCATCCATGGCTTCGGGGGTCTCCGCGTGGGCCAGGCTGCCCAGCAGCAGCCCGATGCCCAGGACCGGCACGAACAGTCGCCCGACGTTTCGGAAGATGGTGCTCATCGCTCTGCTCCGCATAATGATTTCCGAATAAGGTTAGCAAACAGCGTGCCGGATATGGAGTCAGACCCTGCCTGCTCGCGTGGGTTCATGGAACGCCGGCACCTGAACGTGTTTTCATCCGCGGCAATCCCCACCGTCCGGGATGATCTGAGTCGTCCCTGGCAACCGCCCCGCCGAGGAGCGCAATTTGACGCCAAAACAGGACTCCCACGCCGGTCTCCGTACCCGATTGTGGCTGCGACGCAACATCAACCCTCTGCTGGAACGGGGTTCCCGCCTGCTGGCGCCGACGGCATGGCTGCAGGGCAGAGAGGTGGTGTTCCAGGGCATCGTGCACCGGGAACTCGATCGCCTGGACATCCGCGACACGCCGTTTTATCCCCTGCGCAGCGCGGCCACGTACAGCTACCTTTATCTGCTGCTGCGGGCTGCCCAGGAACTACCGGAGCTGAAGATTCTGGAGCTCGGAGCAGGTCAGTCGACGCAACTGCTCGACCGGCTCGCGCAGCGATTTCCTCTTGTCTGCACGACCCTCGAACACGATGCGGGCTGGCAACAGCGGGTGCAGGGCCAGGTGGGCGGCGAGGTCCTGCATGCACCGCTGCTCGACGCGAAAGTGCAGGGGTTCACGGGCCCGGTCTACGACGCATCGGTGCTGGCGTCCGACCGGCGCTTCAACATGCTGCTCGTCGACGGCCCGCGCTCCAGCCGCCGCCGCTCCCGCTGGGGCTGCCTGCAGTTCATCGAGCAGCGCCTGGAATCCGAGTTCCTGATCATTTTCGACGACGCCGAGCGGCCGGGTGAGATCGACACCATTGCGGCCACGCTGCGCATGCTGGACGCGAAAGGGCAGGCCTATCGGACCAACCTCGTGCGCAGCGTCAACAGCCAGTTTCTCATCGCCACCGAGGCCTTCGACGTGGCGCTGCGATTCTGATTGGGGTCAGGCGGGTGCCAGAGACGTCCTGTTCACCGGCAGGGCAGCCGCCAGCAGCCAGCGTGACAGGACCGCGCTTGGGATGCCCCGACCCAGGGGGCTGCGCGCGAGATCGAGGAGCCAGCCGCCCGGAGCCTTCGACGCGCGATCGAACCAGCAGCTCGATGCCCAGGCCAGTCCGACGGCGCGGCTCATCGCGCCGCGTTCATAGCGGCCGACCTTGCGATTGGCTGCGATGAGTCGGTGCAGCCATTGCTCCGCCCACTCGAGATGCTCCGCCGCAGGCGGTCGCTCGGCGTCGGGTTTCTGCGTCAGCCCATAGTGCAGCGCCAGATCCTGCTCATCGAAGTCGAGACCGAGGGCGGTCAGCAGCCGGCCCTGAATGGCCATCTTCCGCTCGCGGCCGAGATCCCTGGTCCCGCGCGTGACCCGGCCTTCATGCTCGCGGCCGCAGACGAGGATGTCGGGCATGTTCGCCAGCTTGTGGTGCTCAGCGAGCCGGCCGTGAAGTTCGTAGTCCTGGCAGCGGGCGAACGTTTCGTCGTAACCGAAATCCTTCAGCACCTCGGTACGCGCCATGATGGTCCTGTTGATCAGGGAACAGTGAAACAGGAGATGGACGTCCACATCCTCAGGCCGGGTCGGGTGCCGGCGAACACGACGCAACAGATTCCTGTCGGCATCCATCAGGCTGCACCAGGCACCCACCTGCACGATCTGCGGATGGCGATCGAGAAAGTCCACCTGGCGTCGCAGGCGCCAGGGATAGGCGAAGTCGTCGCTGTCGAGCAGGGCGATGTACTCGCCACGGGCAAGGGCCAGCCCCCGGTTGCGGGTGGCGGGTATGCCGAGATTCGTCCCGTTGCGCTCCAGCCGGATGCGATCGTCCCCGTAGCCGGCGACGACGTCAGCGGTTCTGTCGGTGGAGCCGTCGTCGACGACGAGCAGTTCGAAGTCGCTGAAATCCTGCTTCAGAATGCTGTCCAGGGCGGTGGTGATGTAGTCTTCGCGGTTATGAACGGGGATGAACACGGTGACGCGTGGGCAGCGGGACATGACGCGCCTAACCTCGGCCGAGCGACTTAAGGCGCAAGGGTTTAGCATGCTTTCCACGGGGTTTCCAATTCCACGCCGGACCGGAACGTGATCGGCAGGGTGGGGCATCGCTCGGCCCACTCGCTGGGCCGCAGAGTGCTCTATGCGCTGCGCGCGTTCTTTCTCGGCGGCGTCAGCAAGGGGCAGGCCGTCTACTTCGTCAATCATCGGGGACATCGCTATAAGCGTGTCGTGTTCGGTGACAGCCACCAGGCGGAGAAGGTCGAACGCACTCTGCACGAGGTCGCGGTCCGCTCCGCTGTGCCGCGGCTGATTCTCTGCCATGAGCGTGAGGTCTGGGTGGAGTTCGTCGAGGGGCGACCGTTGGATCCGGCCTCGTCTGCAGACCTCGAGTTGCTCATGCACTTTTACGCGGAGCTCTACCGCGGTGGTGCCCGATCCGTTCCGCTTGCGGATACGCCCTGGCATGCGCGGCTTGCGAATGACCTCTGGTTCCTGGAGCGCGCCGGCGTGCTGTCGTCTGGGCGGGTCGTCGAGATTGCACGCTGCGGCGAGGAACTCGAGCCGACGACGGTCTGGCTGGGTTTCGACTACGTCGATCCGGTCGTGAAGAATTTCATCGTCGCCGCGGACGGCCTGAAGGCCATCGACATCGAGAGCTTCCAGGCGGAGCAGCTGCTCGGAACGGGCATCGCCAAGGCCGGCATCCACTTTCCTGGATTCGAATCGGCAGCCTTCATCGACGGCATGGTCGAAGCCGGCGCGCCGGACTTCCGTGCCCAGCAGCGCTACGTCGAGCTCTGCTTCCTGGCAGGCTGGACCAAGCGCAAACTGCTGACGGGCAAGCAACGCTACGTGCAGCCCGAGCGCTTCGACGGATTCCGCTAGTGGACACCGGCGCACGCACGAAACAACTCGCGCGCCAGCGGGGACTGATCGAAACCTGCGTGCGCTACTGTCGTGGCCGCATGCGCCGGCTGACGTTCCTTCTTCTGTGGGCCGCCTCACGGCTCGCACTCATGGTCAGCTGGCGCAGTCTGGCGCCCATCGGTTCAGTCTTTGGCAGCCTTCACTATGCGGTTCAGATTCGAGCCCGGCGGCGACTCGCCCGGGACATGGCCGTTGCGCTGAACTGCTCTGCGGCCACTGCGCGACGCGCGTTGCGGCAGTCCTACCGCGTCAACGACCGGGCCGTGTTCGAGATCGTGGCGCTGAACTCGTCGCGACCGGCCGTGGATGCGATGCTCGCAAGCTGCCGCATCGAGGGCGTCGAGCAGCTGACGCGACAGGCGAAAAGCGGCGAGGGTGCCGTGCTGCTGGGCATGCACATGGGCAACGGCGTGCTGATGGCCGGGGCGCTGGCGGCGCGGGGTTTACCGGTGGCCGTGGTCTATCGCGAGTCGCGCAAACTGCCGCCGGGTTACCTCGGTGAAGTGATGCGGCGCATCGGCGTCACACCCCTGCACGTCACTTATGCCAACCCTGCCGGCGGCAGCCTGGGCATCCTGCGGGCGCTGCGCAAGGGCATGCTGGTGTACGTGCTGATGGATCAGGGCAACAAACAAGCCGAAGGTGTCCCGGTCGTGTTCCTCGGCAAGCAGGTGCACATGCCCGACGGCATCGTCCGCCTCGCCGCGAAGGCCGGCGCGCCGTTCATCCCCGTCGAACTGCGCGCCGCCGAACCGGACTGGGTGTACCAGGTGGCTGCGCCAAGCGAGGTCGGCGACGACCCGCAGGCCACCGTGCGCGAACTGGCGCAACGCATGGAGAATCAGATCCGGGCGCAGCCGCAGTTCTGGAGCTGGCATCAGCGCCGCTGGCGCCGCTATCCGTTCGCAGCCGCGCAGCCGGAGTGAGCCCATTGAAACCCGCGAACAGCTACACGCGCGCAGGCTTTTTATCAGTAATGTGTGCTGGCGAACATAATTGAGAGCTGTTTCGTGAACTACTGAGATGCCAACAGACATGGATTACTGTTGTGCCTCATTCAAAACGGTTGCCCGTAGCAGAGCTCCAGAAACGGGAGGAGCCGCCGCAGCACGAAGACAATCTGCTGCTCAACGCCCTCTCCCCGTCGGTCAGGAAGTTCATCTTCCCGCACCTTAAGCTGACCGAGCTGCCGCTTGGCCAAGCGCTCTATGAGTCAGGTGTCGTCATAAGAGACATCTACTTCCCCACTGACTCCATCGTCGCGTTGCAGAATGAGATGGCCGACGGCCGCGCGACAGAGATCGCGGTGGTGGGCAATGAGGGTGTCGTCGGCTTCGCGCTGATCATGGGTGGACGGAGCACCTCGAGCCGGGCGGTTGTGCAAAGTGCGGGCCATGCGTATCGGCTGCCGGACAGGCTTCTGAAGGACCAGTTCTGCTGTCACGATGAGTTGCATCACTTGTTGCTGCGCTATAGCCAAGCCCTGATCACTCAGGTGGCGCAGACGGCAGTCTGCAACCGCTTCCACTCCATCGACCAGCAGCTCTGTCGCTGGTTGCTTCTGTCGATGGATCGCGTGCAGGGCAACGAACTCAAGATGACCCAGGAGCTGATTGCGAACCTGCTGGGTGTGCGTCGGGAAGGCGTCACGGCAGCTGCCTGCAAGCTCGCTCAAGACGGCATCATTCGCTACAAGCGTGGCCACATCACCATTCTCGATCGCCCCGAGCTCGAGCGGCGTTCCTGTGAATGTTACAAGGTGGTCAAGCGGGAATCCGACCGTCTGTTGGGACATTCGAGCTGTCCACAGGGAACAGCCGTTGAGCCTCTTCGCTTGCAGCGCTAGGGGGGGCGCCGAAGCAAGTGTTGACCATGTCTCCGGCATATATCGTCGTGATCTGGTGCCCCGAAAAGGATTCGAACCTTTGACCTGCCCCTTAGGAGGGGGCTGCTCTATCCAGCTGAGCTACCGGGGCGTGCGGAGAATGGTACAGCAGCTGTATCCGGATCTGCTAAGGTCTCGGCCCGGCGCCATCCGGGTTCGTATCGCATGCCCCCGCACGTCCCATCGCTGTCCATCATCATTCCGGCCCTGAACGAGGCTGAGGCGCTGCCGCGCCTGCTCGAGCAGCTCGCCGGTGCCCGCGCGCGGGGCGCAGAGGTGATCGTGGTGGACGGCGGCAGCGAGGATGACACCGTGGCGCGCGCGCGCGCTGCAGGCGTGACCGTGATCGAGTCCGGGCGGGGACGGGCGCGGCAGCTGCAGGCCGGCGTCGACGCCAGCAGCGGCGAGGCGCTTTGGCTGCTGCATGCGGATTCGGACATCGATCCGCTGTCGGATCAGCACATCACCTGGGGTCTCGCGGAGTCCGGTCGCCTGTGGGGCTGGTTCTCGCTGCGCCTGACCGGACGCCATCCGCTGCTGCGGGTGGTGGCCCGGGCGATCAACGTCCGCTCCCGCCTGTCCGGCATTGCGACCGGGGACCAGGGCATTTTCGTCCTGCGCCGGGCGCTGGGGTGCATCTGCGGTGTACCGCAGCAGCCGCTGATGGAGGACGTGGAACTGTCGGTTCGTCTGCGTGAACTCTCCCCGCCGCTGGTGCTGCTCAAGCGCATCACCACCAGCGCACGGCACTGGGAGCGTCGTGGCGTGATGCGCACCATCCTGCTCATGTGGCGGCTGCGTTTTGCCTATGCATTAGGGGCATCACCTGAAGCGCTGGCCGACCGCTACCGCGCCTCGAGCGGGCGGTGAGTGCGCCGGTCCACGTGCTGGTGTTCGCGCGCTCGCCGATCCCGGGGCGCGCCAAGACCCGATTGATCCCTGCCTTGGGCGCCGAAGGGGCCGCCCGGCTGTATCTGCTGCTGCTCGAGCATGCACTGGTCACGGCGCGTGCTGCGGATTTCGATGCAGTGGAGGTGTGGATGGATGCCGAGCCCATTGCGGATGAAGTCCGCGAGCTGGCGCGGGTTATCGACGCGCGTCTGGCGGTGCAGACTGGCGCGGATCTCGGCGCCCGCATGGACGCCGCATTCGGCGACGCACTCGCCCGCGGTGTGCTGCCGCTGCTGATGGGCTCCGATGTGCCGTCCCTGACGTCGTTGATGCTGCGGGAAGCAGCCGCTGCTTTGCGGCAGGGCCGGGACGTGGTCATCGCCCCGGCTCTGGACGGCGGTTACGGCCTCATCGGTGTCGGACGACGCCTGCCTGCGTTGTTCGAGGCGATGCCCTGGGGCGGACCCGAGGTGCTGGCGGAGACCCGGCGGCGCATCGATGCACTCGGCTGCTCGTCCGCTGAACTGACACCGGTATGGGACGTGGACGAGCCGGCGGATCTCGCCCGGCTCGACGAATTGCCCGAACTGCGTGACTGGCGGAGGCGCATCGGATTCGAGGCCGCGCCGTGAACCGTAATCTGTTCGCCTACGGTACGCTGCAGTTCGCCGCCATCTTCAAGGCGGTTTCGGGACTCGACCTGCCGGGTGTCCCAGCAACCCTGGCCGGCTTCCGGCGCGAAGGGGTTCGCGGCACGGTCTACCCTGCCATCGTGCCCGATTCCGGCGCGGAGGTGTCTGGCCAGCTCTACCGGGGTCTGCCGCGCTCAGCGCTGGCAGCCCTCGACCGCTTCGAGGGCGACGAGTACCGTCGGGTGGTGCGCACGGTGGTCACGCCTGAGGGCGTCGCGGTGCCGGCCTGCTGCTACGTCATCGCACCGCGCTGGCAGCGGCGCCTCGACGGGACACCCTGGGATCCGCAGACGTTCGAGCGCCTGCACGTCACGACGTATCTGCGGCGACTGCATCGGGAGTAGAGCACCCTGATTCCCATACGCGACGAGAATCCCACGGTCCACTGGCCTCTGGTGACGATTCTCTTCATCGCCGGCAACGTCGCTGTCTGGGGCGCGCTGCAGGGTTTCGGGATGCCGGTGGCGCTGGTGGAGTCCATCTGCCATCACGCCCTGATTCCGGGGGAGCTGCTCGGCGGCGCGGAGCCGGGAACCCGCATCCCCGTCGGCCGCGATCTCGGCTGCATTCTTGACGGCGAGCCCAGCCCGCACACCCTGATCAGCTCCATGTTCATGCATGGCGGCTGGCTGCATCTGCTGTTCAATCTCTGGTTCCTGTGGATCTTCGGCGACAACGTCGAGGACGTGATGGGGCCGATCCGCTTCGTCGTGTTCTATCTGCTGTGCGGGATTGGCGCTGCGGCGGCCCAGATCGCGAGTGCCCCGGACAGCCTGATCCCCATGGTCGGCGCCTCCGGTGCCATCGGCGGCGTCATGGGTGCGTATGCCCGACTGTTTCCGCGCGCCCGGGTACACATGTTGGTGATCTTCGGCTTCTTCGTGACTACGGTATCGGTGCCGGCCATCTTCATGCTCGGCTACTGGTTCCTGCTGCAGATTCTGGCCGGCCTGCCGGCCCTCGGTTCCTCGGGCGGTGGCGTCGCGTTCTGGGCCCACGCAGGTGGCTTCCTGACCGGCCTTGTGCTCTCGTTCGTGTTCGTACGCAACGATCGGCTGCGGGACCGGCGGCGACGGTTGCCCCGTCGTGCCCAACGCAGCTGGTTCTAGACGGATGCTGATATGACCCCTGCCTGGCTCGACACCGCGGTGTTCTATCAGATCTATCCCCAGAGCTTTGCCGACAGCAATGGCGACGGCATCGGCGATCTGCCCGGACTGATCGGGCGCCTCGACGACATCGCCGCGCTGGGGTGCAACGTGCTGTGGCTGAATCCCATCTTCGATTCGCCCTTCCTCGATGCGGGCTACGACGTGCGCGACCATCTCCGAGTGGCGCCCCGTTATGGCAGCAACGAGGACGTGCGGCGTCTGTGCCACGAGGCGCATGCCCGCGGCATGCGGGTCTGCCTGGATCTGGTTGCGGGGCATACCTCCGCCGATCATCCGGGCTTTCAGGCATCCGCGCGCCCGGATGCGAATCCGTGGAGCGATCGCTTCGTGTGGTCCGACAACCCATGGATCACGCGGGACGGGGAGGTGACCTTCATCAGCGGCAGCAGCGACCGCATGGGGGCCTACGCGGTCAACTTCTTCGTCCATCAGCCGGCGCTGAACTTCGGCTTTCACGAGCGCCGCCGGAGCTGGCAGCAGCCGCCGGATGCGCCCGGGCCGATGGCGAACCGTGCCTGGCTGAAGGAAGTGCTCGGCTTCTGGTTCGAACACGGCGTCGATGGGTTCCGGGTCGATCTCGCGGCCACGCTGGTGAAGCAGGATCCGCAGCAGACTGCAGTACGCGCGCTGTGGCGCGAGGTGCGCGGGTGGCTGGATGCGAACTGGCCGGATCGGGTGCTCATCAGCGAGTGGGGCGATCCAGCTCGCGCGGTGAGCGGCGGCTTTCACGTGGACTTCATGCTCCACTTCGGTACGTCCGGCTATCCGGAGCTGTTCTTCAACGGCAGCGGGTTCGCCCGCATTCGCAGCGGCGTGGAGCAGTGTTACTTCGATCGTTCAGGTACGGGTGACTTCCGCCACTTCCTCGACAGTTTCCGCCTGCAGCAGGAGGCCATCGCCGGCCGTGGCTGCGTCGGTCTGCCGAGCGCGAACCACGACTTCCAGCGGCCGCGGGTGGGCGGTCGGGACGAGGACGACCTGGCGGTCATCTTCGCGTTCCTCCTGACCTGGCAGGCGGTCCCGTTCGTCTACTACGGCGACGAGATCGGTATGCGCTTTCTCGAAGACATCGACTCGAAGGAGGGCGCCTACCAGCGCGTGGGCAGCCGCACACCCATGCAGTGGGAGGCATCGGCAGGTGCGGGCTTCTCCAGCGCAGATCCGGAGACGTTCTATCTGCCCCTGGACCCGGCGCCGGACCGACCCGACGTGGCGGCCCAGCGGGCCGATCCCGAGTCGCTCTGGCACTGGGTAAGGACGTTGGTCGGCCTGCGGCGGACGCTCGAGCCGCTGGCGGCGACGGCGCCGGTCGAAGTGCTCGGAGATGGGGCTGGCTATCCGCTGTGCTATCTGCGGGGCAGCGGCTCCGACCGCGTGCTGGTGGCGCTGAATCCCTCCGGGCGCCAGGTGGCCTGGGAACTGCCCAGCGGTTTCACCGTGCAGGAGGTGCTGGCGCAGCGGGGCGTGACGGTCGACGGACAACGCATGGGGCTCGAGGGTCCGGCTGCCGGCATCTTCCGCGTCCGTTCCTCTGCTTAGGATGTGTCAACGCAGAGCAGACGCTTCGACTCTTCTTTTGAATCAGACCTGTTCTATTCGATTCACGGCGGCTGCGGGGCAGTCGCCCCGCGCCCAGTAATCGGCCGTGACGAGTACCCCGTCGGTACCCGCACCCCACGCAGCCAGTCCGCGAACGCCTCCTGTGCCGCCTCGGCATAGATCCGCTCGAGCTGCTCGGCCATACCGCGGATCTCGAAGCCGTCACCGCGGAAGAAGCGGAAGGCTTGATCT
>SKUB01000049.1 GCA_007122315.1 Pseudomonadales bacterium | reverse complement strand
GATCGGCCCGTCCTCGACTATCGCAGCTATCACCGCTCTCCGGCAGAAACGGAGGTGATGGCACGGCTGCATCGCCACTTGCTCGAACAACGCGTCCTGCTCACACCAGCGGGAAGTGGTTTCCTTGCATCGGTGATGCATCCAGAGGACATCGAGTCCTTCCTGGCCGCCCTTCCGGAAGCGCTGGACGTCGCCTTCGATCCCACTTTAACGAGGAGTACCACGTGACTGAGCGAAAGCAGGCCGACGAGGAAGCGCTGCTGGCAGGTATCCGAGTGATCGATGCCGGCACGTGGGTCGCAGGCCCCGCCGCCGCGACGGTGATGTCTGACTTCGGCGCGGAAGTGATCAAACTCGAATCCTTCGCAGGCGACCCGCTCAGGCAACTCGGGGAAGGACCCAACGCGGCCCCCTGCGATCACAACTACTTCTGGGTTCTGGACGGACGCAACAAGCGCTCCCTGGCCATCGACCTCAAGCACGCCGAGTCGAGGCCTATCGTCGACGCGCTGGTGGCAAGCGCAGACGTCCTGATCACGAATTTCCGACCTGCTCTGGCAGCCCGACTCGGAATCGACTGGCCGCGACTCAGCAGTCTCAATTCACGCCTGGTCTACGCCCAGGTCACGGGCTATGGCGAGTCGGGACCTGAAGCCGACCAGCCAGGCTACGACACCACTGCCTGGTGGTCCCGCAGCGGGCTCGCCGATTGGGTGCGGCGACCAGGCGGGCCACCTGCCACATCGGCACCAGGCATGGGTGATCACGCCACGGCCATGACTCTGTTCGGCGCCATCATGACCGCCCTGTGGGCACGCGAACGCAGTGGTCGCGGGCGCCGTGTCACCACATCCCTGTTCGCCAACGGCATCTGGTCTCATGGCATGCTCGCTTCCATGCGCCTGTGTGGCGCAGACATGCCCGAGCGGACGGCGGAAACTGCAGTGGCCAATGCGCTTGCCACTCAGTACGAAACCGCCGACGAACGCTGGCTGCAGCTGACACTCTTGAACGAAGACCGGGAGTGGCCGCGTCTCGTCAAGGCCCTTGAAGCCCCGCATCTTGGCGAGGATCCCCGCTTCGCCACCCTCGCGGCACGGCGGGAGAACGCTCCAGCGCTGCACCTGTTGCTCAGCGAACTGTTCCTCGGCCTGACGGCGAGAGACGTTCGAGGACGCCTCGATGCTGCTGACATACCGGCCGCCATGCTCACGACCCTCGATGACCTGACCGAGGATAGGCAGGCGCTGGCGGCGGACGTGCTGACACCCGTGGCGGAACCGCGACCGGGCTGGGAGCATACGATCTCGAGTCCGCTCTGGATCGACGGTGCCGAGAAACGTGCCCCGGGCTACGCTGCGCGGCTCGGAGAGCACAGTGACGAGATCCTCGAGGAACTCGGGTTCGATGACGCTACCCGTGCCCGGCTGAGTGGGGAAGGTGTCATCCGGTCCGGATGATGACGAATGGGTGCCTTCAGCTGCGTAATGCGGAGAGATCGGCTGTAGCCGCGCGGGCGAGGAAGCCGCTGTCGGCACCCAGCGTGACCATGACAAAACCGGCATCGAGCCAGCGGCGAGCGAAGGCCAGGCTGCCGCAGTGGATGCCCGCAGCCACGCCGTGGCGTTTGCACGCAGCGAGGATGCGTTCAACATCCGCAAGATGCGCCGGATCATCGTCGTCGCCCTTCGGCGATCGTCCGCGGGACAGGCCGAGATCGGACGGCCCCACGTAGACAGCGTCGATACCGGGCACTGCGAGAATGTCTTCGATGGCTGCCAGCGCCTCCGCGGTCTCGATCATCACGATGCACGCCATTTCCCGGTTGGCTTCCCTGGCGTAGCCTGAACCGCCGTAGAGCGCGGCACGGATCGGACCGAACGAGCGTATGCCATCGGGCGGATAACGGACGGCTGCGACCGCTGCCCGCGCCTCTTCTGCGCTGTTGACCATCGGTACGATGACGCCATAGGCGCCGGCGTCAAGCGCCTTCATGATGGCGTCAGGGGTATTCCAAGGCACTCTGACCAGCGGCACCGCAGACGTGGCACTGATGGCCGGGAGCATGCTGTGGAGGTCATCGAAACCGATCTGACCGTGCTGCAGGTCGACGCAGAGCCAATCGAAACCCAGCGCACCCATGAGTTCGGCCGTATACGGGTGACCGATGGCGAGCCAACCACCCACGGTGGCTTCGCCTGACCGCCATTGGCGCAGCACGCGATTCTCACGCATCGATCAGGTCCCCTGACCAACGAGGGGATTGGTCTCGACGGATCTGCGGGCTGCAGGGTGCCTAACGACCAGTCGCGCGAACAGATAGCCGCCGGCAGCGCCGGCGACACCCTGAGCTGCCATGCCTCCCAGTGAGCGTGCGCCGGCCACAGGCATCAAGCCGAACATGAGCATGGCGATCCCCATGATGGCCAGCACCGCGGTAAAGCCCGCAAGCGTGAATCCGAGCACGCCCCAGCCCGGCAGCAGGAAGCGGATCACAAGCGCCGCCACACTGAAGGCAATCAGCAGGCCCACGCCGAATATGGGCAGGTACAGCGACGCCATGCCGAAGATGTCATGCAGCGTCATCGCCACCCGGTCACCGAACGTGAATGCGACATCCAGACGCGCCAACTCGGCCAGGACGAATTGGGTGGACGCTGCAGCGGCGAGCGCTGCACTCACCACCACGGCGGCGAGAAATGCGAGAATGACGCGTAGAATCATGCCGTCGCCCTGCCCTTCAGATACGGCAGCGCGCCCTCCCATGAGCGCGCCGCACGCCTGCATGGTGACCGTTTCCGGGCAGCACGTGAAGCCCCATCGTCGAGGAAGAACCTATGCCAGCCCTGGTCATGCGCCGTACCGCCATCCTGCTGACGCTGTTCGTCCTGTTGCTCTGCGCCCGTGCCGGAGCTAATGACTACCTCATCGAGACCGTCGTCGAAGACATTGCCTACCCCTGGAGCATCGGCTTTCTCCCGGACGGCGACGCCCTGGTCACCCAGCGCGGCGGCGAGCTGCGACGCCTGTCTGCGACCGGCGAGCTCTCGTCGCCTATTCCTGGCGTCCCGCCGGTATTCGCCCGCAGCCAGGCCGGGCTGTTCGACGCCCTGCCCGCACCCGACTTCGCCGACACCGGCGTGGTCTATCTGAGCTACGCGCATGGAAGTGCCCAGGCCAACACGCCTCGAGTGGCCCGCGCACGTCTCACGGAGAACGGTATCGAGGATCTCGAGGTGATCTTCAGCGGCACGCCGAAGCAGAGTACGGCGGCACACTACGGCGGTCGGCTTGCCTTCCTTCCCGATGGAACCCTCCTGGTCACCACCGGTGACGGGTTCAACTACAGGGAGGACCCGCAGCGCTTGGACAATACCCGAGGCAAGACCATCCGCATCCACACTGACGGCAGCGCTCCCGCCGACAATCCATTCATCGACGACCCCGCCGCCATGGACGTCATCTGGACCTACGGCCATCGTAATCCGCAGGGTCTCGTGG
>SKUB01000280.1 GCA_007122315.1 Pseudomonadales bacterium | reverse complement strand
GATGTCGGCCGAAGGCCGGCGTCGCGATCGCGGTGGGCGCCTGCTGTTTCTCTGGAACCGCTTCGTCGGGAACCCGGTCGCAGAAGGCCCGCCAGGGTTCGGCCTGATCGATAGTCCAGGTCGCGGTGGGTCCAGGCATTCAGAGCTGCCCCTGGCGCAGACAGTTGGTCGGCCTGCCGCCTGGCCCGCACCAGCTTCGCCACATGCTCCGCGGTGGTGGCCTGGGCAAGTTCGATGAGTTCGTCTTCCGTATCCCAGGTGGCGATGCGGGTGATGGCCCGGACCTTGGAGTAGCTGAGCTCGCCTTCCCGAAACGCGTCCGTGATCTGCGGCAGGTCATCCAGCGCATGGGCAATCCGGACCTTCTCCCAGGCGGTAACCAGGTCCATGCCGCAGGTGAAATTCAGCCAATGGGCACAGTCCGGACGTTCACGATTCCAGGGCTTCAACGCCTCCAGACGGCGGATCAGCTCGATGAGGCGGTACTCGGCGCCGTGGATGCGGCCGCAGAGGGCCACAA
Organism: Pseudomonadales bacterium; assembly: GCA_007122315.1. Lineage (GTDB taxonomy): Bacteria > Pseudomonadota > Gammaproteobacteria > Pseudomonadales > Azotimanducaceae > SLTB01. Next base: position 12,230 of record SKUB01000280.1, on the reverse strand, counting down.
TGGCTTCGGAGAGAGATTCGAAGGTGTCGGCAGGCGCCTGATCCATGGCTGCACACCTGTGAGCTGTTTGTATGTACAGTTTAAGGCCAAGGCTGGAAAAGTGAAGACTGACGGCGAAAGAAAGGTGCACCGATGCGCCTGTCGTGTATGGCCCGATGGCTATGCAGGGTTCAAGCTGCCGAGCCGGTGGGGTCCATTTCGCGCCACCGGCGCACCGAATTTGCCTTTTGGCACGATATAGATATATTGATGCCAAAGGAGGCATCTATGCAGTTTGCTACGGTCCAATCCAAGACGGCGCGTCCAGATCTTCCTGCCATTACGGATGAGGAGGCTGCAGCACTCGCGCGGGCGACAGTGAAGCTCTTCCGCGCCTGGCAGCTCAGTGACGTGGAGGCCCGTACCCTGCTCGGCGACATGGCGCAGCGTACCTGGGCGCGCTGGAAGGCGGGGGATATCGGCCGCATCGATCGGGATCTGCGGGCCCGCATGGCCATTTTGATGGGTATCCACAAAGGGTTGCGCTACCTCTTCAGCGAGCCCGCCCGCGGTTATGCCTGGATCCGCAAACCCAACGCTGCCTTCGAGGGACACAGTGCGCTCGACATCATGATGCGCGGCGAGATCACTGATCTGATCGATGTGCGCGCCTATCTGGACGCCGAGCGCAGCGCTTGGTGACGGCACCGGCTCGCCGGGTGGTCTGGTCGCGCAGCGTCCGGATCATCCGCTCGATTCATCCACCCATCGATCTCTTCGAAGACATTGCCGACCCGACGGATTGGGAGGCGCTGGCCTCCGCGGAGGCGAAGTTCAATCCCCGCGTTCGCCAGAGCATCGGTGATCTGGCGCAGGTGCCGGTGGCGCGGCGCGTGACAGGGCCAGGTGCAAGCTGGGTCATGGCGCCCTTCGTACATTGCTCGCGGCACCGCCCGGGACGCTTCTCGGATGGCAGCTTCGGTATTTACTACGCCGGGGACAGCAGCGAAGTGGCGATCGCCGAGACAATCTACCACCACGCGAAGTTCATGCGCGCAACCAGCGAGGCCCCGGGCTGGACCTCTCAGTTCCGGGAACTGATCGGTTCGGTGGATGCGGACATGGACGATGTCGCCGGCATGACTGCGCTGCTGGACCCTGAGGACTACGGTGCCTCCCAGGCGTTCGGCGCGCAGCGTCGCGCGGCGGGATCGAATGGGATCACATGGCCTAGCGTGCGTTATCAAGGCGGGTACTGCATTGCTGCCTTCTGGCCTGATGTCATTCCCATCCCGACCCAAGGAGCCCACCTCGCGTATCACTGGAACGGCACTGCGGTCGACTACGTCAAGTGGCTTGATCAAGGCGAAGTGTGGCGGGTGGCGTGGTGACGAGGCCTTGCGGCTGGAGCGCCATCCGGCCTCCGGCGTCCGCCGCCGGATATGATCATAGGTTCGTAGATCGCGGTGTGGAGATGATGCCTGCCGCAGAGGGAGGGTAGACTGGGACCGAGAAGGACGACCCAGAGGTATCGATGAGCGGCAAGATCAAGGTGGAGCGACCGCTGGTCGTCCTGCACGGCGATGAAATGGCGCAGATCGCGTTCGAATGCATCCTCGAGCGTTTCGTTATCTCGAGGCTGGACATGGAACTGGTGGAGATCGACCTGTCAGCGGAGCAGCGCCTGCTCTCCAACGGCCAGGTCATCAGCGATGCCATCGAGGCCCTGCGAACGCACGGGGTCGGCGTAAAGAACGCCGGCATCACTGTCAATCGCGAGCAGCTGGACGAACTGCTGGCGAAGCATCCTGATGTGGACGTATCGCGGCTGCACAAGCTCGCCACGGCCTCGCCCAACGGTGCCATTCGCAAGGGCATCGGCGGCAACATCACGCGCGAGGACATCCGCTTCCACAATTTGCTCGTGCGCCGGCCGGACTGGATCGACCGGGACATCCAAGTCGACACCATGGAGGACGGTGGCATCAAGGACAGCTACAGCGAGCTGTCCAAGGCCACCGGGGTCATCAAGCTGGTCTTCGTTGGCGGCAGCGGTGATCCGGTGGAGCTGCACCGCCGCGAGGTGAACAAGGGCGACCCCTGGTTGCTGGCGACCAACGACATCGAGGACGTAAGGAGCTGGGCACGCGGTTTCTTCCAGCGCGCCATCGAGGAGAAGCGCGACGTCTATCTCGGGCTCAAGGACACGGTGATTCCGGGCTACGACGGCGTGATGCGAGCTGCCATCGAGACCATCTACCGCGAAGAGTTCCGGCAGCAGTTCGAGGACCTGGAGCTGCACTACCACTACGAGTTGATCGACGCCCAGGCCGCCCGCATTCTCGCCAATCCGCCGCTGCGCGCACTCTGGGGTGTCCCGGACAACACCACCGGGCGCAAGCTCTACAAGCTGGTCAATGAACTCAGGGAGCACGGCATTCCGAGTCGCAAGGCGCACGTCTCGCTGTCGCGCATGAGTGCCGGCGGTGGCGATCAGTACGGCAGCTTCAACATGCCAGCGCAGGAGGACGGCATTCTCAAAGTCGTCGTCGACGGCGACGAGAAGCACGCGCGGCGGGTGCGCAAGGGCGATCCGATCCTGCTCATGTCCAACGATAAACAGGCCATCAAGGACTGGGTGAGCCAGGTGTTCCGGGATGCCTCCCGCAAGGGCAAGGAGGTCTACTTCGGTCTCAAGCGCGAGTACATGGAGTATGACGACGTTTTCAGCACCGTCATTACCGATGTCCGTCGCGAACTGGCGCTGGCCGATACGCCGCCACCTTCTTTCATGATCATGCGACCGTCCAGTCAGCTCATCAAGATGATCACCGATCCGCCACGGAATGCGCTGTATCCGGCGCAGAACCTCGACGGCGATATTTTCTCGGACATCTCCGCGGCGCTGGGCGGCAGCCTTGCGACTGCGAGCTCCATCATCGAGAGCAAGAACGGCACGATGCTGTTCGAGGCGCCTCACGGCACCGCCCATGACCTCTACATGGACTATCTCGAGAGTGACGGCGAAGTCGCCAACTTCAATTCGTCAGCGTTGATCTACGCGCTCGCGAATGCGCTGGAGGTACTCGGCACGCGTGATGGCAACGATGAGCTGCTCGATTATTCGAGCCGGCTCAAGTCAGCCCTCATCGATACCGTGGGCGCCGGCATCATCACCGGAGATCTCAAGGGCAAGACGACCGAACCGGATCAGGAGACCCTGGTGGACATGCATGGATTTCTGGACGCAGTGGAGGCGCGTCTCTAGATGTTTGCGGATGCGTATCAGAAGCTTCCCAAGCCACTGCGCTATTGGTTCGGCATTCTCGGCGCCGCCTCGAAGAACTGGCTCGAAAGTCAGGCGTTCATCTACGCGGCAGCGCTTGCCTTTTTCACCGTATTCTCGATTGCGCCGATCATGGTCGTCGTCGTCACCGTGGTGGGGTTCTTTCTCGGCGAAAGGGCTGCACGGGGTGAACTGCTTGGGCAGCTCGAGGGCGTGCTGGGCACGGAAGCGGCGGAGATGGTCGAGACTGCGGTCATCAACTCACAGATCGATCAGAGTGGCATCTGGCCCGCCCTGATCGGCATCTTCGCCACCGTGGTCGGCGCGACCACGGTGTTCGCGCAATTGCAGCAGTCGCTGAATCAGATCTGGGATGTGGCGCCGCGGCCTTCCCGAAACAGTATGTGGGCGTTCGTCAAGTCGCGGGTACTGTCGCTGAGCATCGTTCTCGCCATCGGCTTCGTCCTCCTGGTGTCGCTGCTGTTTTCCGTCGTGCTGCGCGCCATCATGGCGTTTGCCGACCAGTGGCTCCCGGTACCCGGTTCGGCGGCGGTGGCCCTGGAGCTGACGGTGTCCCTCGGCGTGGTGACGCTCATGTTTGCTGCCATGTTCAAGATCCTGCCTGATGTCAGGCTGGCCTGGCGCGATGTCATGGTCGGTGCGCTGGTCACCGCAGCGCTGTTCACCCTGGGTCGCTCTCTGATCGCCCTCTACCTCGCCAATACCGCCACAGCGTCGACTTATGGCGCAGCCGGGTCCCTTGCCGTGCTGCTGCTTTGGGTCAACTATTCGTCCCTGATTCTACTCTTCGGGGCTGCTTTCACCCGTGCGCACCTCGAGGCGCGGGGGCTACCGGTGCGCCCCGGAACCGCTGCAGTCTGCGTCCATCGCGAACTGATCGAGGATCCCCCGCCGGCAGTTTCCTAGCGCGATTGCCGCGAACAGCTCCACCCATGCGCTGCGGTGTCACTCGAGAGGTGATTCAGTGTCCGGTGCCGATGATGAAGGTTACGTCCCGCTGATCGACGCGGCTGCAATCGCTCCCGGCCGGAACAAGGCGTTCGTGATCCAGGGTCATGAGATTCTTGTCTGCAACGTCGATGGCGGGTTCTATGCCCTACATAATCGGTGCTCTCATGCGGCGGAGCGACTCGAGGGTGGCCGGATCCGCGGCCATTGCGTCGTGTGCCCGTTGCACGGTGCGCGTTTCGACGTGCGGGATGGGCGTGCTGTGACGGCTCCCGCACGGACGGGCATTCCGACTTACCCGTTGCGCATCGTGGACGGCCGCGTCGAGGTCAGGGTCGATCCCCAGTCGTCGCCCGCCAGCACCTGAGATCACGCTCGGTGGCGTGCTGGTCAGAGCTGGTCCTCGCGGGCCTGGAACGCAGCGATCTCCTCATCAGACAGGTAGTGCAGGCAGTCACCGCCGAAAAACCACAGCAGCTCCCGATCCACGCGCGTCCAGACTTCGGGTGCCTGCATTTGGATCCGCGTCAGCACCAGTCTGCCCTGGTGTTCGTATTCGGAGGACAGGTTCGCCATCATCTCCAGCAGTCGATCGAATGCCGCGAGCAGCTGGTCGAGATCCTCGTTCGGTCCCACTGCGGCGGCGTACTGCACACAGTCCCGGTGCAGCGTGCGGCAGAGAGTCAAGGCTTGAGCGAGGCGGTCCGGCAGGTCGGACGAATACGAAGCATCGGTCATGTCGGAGTAGGTCGTGGCGACGGATGCTGCACGCTATCACGGGGGTCGCGATTCGTGAACGGCACGCCGTGCGGCCGGCGGTCGCTTCAGGCAGGCGGCTGTGGACTCGATGGCATGGCCGATACGGGATCTGGTAGAGTCCCCGGCCTGCCGCGGGACCCTTTCCGGTCGTGCGGACCTCCCGGTCCGCCGAGAGACGGGCGGTCTCGGTCGCTTATTCGAGTTGACGATCCATGTCCACCGCACCCGCCCTGTCCATCGAGGGCCTGAAGAAAGTCTATGCCGGCGGCTTCGAGGCGCTGAAGGGTATCGATCTGCGCGTCGAGCAGGGAGATTTCTTTGCCCTGCTCGGTCCGAACGGGGCAGGCAAGTCCACCACCATCGGCGTGATCTGTTCGCTGGTGGTGAAGTCCGCAGGCCAGGTCGCCATCTTCGGACTCGACATCGACCGTCAGTTCGCTGCGGCCAAGCGCATGATCGGGGTCGTCCCTCAGGAGTTCAATTTCTCGATATTCGAGCGGGTTGGCGACATCGTCGAAACCCAGGCCGGTTTCTACGGTCTGGGCGGCGCACAGGCGCGCCGGCAGACCGAGAAGTACTTGCGCAAACTCGGGTTGTGGGACAAGCGCAACGAGCAGGCTCGGCACCTGTCCGGCGGTATGAAGCGACGCCTGATGATTGCGCGGGCTTTGGTGCACGAGCCGCGGCTGCTGATCCTGGACGAGCCCACCGCAGGTGTGGACATCGAGATCCGGCGGTCCATGTGGTCGTTTCTGCGGGAGATGAACGAGGCCGGTACCACGATCATTCTCACCACGCATTATCTGGAGGAGGCGGAGTCGCTGTGCCGGAACATCGCGATCATCGACCATGGTGAAATCGTCGAGAACACGTCCATGCGCGAACTGCTGCAGCAGTTGGGAACCGAAACCCTGGTGCTTGACCTGGCTGACCCCTTGAGCGAAGTGCCGAATCTCGAACCGTTCGTGGCGCGACGTACGGAAGCCGCGTGTCTCGAAGTGGACATCGACAAGGGTCAGAACCTCAACGATGTGTTCGCACGCCTCGATGCGGCGGGCATCCGGGTGCGCAGTCTGCGCAACAAGAGCAATCGTCTCGAGCAGCTGTTCGTGGCGATGACGCAATCCGAAGGCAGCACGGAGACGCTCGTTCATGCCGCCGGATGACATTCTGCTGCCACAAGGTCGACGTGCCGTCTTCGAGGCCAACTTCGTCGCCTTCCGCACCCTGCTCGTCAAGGAGATCCGGCGTTTCCTGCGCATCTGGCCGCAGACACTGATTCCCCCAGCCATCAGCATGGCGTTGTACTTCGCGATCTTCGGCGCAATCATCGGTCGCCGGATCGGGGAGATGGCGGGCTTCGACTACATGGAGTTCATCGTTCCCGGACTCATCATGATGTCCGTGATCACCAACGCCTATGCCAACGTGTCTGCGTCGTTCTTCTCGGCGAAGTTCCAGCGCAGCATCGAGGCGCTCCTCGTTTCGCCGACGCCGAATTCCGTACTGCTGGGAGGCTTCATTGCGGGCGGCGTCGCGAGGGGCCTCGCGGTGGCCGCCATCGTCACGGTAATGGCGGCGTTCTTCATCGAAATCCGCATCCACGACTGGTTCGTCACGCTGGGCATGCTGCTTTTGACCGCGATCCTGTTTTCGCTGGGCGGGTTCATCAATGGTCTGTTCGCCGACAAGTTCGACGACATATCCATCATTCCAGCATTCGTGCTCACACCGCTGACCTATCTCGGCGGGGTCTTCTATGCCCTGGAGCTCCTGCCCGACGTGTGGCGGACGCTGTCCTACTTCAATCCCATCGTCTACGTCGTGGCCAGTTTCCGTTACGGCTTCTTTGGCTACAGCGGCGATGTGCCGGTTGGGCTGTCCTTCATTGCCGTAGCCGTGTTCGTGGTCGTGTTCTGGTTTCTGTCGCTGTGGTTGCTGCAGCGTGGTACCGGCCTGCGTACCTGATCACGACCGGTAGCGTTCGGCCGAGCGCTTAGCCCTGTCCGCTCGGGGCTTGCCGTGGACCGGCCGTCGCGGCCACATTGACCTGCCGATTCACCCGCCCGAACCTGATTTTAGGCTGCCGTGAGATGGACGATGGATTACGCTGACCTGGCCCTTGGCAAGCCCGCGATCTATACGGCGACGTATACGCCCTCGCTGCTGCAGTCGATCCCGCGCTCCCCGCTCCGGGAACCGCTTGGCATCGATCCGGACGACCTTCCGTTTCATGGCATGGACTGCTGGACGTCCTACGAGTTTTCCTGGATCAACCGCAAGGGGCGTCCCGAGATGGCCGTGATGCTGCTGCAGGTTCCAGCGAGTTCGCCGCACATCATCGAATCCAAGTCCTTGAAGCTCTATCTGGGCTCATTCAACCAGACCAGGTTCACGCATCGGGCTGATGTGCACAGGACGCTCGAGTCGGACCTGATGCTGGCGGTCAGGGCGCCGGTGACGGTCAGCCTGATCGGTCTCGATCAGCTGGAGGCGGAGGGTGTCGGACCCCCTCCGGGAACCTGTCTCGATCATCTCGATGTCGAGGTCGAACATTATGAGGTGCGCCCCGAACTGCTGCGTGTCGAAGGTGACGTCAGCGTGCGGCAATCGCTGTACTCGCATCTGCTGCGAAGCTGCTGTCCGGTGACCGGGCAGCCGGACTGGGGAACGGTTTTCATTCAGTATGCGGGGCGCGGGATCCACCATGGGGACCTTTTGCGCTATATCATTTCGTTCCGCAACCACTCCGGGTTCCATGAAGAGACCGTGGAGCGGATGTTCATGGATATCCTGCGCCGCTGCGAACCGGACGCTCTGACGGTGCACGCCCGCTACCTTCGGCGCGGCGGAATCGAGATCAATCCGTTCCGATCGACCCGGGATGAGATGCCGATCATGATGCGTACAGCGCGCCAGTGAGAGGTCGTCAGTCTCCCGCTCGCGGCCAGAGCAGGCTCCGCAGCCACCCAAGGGTCGTGTTGCCGCCGAGCAGATAGCGCTCGATGTCGTCATAGCGCCGGGCATGGGCTTCGGCATCAGCGAACATTTCGGCGCGGGTCACAAGAGTGCGGTCGGCATCGTCGAGCATCTTGACCTGCCTGGCCGGATTACCTGCAACTACAGCGTTGGCTGGCACGTCATGGGTGACCACCGCGCTGGCGGCGACGATGGCATTGCGACCAATGCGTACGCCCTTGCAGACGGTGGCCCGATCACCGATCCAGACATTGTCCTCGAGCACGATGGGCCGCGTGCTCCCGATAGGTCGAGTTCGATCGTAGAGGTCATGCCAGTCCGCGTCCGTCAGGTAGGCACCGGCGGCGAGCATGCAGCTGTTGCCGATGTGGATGCCGCTGGCTGAGTCGAGGCGGACGGCCGGACAGATCAGGCAGTAGTCACCAATGTCGATGGCACCTTCCTGGCCGTCATATTCCCACACCGAGAGGCTGACTCGCCGATCCCGTGTCGTCACCACATGGACGTGGTTGCCGATGCGGATATTGGGTCCGTAGATACGGATGTTCCAGGGCTTCATGAACAGGAAATCTGGACCCAGAGCGTCGAGTTGGGGGCGGAGAAAATGCCTGACCCAGGCATGTTCGAGGCGGCGCCGGAGCCGCTTGATGTGATAGGGGCGATGATCGCGGCGCACGGAGACCCCGGTGTGAGGATTGGAACAGGACGGGGATTGTGGGAGAAGGTCGACGCCGCCTCAACCCGTTCGAGAAACGCGCCCGGCCAGAGGTTCCGAAGCCATTGGCCTCGAGGGGCGCAATGGCTATCCTCCCTCGGAGGACGCGAGATGCGTCGTTTCCCGTCTTCAGGATGTCCTTGCTGCCCGCGTAGGAAGATGGTTGCCCATGCTCGAATTGCCCGCGCTTCCAAGGTGCGAACGCGCCTTGCTCATCTCTGATTCCGTCACTGTGACTTCCAGGCCCGCAGGGTCCTGTCCCTGATGTCGCGCTCAGATGAGATTCAATCGCTGCTCGCGACGCTCGCTGCGACGCAGCAACGCATCCGCGAGCTCGTGGGGGACGATCTTGCGCCTGTGCTGCTCAGCGCCGGCAGCACGGAGGACTTCTCCCATGCCGAGCGGGCGCTGCAGCTGTTCGAGGTGGTCACCAAGGTCGCCCGGGTCGGCGGCTGGCGTCTGGATGTGGCCTCACAGCAGCTGGAGTGGTCTGACGAGGTGTTCGCGATCCACGACCTGCCTCCGGGAGAGTCTCTGACAGCAGCGCAGGCCATGGCTTACTGCGCGCCTGAGTGGCGAGCCCACGTCCAGGAGCGCGCCGCGGCCTGTACCCAGCGCGGCGAGTCGGTGGACGAGGAGTTCGAGATCATCACCGCCAAAGGCCGGCGGACCTGGGTGCGCACTACAGGTGAGGCCGTGCGGGACGCCGAGGGGCGTATCACGCACATGCAGGGTGCTTTGCAGGACATTTCCCGGGAAAAGGGCGCCGAGGTGGCTTTGGCCATGAGCGAGAACCGGTTCCAGCGGATCGCCAGCGCCTTGCCGATGCTGATCTGGACTGCGGATGCGGACGGCCGCGTCGATTACGCGAATGACCGATTCTCAGAGATCAGCGGTCACCGCGGGGAGGATATCGATCCCGGCGAGTGGCTGGAGACCATCGCGCCGGAAGACCGTCCGCGTGCTCGCCGGGAGTGGGAGCGGGCGGTGCGAGAGGGCAGCCCTTACTCGGTGGAGTATCAGATCCTCACCGCTGACGGCGAGCGACGCTGGGTCCGGATGAGTGCGGCACCGGTGCGAGGCGAGGACGGCCGGATTCTGAAGTGGTACGGGTCCGGGATCGATATTCACGACCGCGTTCTGGCCGAGGATCAGGCCTTGCGACTGGCCAATCAGCTGCAGGTGACGCTGAACAGCATCAGTGACCGTTTCGTCGCACTGGATCACGAGTGGCGCTACACGTTTCTCAATCAGCGCGCGCTGGAGTTCCTTCAACGCTCGCTCAGCGACGTGCTCGGCCAGGTCATATGGGAGGTCTTTCCCACGCTCCGCGGTACGGCGCTGGAGGAAGGGCTGTGGCAGGTCATGCACAGCCGCGAGCCCCGTCGCTTCGAGTATGCCTCGAAGTTCCGGAATGAAATCCTCGAGGTGAGCACCTATCCCTCCGATGACGGCGGCATTGCGATCTACTTCCGCGATGTCAGCGACCAGGTTCGGGCCCGCGAAGACCTCGAACATCAGGAAGCCCGGTTTCGGGCGGTGACTCAGGCGGCGACCGATGTGGTCTGGGATTGGGATATCACTGCGGGTCGCATCTGGTGGAGCCAAGGGCTCAGCGAGGTGTTCGGGCATCCCGAAGGAGACCAGGAAACCAGTACGCAGGTCTGGATCGATCGCCTGCACCCGGACGATCGGGATCGGGTGCCGGCGGGGATGCGGGAGGCTGTGCGCACTCGGCAGCACGTGTGGCGGGACCATTACCGGTTCCGGCATGCGGACGGACGTTACCGGGAAGTAGACGACCGCGGTGTGTTGATTGCCGATGGCGGCGGGGAGCCCGTGCGGTTTGTCGGCGGCATGAGCGATGTGACCGAACGCCGCGAAGCTGAGCGGGTACTGGCGCGGCACGCCGCACTTCTGGATCAGGCGCGTGACGCGATCGTACTGTTCGACGGTGCCGATCGCATTCAGTTCTGGAACCGCAGCGCCGAGCGCATTTACGGCTGGTCTGCCGCCGATGTCATGGGGCAGACGCTCGAAAGCGTACTCGGTGGCGATGCCGAAGCCTATGGGCACGCATTGACGTCAGCGCGGTCGCGGGGGGATTGGCGCGGCCGCCTGTCGCAGCGCAGGGCCGACGGGTCTCTGCTCACTGTGGAAGGCCATTGGGTGCGTGTGGAACCGGATGCCTCGCCACTCGGTCCCGACGGCAGCGGCGCCGTCATGGCCATCAACACGGACATCAGTGAGCAGATTCTGCTGGAGGAGCAGCTCAACCAGGCTCAGCGCCTGGAGTCGGTGGGTCAGCTGACGGGCGGCATTGCCCACGACTTCAACAACCTGCTGACGATCATGCTGGGCAACTCGGACCTGCTGGTGGAGGAGTTGCACAAGGATCGGGACCTCCAGGACCTGGCGTCCATGATCCAGACGGCGGCCGAGCGCGCCGCAGAACTCACCAGCCGGCTGCTGGCCTTCGCCCGCAAGCAGCCGCTCGATCCGCGCAACGTCGAAGTCAATCGGCTCGTCTCCGGCATGGACCGGATGCTGCGACGGACGCTGGGCGAGCATGTCGAGATCGAGCTGGTCCAGGGGGCCGGTGTCTGGGAGGCGTTGGTGGACGAGGGCCAGCTGGAGAATGCTCTGCTGAATCTGTGCATCAATGCCCGCGATGCCATGCCGGGCGGCGGTAAGCTGGTGATCGAGACCGGCAATGCCTGGCTGGACGAGAGTTACGCCGCACAGCACTCCGAAGTCGTGCCTGGTCAGTACGTGCAGGTGACGGTTTCCGACGACGGAACCGGCATGACCCGGGACACCCTCGAGCGGGCATTCGATCCCTTCTTCACCACCAAGGAAGTGGGTCGCGGCAGCGGGCTCGGGCTCAGCATGGTCTATGGCTTCATCAAGCAGTCGCGCGGGCACGTCCGCATCTACTCGGAACTCGGTGAGGGTACGATGGTGCGCCTCTACCTGCCCCGGGCACTGCGCAAGGATGAAGCTTCGCTCGGGGTTGACGGTGGCAAGACGCTGCGCGGTGCCGGAGAGAGAATTCTGGTCGTGGAGGATGACCAGCTGGTTCGTGAGCACACCGTGGCCCAGCTCGAGAGTCTCGGGTATCGGGTCGTTTCCGCGGCGAACGGGCCGGAGGGGCTCGAAGTGCTGAGGCAGATCGCCGACTTCGACCTTCTGTTCACGGACGTGGTGATGCCCGGTGGCATGAGCGGGCGCGATCTGGCGGACGCGGCACGTCTGATCCGCCCGAAGCTGCCCGTGCTGTTTACCTCCGGGTACACGGAGAACGCGATCGTTCACCAGGGACGCCTCGATCCCGGTGTGCAGCTGCTGAACAAGCCTTTTCGAAAGCAGGATCTGGCGGCGAAGGTGCGGCGGATGCTGGACGTGACGCACGGCAAGTGAGCCGGTGCGCGATTTCGATGCGGTCAGGGTGACCCGATCGTATGGCGGAGAGGGAGGGATTCGAACCCTCGATACGGGGTTACCGTATACACACTTTCCAGGCGTGCGCCTTCAACCACTCGG
>SKUB01000090.1 GCA_007122315.1 Pseudomonadales bacterium | reverse complement strand
GAGGATCGCATCATCATCGTCGATGCGGACCTGCTGCCGAAGCTCGAGGAACTCGCCGGTCGGATGCCGACGGTGGAGCGCATCGTCGTCGCCACGGAGCCGGGCCTCGAGGGCTGGAAGACCTCCCTGCCGAATGCCATCGACTACGAGGACTTCATCAAGGAGCAGCCGAAGCGCTACGACTGGCCGGAGATCGACGAGAACTCACCGCTGGGCCTGTGCTACACCAGCGGCACCACCGGCAAGCCCAAGGGGGTGATGTACACCCATCGCTCCAACTACCTGCACACGATGACGATCTGCATGACCGACGTCATGGGCCTGTCCGCCATGGACACGGTCCTCGGCATCGTGCCGATGTTCCACGCCAACGCCTGGGGCCTGCCCTGGGCGGCCTGCATGCTCGGCATGCAGCAGGTTTATCCGCACCGGTTCATGGATCCGCAGCGGCTGACGGAGCTGTTGGCCAGCGAGAAGGTGTCCATGTCCGCCGGTGTGCCGACGATCTGGCAGGGTGTGCGCGCCGTGCTCGAAGCCGCACCAGGCAAGTTCGACCTGTCTCATCTCAAGCGCATGACCTGCGGCGGCTCGGCGCCGCCGCCGTCGCTGATCCAGTGGTTCTGGGACGAGCTCGGCGTGGAGATGATCCAGGGCTGGGGCATGACGGAGACCAGTCCGCTGGCGACCATCAGCCGCCGCTCCGGCAAGCGCAAGCATCTCGAAATGTCCGATGCCGAGCGCGCAGCGAATCAGGCCAAGGCGGGTCTGCTGATGCCCGGGCTCGAACTCGAGATCTTCGACGACGAGTGGAAGCCGCTGCCTCACGACGGCAAGGCCTTTGGCGAGCTGCTGATTCGCGGGCCGTGGATCTGCTCGGAGTACTACAAGGATCCGCAGCCGGAGAAGTTCCACGACGGCTGGCTGGTCACCGGCGACGTCGCGAAGATCGATCCCGAGGGCTACCTGATCATCACCGACCGCTCCAAGGATCTGATCAAGTCCGGCGGCGAGTGGATCTCCTCGGTGGACCTCGAGAATCACATCGTCGCCATCCCGGGCGTGGCTCAGGCCTGCGTGGTCGCGCAGCCGCACCCGAAGTGGGACGAGCGCCCGGTGGCGCTGGTGGTGAAGAAAGAAGGTACGGAGCTCAGCAAGGATCAGGTGCTGGCCCACTGCAGCGAGAAGTTCGCCAAGTGGCAGTTGCCTGACGACGTGCTGTTCGTCGATGCGATCCCGCTCACGTCCACCGGCAAGATGGACAAGAAGGTCGTGCGCGCGAAGCTCACCGATGACGGCTACGAGCTGCCGAGCCTCAAAGACAAGGCCGGCTGAGCATCCAGCGGCGCTTCGTTCGAGCGCAGCACCTGAAGCTGCGTACAGTCAGTGGGAGCAAACGTCGGGCGCAGCCCGGCGTTGCGATCGCGGACTGCCGCCGGGCTCGGGCGTGACGCGTCAGGCGCGCATGGAGTTTTCGAGTGAGGTTTTCGGACTGATGGCCAGATAGGCGCGACGGCTGCGGATGCGCTCCAGATAGGCCGCCAGCGCCGGGAACTCGCCCAGCTCGAAGTCATCCACCTGCAGCACCATGGCCATTGCAGCCAGACCCGCATCGGCCATGCTCAGCTTGCCGCAGATCCACTCGCGGCCGTCGGCGAGCCGGCTTTCCAGCCAGGGCAGGGCGCGTTGGCGCAAGCGGATGCGGCCATTCTCCATGGCACCTTCGTCGCGGTCGTCCTCCTTGCTCCACCAGGGCATCCAGATCGCGGGCAGGTCACCGCCGAGGATCGCCTCGTCCACGTAGCGGGTGACCATGCGCACGTCGGCGCGGGCCTTCGCCTCGGCCGGTAGCAGCGACGGTTTCGGGTAGCGGTCCTCCAGGTACTCGAGGATCACGCTGGAGTCCCAGAGCAGCAGGCCTTCGTCTTCGACCCAGGGGACCTTGCCCAAGGGGTGCTTTGCGAGCAGCTCCGGCGGCTTGCGCCAGAGGTCACCGGGCCGGATGCGTTCCACCTCCCAGGGCAGCCCTTTCTCGGCCAATGCGAACTTCACCTTGCTGGCGTGGGTCGAGCGCAGCACGCCCCAGGGATAGCTGCGCTCCGTGGTGCCGAGTTTGATCATGATGACGCTCTCCCCTGCGTGCGCGTCATCATGCTGTAACGTTCCTGGAGGAGCCAGAGGCCTTAAGCACGCGCGGCTTCGCGGATCAGTTCCGCGAGCCGCAGGGCGCCGGGTCCGGCCGCATCCGGATCGGCGAACACCAGATACAGGGCGCCGGAGCGTTGCGCGCCCTGGGCCAGCGGCAGCGGCACGAGCTGTCCGGAAGCCAGTTCCTCCCGTATCACCTCCTCCGGGTACCAGGCGAATCCGAGCCCCATGCAGGCCGCGCGAATGGCCGTCGCCTTGTGGCTCACGGTCCAGCGGGTCTGGGCGCCCTGCCAGGCCACCGTCCGGCTGCGGCTTGCGCCTGAGTCCCGGATCAACAGGTGGCGATGCTGGCGCAGATCCTCCAGCGTGATCTCGCGTTCGAGCTGGAGCAGCGGATGCGCGGGTGCGGCCACCGCAACGAAGTTCACGGGCATCAGGAGATCGCCGAGGAAGCCCGGTGGCACATGGGTGCAGACGGCCAGGTCCACTTCGCCGCTGAGCAGCAGCTCGTCCGTACCGCCGAGGACGGACTCATGCAGCTCCAGCTGGGTTTCCGGACAGTCCCCTGCGAACGCTTCGAGGCACTGCAGCAGCCGCCAGGTGGGAAACACGATCTCCACGGCGATCCGAAGCTCGGCTTCCCAGCCGTCGGCGAGTCGACCCGCGGCCCGCTCGACCCGCTGCGCTTCGTCCACCAGGTGGCGGGCGCGGCGACAGAGGATGGCTCCCGCCGGGGTCAGTACGGCCTTACGGCCCTGTATCTCGAACAGCTTGATGTCGAGCTGTCCCTCGATCTTCTGCACCGCGTAGCTGACCGAAGACTGGGTCTTGTGTACGACCTCGGCAGCCGCCGCGTAACTGCCGGCGTCCACCACCGCGATGAAGGCTTGCCACTGATCAAGGGTGATGCGGGTCATAACTGATCGATTCGTTTGATTGTTTATGCTAATGAATTCCGCTTTTTGATCGAATTGCAATGGTCTCTAATGCTGTCCGTACCCACCTGACGGAGTTCGATCATGCCCACCCTGCTGCAGATCAAGACCAGTATCTTCGGCGACGCCGGCCAGTCCAGCCAGCTCGCCGAGCGCTTCGTGGCGCGCTGGCGCAAGGCGAATCCCGACGGCCGCGTCGTGGTCCGGGACCTGGCAACCCATCCGGTGCCTCATCTCACTGCGGAGCGCTTTCAGGGCTTCTTCGCCAAGCCGGAGGAACGCACTGCAGAGCAGGCTGCCGCCGCCGACGAGGCGGATGAGCTGATCGATGAGTTGATGGCTGCCAACGTGGTGGTGCTCGGCCTGCCCATGTACAACTTTTCGCTGCCGTCGACGCTGAAGGCCTACTTTGATCACGTTGCCCGCGCAGGCACCACGTTCCGCTACACCGAGAACGGCCCCG
>SKUB01000105.1 GCA_007122315.1 Pseudomonadales bacterium | reverse complement strand
GCCACCGAGCTGCCCCTGCGAGCTCAGCACCTCGAAGCTCTCGATATCCTGATTCGGCAGGCAACCCAGGCTGAACGGGAAGGTGCGGGTGTCCTTGACGCAGGTCTGGTTCGACGTGCGCATGCGACGATCACTTTCCCGGAAGCGCTGCCAGTAGAGCTGGGCGTCCGTGCTGTCGGTGAGCTCCCAGTTGGCAGCGATCCGGAACGACCACAGATCCCGGTCGTCGATGTCGTTGCCGGTGAACGTGTTCTCGGCAAAGCCGTCCCGGTCGAGCAACATGCCGGAGAAACGCAGTGCGAGCTGGTCGTTCAGTGGAATGTTCACCATCCCGCTGGCCTTGCGGGTCGAGTAGTTGCCGATCTCGGCGTTGATGGCTGCCTCGAAGCCGTCGCTGTGGGCCCGGGCCGGGATGATGTTGACTGCGCCACCGGTGGTGTTGCGGCCGTACAGCGTCCCCTGGGGGCCGCGCAGGATCTCGACCCGCTCCACGTCGAAGAATTCAGACTCGAAAATGGACGAGTTCTGCAGGTAGGCACCGTTGAAATGGATACCTACGCCGCCATCACCGCTGGTGGCGATGACGTTGTTGCCGATGCCGCGGATCGACAGGCTGCTGCCGGAAAAATTGGTTTTGGTGAAGTGCAGGTTCGGCACTGCTAACTGAACATCGGTGATCTGATTGATGTTCATGGCATCGAGCATGGACTGATCGAAGGCCGATACGGCGATGCCGGTGTCCTGGAGCGTGGTTTCCCGCCGGGTTGCCGTTACCACGATCTGTTCGATCAACGATGCACGAGGCTGGGATGCGGGTTGCTGGGCCACCGCGGCAGGTCCTTGCAGACACGCAAGGGCGAGCACCGACGGCACACCCAAATGGGCGTACTTCGCGCGCTTGTTCATCTCTTATGACTCCCCACGGCTTATCGCCTCTATTCTGAGGCTAAATAAAGGACGCTACTCGATTCCTTGCGTCCCGCTGCCGAGTATAAGCTGGCTCTCGAGAGCGATCCAAGTAGACTGTGGGCAGACAGGAAGCGTCCAGCGGAGCAGCGTCTTACCGGCGCTGGGCGACGGTTCCGTGCCAGCTGATTCAGGACGTCGCCATGTCGAAGACCATCACGGAACCGCCTGAGGAGGAGATCGAGCTCGATACCTGGCTGTCGGAAACCGACGAGGTCACGATCGCCGCCGAGCTCGACCACATCGAATCCGAGCGTCGCCAGGAGATCTTCGGCCGGCTCTCACCCGAGCGCGCCGCCGAGATCTTCGACTACCTCGAGCCCGCCATTCAGGCCCAGTTGCTCACCGCCATGGACAGCGGTGAGGCTTTCGCCCTGTTCGAGGAACTCGAGCCCGACGACCGCGCACGCCTGCTCGGGGAGTTTCCCGAAGACACCGTGCAGACCTTCCTGTCCATCCTGAAACCAGAGGACCGCACCTCCACCGCCCTGCTGCTCGACTATCCCGCAGAGTCCGCGGGGCGGATCATGAGCCCGAACTTCCTTGCCCTGAAAGGGGACATGACGGTGGCGGAAGCGCTGTCCATCGTGCGCAAGGAAGGCCACGACGTCGAAACCATCTACTTCCTGCCCATCGTGGACGACCAGGGTCACCTGCTCGGCGCCATCGAGCTCGAAGACCTCGTGATGGCGGAGATGTCCGACCAAGTGCGGGATCTGGAGTACCTGAAGTCGGATTCGTTCTCGGTCCGGGATGACCAGGAGGAAGTCGCCCGCTACATCCAGTCCGCCGACAGCATCGCCGTCCCGGTGCTGGAGGACGACGACACCCTGGTGGGTATCGTCACCGTCGATGACGCCATGGATATCATCCAGCGCGAGGAGACGGAGGACATCGCCCGGACCTCAGCCGTCGAGCCCCTCGGCAAGCCCTACTTCGCGGTCACCAGTGTTCAGCTCGTGAAGAGCCGCATCATCTGGCTGTCGATGCTGGCCATTGCCGCAACCCTGACGGTGAACGTGCTCACCGCATTCGAGGCGACGCTGGAACAGGTCGTCACGCTCGCCCTGTTCATTCCGCTGCTGATCGGCATCGGCGGCAACGCCGGTGCCCAGTCGGCCACCACCATCGTGCGGGCGTTGGCGGTGGACGACGTCCGCACCAGCGATCTCGTCAGAGTCGGAGTGCGTGAGGCCGGCGTCGGCCTGTTGCTCGGCACTTCGCTGGCGGTGGTCGCGTTCTTCGTGGTCTGGGCCATTTTCGGCGAGGGCATCGCATTGGTGGTCAGCCTGACGCTGGTGGTCGTGTGCACCATGGCCGCATTGGTGGGTTCGCTGATGCCGCTGTTCGCGCGCATGGTGAAAGTCGATCCCGCCGTGATCAGCGCGCCGTTCGTCACGACCATCGTCGATGCCAGCGGTCTGATCGTCTATTTCCTCATCGCCACCGCGGTACTTGGCCTGTGATCAGTACGCCCCAAGACACGCTGCGGGCTGTGCATGGGCGCACTCAATCGTAGAAGGCCGGCGCGAGGTCCAGACTGTCGAACAGCTCCGCGTCGTGTTCGATCCAGAGCGTGGCGCCGCGCTGTTCGAGGAACACCTCGATGCGGTCCATGGATGCCAGGCTCATCTCCCGGTCATGATTGAACTGCGGCACCGCGCGCAGGCGCCGGCTGGCTCTAAAGTGGTAGAGATCGCCGCCGAGAACGATGGGGCCGGTGTGCGCAAGATCGAGAAAGAGCACCTGGTGGCCCGGCGTGTGCCCCGGAGCCGGAAGGATGACGACCCGGCCGTCTCCGAACACGTCGTGGCGTCCGTCGAGTACCCTGCGCGGCGCATCGGCCAGGGCTGCATACAGGTCCGGATCGAAAAAATACTGCGTGGCTTCGGGCCCGAAGGCGGCCAGTTGCTCGGCCCGCTGAATGAGCAGCGTCGAGCCGACGAAAGCGGCCGCCGCTCCGACATGGTCATTGTGAAAATGAGAGAACGCGACCCAGTCGATGTCCTCGGGCGTCAGCGAAAGCACCTCCAGCTGATCAATGAGGGTGCGATCGAGGCGCTGTGCCAGCCCGCCACGATCCTCGACCCAACCATCGATGCCCGCCAGCTCGGAAGGCAACCCACCTTCCCACAGCAGCCTGCCAGCGCCATGCTCGATCAGATAGCAAGGTACCGCCAGTTCGCGCACCTCCGTGTCACTGTCGGCGAGTCCGAACAGGTTGACGCTGCGCAGACGGATGCGGCCACAGTCGAAGACGTACAGTCGCAGATCATCGACGACGACCGGGTCGTCCGTTCTCCGCTCGATGGCCGCACAGGCACTCAGCAGCAGGGCCATGGCACCGAGCAGGCCCAGCCGCAGCGCCGCCGTCATGCGCCATCGAGCTCGCTGTAGAGGGATTCCGGCAGCCGCTTGCGCAGATCACGCAGATCCCTGATCCCGGTGAGATCCTTCCCGATCTCGTGGTGAATCCGCTGCTTCACGCCGGCGGGGAGCTGCTCCCGCAGCAGCCCAAGAAATCGCGGCGGCGCACACACCAGCAGGCGGCCGAACCGGTCCTCATTGAGCGCCACAGCAAGGTTGTGGGCGATCTCCCTGGCGAAACTCTCGATCTCGTGATCATGGGCGGATTGATGCTCGTTGAAGCCGTGACGCCCCGCACCACCACGATCCCGGTCCTGGCCCGGCGCGTCCGTGATGAGCTCCTGCTCCTTGAGCCGTGATTCAGGGTGCACCCAGGTATCGAGTTCCTTCAGTCCGCCGCGTGCGCCCTCGGCCTGAAACAATCGCGCACGGGACCCATCGGCCACCAGCACCCAGATCACCACCATTGAGACACTCCCTGCCAGTCCTCGATCCGGACACGATACCCCCGGGTGCCCCCGAGGGAAAAGTCTCAGGAGGCCGTGCGTGACTCGGACAGCTGCGGAGCTTGCTCCGACCGTCTCCAGGCGCCCTCGCCCACGTCCCGGTAAAGGTAGTCACGCGTGAGCGGAACAGCGTCCTGGTCGCGGCCGAGCTGAAAGTGGAAGACCTCGAGCTCTCCGGAATCGAATGCCGACTCGCTGGCGGCGAGGTAGAACTCCCAGATCCGGCAGAAGCGTTCGCCCTTGCTGCGAACGAACTCGTCCCGGCGTGACTGAAAGCGCTGCTGCCAATGATGCAGCGTGTACGCATAGTGGCGGCGCCAGATTTCCAGGTCACACAGCACCAGCCCGCTGCTCTCGATGGGCCCGATCACCTCCGACGCGCTCGGGATGTAGCCACCGGGGAAGATGTGACGGTCGATCCAGGGATTGGTGAGGTGCACCGGCGGACCCGGGCGCCCGATGGTATGCAGCAGGCACACACCACCGGGTTGGAGACGCTCACGGACCACGTCGCAGAACGTACCGTAGGCTGCTCGGCCGACATGCTCGAACATGCCGACACTGACGACCCGGTCATAGCTGCGGCGATGCTCCCGGTAGTCCTCGAGCAGGAACTCGACCTGATCCGACAGACCGCGACGCCGCGCCTCGGCCACCGCGACCCGATGCTGCTCGGCCGACAGCGTCAACCCGGTCACCCGAACGCCATGATTCGTGGCCAGATACATGGCCAAGCTGCCCCAGCCGCAGCCGATATCGAGCACCTGCTGACCCGGCTGAAGGCAAAGCTTGCGCGCGATCAACGCGGCCTTCGCCTCCTGCGCGGCCTCCAGGGACACCTCGGGATCGGTGAAATAGGCACAGGAGTAGTGCATTTCACGGTCGAGGAAGGCCCGGAACAGCGGTTCGTCCAGATCATAGTGGACGGCGACGTTGCGGCGGGAGCGCCGCCGGGAGTTGCCGAGCTTGAGGACGGATTGCAGCCGGCGCAGCCAGATGGATCCCGCTTCGGAAGCGAAATTGCGCCGCAGCACGTTCAGCAGGGCCACCGGATCGGGCGTATCCCAGTCGCCATCCACGTAGGACTCACCCAGTTCGAGGGCAGGATAGCGCACGATACGACGCAGAACGCCCGGCTGGTTGAGCGTCATGTACGCTTCCGGCTGGCCTTCTCCGAAGTGGTGCTCCTCCCCGTTTTCATCGCGCAGGATCAACCGGCCTTGAGTGATCCGCTGGCGCAGCATTCGGTAGATCATCGTTCCGCCGCCCGAGGCGTCCTCTCCCTGCCTGACACGCACCAGATTAAAGCGCCGCAGGCGCCCTGGCGCAAATGTACTGGGGCCAGGAAACCGGGTCAGTCGTTCCAGAGGGCCGCGCGGGCACGCTTGGGATCGAGGAGCCGTATGGCGCGGTGCTGCTCCACTTCCTCGGCGGTGAAGCGCTCGAACTCCCCACCGAGCTCAGGGTTGTAGGTGTCGATGATCCAGTTCAGCACGTCCGCCAGCGCCCCGTCCGAGATGGGCGCCTGAGCCGATCCCGGGACCTGCACCAGATAGGCGCGACCTTCTTCGAACCCGATCATGTAGGGCAGATCCACACGCAGATCAGGCACTTCGGGCGGGTCACCGCGTCCGTCCTCCAGATGACAGCCGCCGCAGTGCAGCAGGTAATCGAAACGCGGATTGCCGTGGGAAGCGGCGCAGAGGCCGGCTGCAAGCAGCGCCCCTGCAACCATCAGCACGGATCTCATGCAGCCTCCGTCAACCCAGGGTCGTGGAATCGGCGCGCCCGATCACCAGTCCGAGCGTGCAGTGATAGGCGTGACTCTTGGCCCCAAAGCACCACAGAACCGTATTCGCCTTGGATGGGAAATACACGGGCTTCTCACCCTCGGAGCGGCTGCAGCGGCAGCGGCCACAGGAACTCTTGCCGCAGCAGTCGTTGTAGGAAATCAGGTAGTCGCGGCCATCCGCCGGATTGTGGCAGGTGCCCACCCAGGCCACCGACGCCACTTCCGAGCCCGGCGGACAGGTGGTGGCGGAGCCGCCACAGCAGCCACAGATGGAGCCGCTGAACGCACAGTAGCGCCAGTATTCGCAGCTGTTGGGATCCCCCATCTCGTCCACCACGGAGGCCGCCTGCGCCTCCCGGTACACCGGCAGCATGGGGAAGGCTCCGAGGCCAGCCATGATCGCCCCCGCCCTGCCGAGGAACGAGCGCCGCGATGTGTGCCGCGCCAGCTTCCGACTCGTACCGGTCGCCAACTTGTCCACACCCGCAAACAACCTGCTGAGCATGTCGTCACCGCTCATGATGCTTCCTTCTCCAGCCGCTCTTCCTGGTACAGATAGTCCTGGATGGAAGCGAAACCGCTGTCCATGGACTCCACCAGGCTCTCCAGATGTTCCCGATTGTTGACCAGCCCCTTCGAGCGCAACACGCCGTCCGCACCGATCAGGACCGCATAGGGCAACTTGCCCACTTCGAACTTCATGCCCAGCTCCAGGGACACGATGTAGGGCTGCGCCTCGAGGCCCATGTCCTCGATGTAGCGACGATGAACCTCGACTTCGCCGCCATCGCTTCCGAACGCGAGGTCGAGCCGGCCGCGCTCGCTGCGCGCCAGCGATTTGGCCGTCGGCACCAGGGTCTTGCAGATCGGACAGGTCGGCGACACGAACAGGATGAGCTGCGCGGCCTTGCGTTCGCCGCCGACGGCGAAGGGCCGCCCGTCGATGTCCTCCAGCTCGAGCCGTGGCGCGAGTTCGCCCACCTTCGGTCCCGTGCTGTGCATCAGTGCGCCGGCAGGTGCGACTCGCTCGTGGAGCAGGCCGATCTGTCGCGCCAGGGCGACTACGGCGAACACCAGCACCAGCACGACGATCCAGAGCAGCACCAGACTCGCGGTCAGGATCTCAATCACGGGATTGCCTCCATTCACGCAGAAGCGATGCGTTGGCGAGCAACTGCTCCAGCATCAGCCAGGTGAGAATCAGCGCGCTCAAGGCCAGCATGCCCAGCAGCAGATCCATGGTCGCAGGCGCCCTCGGGGACGCCGGCAGCGCGCTCACGAACGCGCCCGCCATCAGCGCCAGGTTGCGCAGCACCAGCCAGGGCGAAAGCAGCTGGGGGGTATCGCCGCAACCACAGTCGATGTGGTGACGGCCCCGGAACAGGTTGATGGCCATGGCCAGCGCGTAGCCCGCCAGCAGCAGTGCGGCTACTGCCGCTGCCGGTTGCCGCAGAAACGGCAGCACCAGTGCCAGCGCCACGGCGAACTCAAGCGCCATCAAAACGCGGGCTGCTGCCGGCACCAACGCCTCAGGCAGCAGGCGGTATTCCGCAAGCTGAGCCTCGAAGCGCAAACCGCTACGCCACTTGTGCCAGGCCGCGTGCAGGAACAGCAGGGCCAGCGCCAGGGCCAGGATCTGTTGGATGACCGGATCCACCATCAGAACACCTGCACCAGGCCGCCCACTTCCTCGATGGTCCGCAGCAGGCGACCCGTGCGTGCCTGACGCACATCCACGGACTGCTCCTCGGTACCCACGATCAGCACCACGGGATCGTCGTCACGGGTCAACGCGATGTTGCGGGAAGGATTGTCCAGCTCCGTACGGTAGCCGCGCCGCTGGGTACGCAGGTTGAACGCCCACAACTCGGTGCCCGGCTCTTTGTAGTTGTCCTGGGTACCGCCCTGGTGCATCAGAGTCATGAAGATGCCGGTGGCGGCGTTGTAGGCGAAGGGTTGGCGACCGCTGATCCGCCAGCCATCGGCACGATCCTTCTCAGACAGGAGCGACCAGGGCTCCTCGATGACGATCTCGTCATCCTCGATGCGCGCCTCGAAAACCATGCCTTCCAGGGACACGAAGACCCAGCCGTGCTCCGTGGGCACCGAGTAGTCGAACACGGGATCGTCTTCGACGCTGAAGAAGGTACGGCTGCGCAGGCGACCGCTCTCCGCTCCGCTCTCATCCAGACTCACGTACTGCAGCGCGCCGTCACCGCAGATCATGAAAAAGCCCCGGTCCTGGGGATACACGGTGGCGCAGCCCGGCGTACTGATCTCGCCGACGAAGGTTCGCGACTCGACGTCGACGATACTCACGGACATGCCCGGCGTGATGTTCCAGACGCCGACGAATCGCTGATCGATGAGGCCGATCATGCCGCTGTGGCCGATGCCCGCCGCCTTCGGCGGAATGATCACCTCGTCCACCGGCGCCATGGTCTCAAGGTCGAAGAAAATCACCGCATCGGTGCGGTCACCGTAATAGGTACGGGTGTAGAAACTGCCGTAGGTGTAGACCATGCCGGCCTCGACATGGGGCCGCAAAGCCGGTGAGAACAGGGACAGGGTCAGGGTGCCTTGGGACTCACCGGTGGCGGCGTCGATGACGTGGCCGGTATGGCCATTGCGCAACGTGAACCAGTGCGGACCGGGAGGCGGAGCGGTCTCGATGGCGCCGCGGATCGAATCCCAGCGCTGCTCGGCAAGCGCCGCCACACTCAGGACAGCGCCCAGCAACAGCAGGCAACTCGCGCGCAGCACCATGGGGCATCTCTCCACTTTCGAATTCAGAACCACACTGAGCCGACCGGGCTTCGTGCGCCGGCCGAAACGATTGCGAGATTCATGCCGAAAGCGATGCAACGCCTGGCATCCACGCCTGAGCCGCACCAGCACTGATACCTGTCAGTTATAAGGCGCGGACAGGGGCTGCATCACGACCCTCCCGTCGCACCACGTTAGCGCAAGACGGCTTTTCGCGCACCTGTTTAGTGCGCATCGTCACATCCGGCCTGGATAGCGGGATACACCAGGGCCTTCATCTGACCCCGGAAGTTGAAGGTCCCTGAAGGCATGAACTGAGTCATCAGGATGCAGATCAGATCCTCCTTCGGATCCACCCAGAAAAGGGTGCTCGCGGCCCCGCCCCAGGCGATCTCGCCCGCCGAGCCCACGGTGGCCGTGCGCCCCGGACCCAGGTTCACCGAGAAGCCGAGACCGAAGCCATAGCCTTCGTAGGTGGTCTCGCTGAACGTCCCCATGGCCCAGCGCGTCAGATCATCGTCGTTGGGGAGATGATTGCAGGTCATCAACTCCAGGGTCTTGGGGCCGATGATGCGCGCGCCCTCGAGTGTCCCGCGGCCCAGCAGCATGCGGCAGAAGCGCAGGTAGTCACCCGCTGTCGACACCAACCCACCGCCACCTGACAGAAATGCCTTGTCGCGCCCGAACGCGCTGTCCTGCGGGTCGTCGATCAGCGTCAGGCGGCGATCAGCACCGCGCTGATAGTTGGCGGCGAAGCGGTCGAGTTTGTCGGCCGGCACCGAGAAGAACGTGTCCTGCATCCCCAGCGGTTGGAAAATCCGCTCGCGCAGAAAATCATCGAAGCGCTGTCCGCTCATCACCTCCACCAGGTAGCCGCAGATGTCCGTGGCGAAGGAGTAGTTCCAGCGCGCCCCGGGGGAGAACTCCAGTGGCAACTTCGCCAGTTTTTCCACCATGTCGCGCAGCGTGCCGCCGTCACGCTCGAGGCGAAGGTCGAGCTTGCGATAGGCACGGTCCACGTTCGAAGCCTGCATGAAGTCGTAGGTCAGGCCCGACATGTGGGTCAGCAGGTCCTTCACCGTCATGGCCCGCTCGCACGGCTCGGTCAGGAAATTCGGCCAGTTGCCCCCACGGAACACGCGCAGATTGCGCCACTCGGGAATCCAGCGATGGACCGGATCGTTGAGCTGAAAGTGCCCCTCTTCGTAGAGCATCATCAACGCCACCGAGGTGATGGGTTTGCTCATGGAGTAGATCCGGAACAGGGTATCCTCGGCCATGGGCTTGCCGCGCTCGATGTCCATCATCCCCATGGGTTCGCAATAGGCCACGGCACCCCGGCGGTAGATCAGCGGCAGGAAGCCAGCGATCTTGCCCGGCTCGAGATAGCGGGTCTCGAGGTGTTTGCGGATGCGCGCGAGCTGGGCCGGCGCCATGCCGGCGGCCTTGGAGTCGATCAGCATGGATGCTCTCCTCTCCGATGGGGTCGTTCACAGCAGCTTACCGGCCCGGCGGAGGGTTCGGGTATAGTCCGTCCGCCTTCTGTTCATCAGCCTTCGGGGGAAGCAGCGCAGCATGACGTCACAGCCCGTTCAGCCCATCCGCCCTGCGGCGACCGTGATCATCGCCCGCGATACGGAAAGCGCCGGCGGCATCGAGATTTTCATGCTGCGGCGGAGCAGCCAGTCGGCCTTCGCCGGCGGTATGTATGTGTTTCCCGGCGGCAGGGTGGAAAGCGACGACCACCTGCACGCCATGGACCCCTGGCGTTGTGGCCCCACCGAAGCGCAGCAGCGGCAGGTGGCGGCACTCGGCAACGAGTGGCGCGGCTACTGGATCGCGGCGATCCGCGAGACCTTCGAGGAGTCCGGCCTGCTGCTGGCCTACACCGAAGACGGCGAGATGCTGGACTTCGGCGATGGCGCCACCGCCACTCGCTTTCGCGCCCACCAGGATGCGCTCAATCGGGGCGAACTCGATCTGCTCGATCTCTGCCGCGAGGAAAGTCTGCAACTCGCCTGCGACCACATCCACTTCTTCAATCGCTGGGTGACGCCGCTGGGGCGGCCGCGGCGCTTCGACACCCGCTTTTTCATCGCCGAGGCACCGCGGAATCAGGAGGGGATCCACGACACCACCGAGACGGTCCACAGCGTCTGGGTTTCCCCGCAGCAGGCCCTGGCTGAGCATGCCGCCGGCAGCTTCGGGCTGATGGGGGTGACGCAGAAGCAGCTGGCTGCCCTGGAGGGGTTCGAATCGGTGGCGGACCTGCATCAGTGGGCCTTGGCGCTGGAGCAATTTCCGACGTTTCGGCCTGTGCTGCCGAAGGGGGATTGAGAGCGGATTCGCGCTCAGCCTTTGGCCAGAGCTGTCGCTTTCAAGGCTCTTCCCGCAGCCGGCCCTCCAGGTACTTATGAAGAATGCTGGCGATCAGAGTCTGATACGGAATGCCCTCCTCCAAGGCTCGCTTCTGGAGACCGCGAAGGTCCTTGGAGTTCAGCCTGATATTGATGCGAGCGTCCTTTCCGAACATGGCCTCGGCATACTGTCGATGTCTCCCTTGCTGGTTTTCAGCGTCAGGGGCCCGCGTGAAGGTGCCTGCATCGAATGCATCCAGGATCTCCTGCTCTTCTTTGTTGAGCCTGCTCATTCAGAACCTTCCAGATAAGTCCTGGTTGCTTTCCTGCTCGGAATGATTGTCTTGAGAAAGACTTCATCGTCCGACTCCACGAAGGGCACCAAACAGGCATACCCCTCCATTTCAATCACATGTATCCGCCGATCTGGATACCGTTTCTGGTTCGGATGCTCCAGCGTATCCAGAATATGACCGAGCCCCATGTGCAGAACCACGTCGCCCCCTTCGCGGGGGCGCGGATCGAAACACCTGATTGACCACCGTCCAGTGATGCATCGCACTGCATTGTCATCGACGAGTGCACGTTCAGAACCGTGTGCGCCCTATCCATGAGCGGCTCAACGAGGATCGGCAGCACTGCCGCAGCTGCGCCATCGATACGCTGGCTCGGATCAACCTGGACCGGTGATCGATTGGACTTGCCAAGTTCGCACGGCCGCGTATACTGTATATATGATCAGTTATTGAGTTCATGCCATGGATCAGGCAGCTGATACAACCTTCTCCAGTCTCACCGCAGAAATCCTGTCGCTGTGTGGCCGCATGCGCAGCGATGAACGCCAACTGATCGAATGTCTTCGCAAGCTCGACGCGATCCAACCCTGGCCGGGGGAGGAAGCTGATCTGGCCCATTGGCTGGCCATTCACTGCGAATTCGATCTGGTCACGGCCCGGGAGAAGGTTCGGATCGCTAGAGCGCTCGACGATCTGCCGCAGATCACAGCAGCCTTCCAGGCTGGCGAGTTGAGCTACTCCAAGGTTCGCGCCATCACCCGCATCGCCGAGCCGGAGAGCGAGACCGAACTGATTGATCTCGCACGGAACGCCAGCGCGGAGAACGTGGTGCGCATCGTCCGCGCCCGTCGCCAAGGCAGTCACCTGAACGCTGCCGGTGCCGCACTCGATGCCTGGAAGCATCGCTACGTCGACTACCACAGCGCGGACGATGGCTCGGTGGTCTTCGAGGGGCGTCTGCCAGCGGAACTCGGCGCCTTGCTGCTGCAGGCACTCGAGCGGGCGTCGGATGAGCTGTTCGCTCAGGGATCCGAGGGCTGTTCAGCCACCAATGCTGCCGTTCAGCCACCAGCTGATGTCGATCCTGCACGCCAACCGGCTCAGGCGAGGCGCGCCGATGCTCTGGCTCTGGTCGCAGAGCGCTACCTCGCTGCAGCACCCGATCCGAGGGTCTCTCCGGATCCATGGGCGACTGCCGACACCACACAGGGCTGCAACACCGCCGACCGCTTCCTCATCATCGTGCACGCTTCCGCGGAAGCGCTGCGCCATGGCGATTGCGGGATTGGTGGCGTCGATGGCGAGGCCGTAAAGCACGACGATCCGCCACGCTTCGAGGACGGCAGCGTCACTGCAGGGGCCACGTTGCGACGGCTGGGCTGCGACGCCTCAGTGGTGGGCATCGTGGAGGGTTCCAGCGGCGAACCACTCAATGTGGGCCGCAAGACCCGGGTGATTCCACCGGCAATCCGACGAGCATTGAAGCGCCGGGACGGCGGCTGCCGCTTCCCGGGTTGCACCCACACCCGCTTCGTTGACGGCCATCACATCACCCACTGGGCCGATGGTGGCGAGACGCGACTTGATAACCTCGTTAGTCTATGCAGATTCCACCACCGGCTCCTGCACGAGGGCAACTATCGGGTCACTCAGCAAGACGACGAGTTCCGCTTCTTTAGAGAAGATGATGGGGAGGTTCTCGCGCTTCCGCGGAAGCGCGATGGCGATGGCGATGGCGATGGCGATGG
>SKUB01000316.1 GCA_007122315.1 Pseudomonadales bacterium | reverse complement strand
CTGGCTCAGACGACCTCGACGCGATCCACCCGCTGAAAGCCCCGTGGCAGACGATTGCCACGACGCGCGCGTTGGCCCAGATAGCCTTCAAGGTCCGCAGGCTTCAGACGCAGGTAACGCTGTCCGGCGTGCACGATGAGCTCGCCGCCGGCCGACACGCTGCGGACGGCGAGCAGAGACTCTTCGCCTGACTCGAAGGCACTCTTCGGAATGTTGACGATCTTGTTGCCCTTACCGCGACTGAGCTCCGGCAGCTCCGCAACCGGGAACACCAGCATGCGGCCCGCGGTGGTCACCGCCACCAGCAGGTCCGTTTCCGGATCCGCAACCATCACCGGAGTCACGACGGCTGCACCTTTCGACAGCGTCAGTACCGCCTTGCCAGTACGGTTCTTGCTGACGAGATCGCCGAGGCGCGCCAGGAAACCGTAACCTGCCGTCGATGCCAGCAGCACCGCTGCATTGGACTCGCCCATCAGCAGACCGCAGAAACTCGCGCCGGAAGGTGGACTCAGGCGACCGCTGAGCGGCTCGCCGTTGCCACGCGCTGAGGGGAGGCTGTGAGCCGGAAGCGAGTAGGCGCGCCCAGTGCTGTCGACGAACACCAGATTCTCATTGCTGCGCCCACGGGCCATCTGCAGGAAGCCGTCGCCCGAGCGATAGGACAGTTCCTTCGCCTCGATCTCGTGCCCCTTGGCGGCGCGCACCCAACCCATCTCGGAGAGGATAACGGTCACCGGCTCGGTGGAGAGCAGTTCCTCCTCGGCGTAAGCGCGCGCCTCCTCCCGCTGTACCAGCGGCGAGCGACGATCATCCCCGAACGCCTCGGCGTCTTCCGTCAGTTCGTCCACCAGCAGCTTCTTCAAACGCTTCGGTGACGCCAGGACTTTCTCGATGCCGCCCTTCTCCGCGGCGAGTTCGCTCTGCTCCTGCTGGATCCTGATTTCCTCCAGCCGCGCCAGTTGCCGCAGACGCAGATCGAGGATGGCGTTGGCCTGGATCTCGCTCAAGCCGAAACGGTCCATCAACGCCTGCCGCGGCCGCTCCGCCTCGCGCACGATGCGAATGACCTCGTCCACGTTCAGATAGGCGATCTGCAAGGCCTCGAGCACGTGCAGCCGCTCGTCGATACGGTCGAGGCGATACTGCAGGCGTCGCCTGACCGTCTCCCTGCGGAACTCGAGCCACTCGGCGATCAGGGCGCGCAGGCCGCGGACTCCGGGGCGGCCATCGAGACCGATCATGTTCATGTTGATGCGATAGCCGCGCTCGAGATCCGTGGTCGCGAACAGGTGCGCCATCAGGCGCTCGGAGTCCACCCGGTTCGAGCGCGGGACGATGACGATGCGGATCGGGTTCTCGTGATCCGACTCGTCCCGGAGATCCACCACGGTGGGCAGCTTTTTCGCGTGCATCTGTGCTGCGATCTGCTCGAGGACCCGGGCCGGCGAGACCTGGTGGGGCAGTGCGGTGACGACGATGTCGCCTTGCTCGATGCGCCATACCGCCCGCGCGCGGACGCTGCCGCGACCGCTCTCGTAGAGCTGCCTGAGTTCCTCGGCGGGCGTGACGATCTCGGCCTCAGTGGGAAAATCCGGTGCCTTCACGTGCTCCATGAGTGCCGCCGTGTCCGCCTTCGGATCCTCCAACAGGCGAATGCAGGCCGCGGCCACCTCCCGCAGATTGTGGGGCGGGACGTCGGTGGCCATGCCGACGGCAATGCCCGTGGTGCCGTTGAGCAGCACCATGGGCAAACGGGCCGGCAGCACCTTAGGTTCGTTCAGCGTGCCGTCGAAATTCGGCTGCCAGTCCACCGTGCCCTGGCCGAGTTCCGCCAGCAGCAGCTGTGCGTAACGGGACAGTCGCGCCTCCGTGTAGCGCATGGCAGCGAAGGACTTGGGATCGTCCGGCGCACCCCAGTTGCCCTGCCCGTCGATGAGCGGATAGCGGTACGAGAACGGCTGCGCCATGAGCACCATGGCCTCGTAGCAGGCCAGGTCACCATGCGGATGAAACTTGCCCAGCACGTCGCCGATGGTGCGCGCCGACTTGGTGTACTTGGCCGTGACCGTCAGTCCGAGTTCCGACATCGCGTACACGATGCGACGCTGGACCGGCTTCAGTCCGTCACCGATGTGCGGCAGCGCACGATCGTTGATGACGTACATGGAGTAATCCAGATACGCCTTCTCTGTGTACTGCCGCAACGGCATCCGCTCGACGGCGAAGCCGTCGTCCTGATCGAGCTCCGACATGAATCGGATTCCTCCCGCTTGGTAGCCGGTGGCCGCTGCTCGCGACGCGCCGGCTCAGACTTCGAGATCGGCTTGATCGCCCTTGCGTTCGAGCCAGTCGCGGCGATCGCCGGACCGCTTGCGTGCCAGCAGCATGTCGAGCAACTCCATCGTCTCCGCATCGGAATCGCTGGTGAGCTGCACGAGCCGGCGGGTGTCCGGGGCCATGGTGGTTTCCCGGAGCTGCAACGGGTTCATCTCGCCCAGTCCCTTGAACCGCTGCACCGAGATCTTCCCGGTCTTCTTCTCGGCGGCGATCTGGTCGAGTCGACCCTGCTTCTCCTCGTTGTCGAGGGCGTAGTAGACGTCCTTGCCGACGTCGATGCGATACAGCGGCGGCATGGCCACGAAGACGTGACCCGCCCGGACCAGGGCAGGAAAGTGGCGGACGAACAAGGCACACAGAAGCGTCGCAATGTGCAGCCCGTCCGAATCCGCGTCCGCCAGGATGCAGACCTTGCCGTAGCGCAGCCCCGCAAGATCGCTGGAGCCGGGATCGACGCCTAGCGCGACGGCAATGTCGTGCACTTCCTGACTGGCCAGGATCTGGCTGCCGTCCACTTCCCAGGTGTTGAGGATCTTGCCCCGCAGGGGCATGACGGCCTGAAACTCCCGATCACGCGCCTGCTTGGCGGAACCGCCGGCAGAGTCACCTTCCACCAGGAACAGCTCGGAGCGCTTGACGTCGATGCCGGCGCAGTCGGCGAGCTTGCCGGGCAGGGCCGGTCCCGAAGTGACCCGCTTGCGCGCCACTTTCTTGGCCGCCTGAATCCTGGTCTGGGCGCTTCTGATCGCGATCTCGGCGATGCGTTCTGCCTCGGCCGTGTGCTGATTGAGCCAGAGGCTGAACGCGTCCCGCGCCACGCCGGAGACGAACGCAGCGGACTGCCGCGAAGACAGCCGTTCCTTGGTCTGACCGGAGAACTGGGGATCGTGCAGTTTCGCCGACAGGACGTACGCACAGCGCTCCCAGAGATCCTCCGGGGCGAGCTTCAGCCCCCGCGGCAGCAGGCTGCGCAGCTCACAGAACTCCCGCAGCGCTTCGGTCAGCCCGCTGCGCAGGCCATTGACGTGCGTCCCGCCCTGGGCGGTGGGAATGAGATTCACGTAGCTCTCGGTAACCAGGTCACCGGCCTCGGGCAACCATTGCACGGCCCACTCCACCGCTTCGTCGTTGCCGGCGCTGCGGTAGCGGAAGGGTGCGGCCGGCACCGTCTCCCAGTGCTGCGTAGACTGATTGAGGTAGTCGGCGAGCCCGTCTTCGTAGTACCAGGTGATCTCCTCCGG
>SKUB01000347.1 GCA_007122315.1 Pseudomonadales bacterium | reverse complement strand
TGAAACGGCAGGTCGGCACCATCAAGGCAGTGGATGGGGTTTCGTTCAAGCTCGCGCGCGGTGAGACCTTCAGTCTTGTCGGCGAGAGCGGCTGTGGAAAATCCACGACCGCGCTCGCGGTGTTACGGATGCAGACGGTCACCGCGGGTCGAATTCTGTTCGAAGGTGTCGATGTCACCCATCACAGTGCAGCGCGGATGCGCCCGATCCGCCGGCGCATGCAAATGGTCTATCAGGATCCCTTCGGTTCGTTGAATCCGCGCATGAAGGTCAGCGCAATCATAGGTGAACCGCTGGTGATTCATGGCCTCGCGGGCGACCGCGAAGCCCATCGCGCACGGATCCGGGAACTGATGGCGCTGGTGGGTCTGTTGCCCGACATGGCCGACCGATATCCGCACGAGTTCTCCGGAGGGCAGCGCCAGCGCATCGGCATTGCCCGCTCGCTGGCGTTGGATCCGAGCCTTCTGATCTGCGACGAGCCCGTTTCTGCGCTTGACGTCTCGATTCAGGCTCAGGTGGTCAATCTGATGATGGATCTGCAGCGCCGCCTGGGGTTGACGTATCTGTTCATTGCCCACGATCTGTCGGTGGTGCGCCACATCAGCAACAGAGTTGCAGTCATGTACCTTGGGCGAATCGTCGAGATCGCTGACCGTGACGTGCTGTTCAACGCGCCTAAACACCCCTATACCGAAGCGCTGCTTGCGGCTGTGCCCGTGGCCAATCCGGAAATCGAGGCGAACCGGGCACAGCAGATCATCAAGGGCGAAGTGCCCAGTGTGCGTAATCCGCCTTCAGGGTGCCATTTTCATCCGCGCTGTGTGCACGCCATGCCACGGTGTCGTGTCGAGTCCCCGGCGCTGCGTCCACGCGACGACGGCCGTTTGATTGCCTGCCATCTGTACGACTGAAGCACTGATCTGCCGATTACGCTCCGCTCCTCGCAGCAGCGGCGAGCACCGGTCCGTGTGCATCGCGAGTCCACCATGAAGTAGAATCGCTCGGTATGCGGTCACCAATTGTTGCACCCCTTGATCCGGCGCGCGTGGCGGTCATCGAAGCGTTAGGTGGTCGCATCGAGCCTCTCGACCCCATCGGCGCCGAGGTGTTCGGCATCGAGCTCTCGTCCGACGAGCCGCCACCTGACGTGCTGCAGGCGCTCGAGCAGGAAATGGCGCATCGTGGATTCATTGTGTTCAGGAACGAGCGACAGCTGGAACCTGAGGACTTTCTCCGCGCCAGCTGCTGGTGGGGGGGCCGGGCGCTGCACAGCACCCATGGCGTCCATCCCGCGACGCCCGGCCATAATCAGCACATCTTTCGCCTGTCCAATGATCGCCGCCATGGCATCCCTGGCGTGGGCCCTCAATGGCACAACGACGGCAGCTTCAATGCGGCCACGTTTTCCCACGCGGGCTATCACATCATCCGGCCGGCCGAGAAAGGCGGAGGGACCTATTACGCTCATCAGGGCGCGGCGCATGACGCCCTCCCTGAAGAACGACGCGCACTCTGGAGCCGTCTCTCCTCAGTGAACTCCAACACCGGAGTGGTTCATCCCGCTGTGCATGAGCATCCCATCTCAGGGCGAAAGTGCATCTGGCTGCACTTGGGCATGACCGGTGCCGTGATCGAAAAGCTGCCGGATGAGGATGGTTTCCGTCTGTTGGATGCGGACGAGCTGAAGCGCCTTTGCCATGAATACAACGACGTTCTCGATGCCGGCCTCGAGAACGGATACGCCATCGCCTACGAATACCGGGAAGGCGACTGCATTTTCATCGACAATCTGGCCGTGGCGCATCGCGCTGCCCCTGAAGCGCACCTTCCCGCCGAGGAGCAGGGCTTGCGGATCATGCATCGGAGCACCGTGCGTGGTGTCGCAGATTTTGCTCCCGGCTTCGGATTGCCGTTGTACCTCGACATCCAGGGGCCCAATCCGCTTGGAGAAGGTGTCTGGCAGGCGGGCGGGATCGGTTTTCGATGGGATGACGGCATTCCCATGCAGAACTGATTGGCGACTGCGTCCGTGCGGCTGCCGCGATTCCTGGTTCAGCGCTGCTTGATCAGCTCTGCCCTGGCACCTGCATGCGCGCTGCCCGGTCAGTCCAGGTCTGACGCCGAGCCTCCCGCCTCTAGCCATGCCTGCCTGCGGGCTTCGGCAATGTCATCCCGGTCGAGTTCGGCCTCGACCTCCGCAATCAGCCCCAGACTTTCGCTGGCGCCGTTCGCCGCCGCCAGATAGGCCCACTTCGCGGCCAGAATCAGATCGCGTTCGGTGCCAGTGCCCTCGGCATACATTTCGCCCAATCGCCATTGCACGTCGGCGAGACCGGCCTCGGCACCGAGCGTGTAGAAGTCCAGAGCCAACGTCGGGTCTGGCGGCACACCGAGGCCTTCCCGGTAGATGCGGCCGAGGTAGTAGCTGGCGAGCATCAGGCCATCCTCGAGTGCGTCCGAGAACAGCTTCAGGGCTTCATCGATGCGCTGCGAATCACCGCCCATGACCTCCGCGAGCACCACGGACCCGAGACCAAGCTGGGCCTCCGGATGTCCGGCGTCGATGGCATAGCGGAACCAGCGCTCCGCCGTGGCCAGATCGGACTGGACCAGCTGACCCTGGAGATGGATCCAGGCCAGCTTGGTGGCGTAGGCGCTCTCGCCCGCAAGTACACCTCGCGTGTACCAGTCGATGGCGGCGTCCCCGTCCACGGTGCCCAGCAGACCTTCCTCGTGAAGCCAGCCCAGATTGAGTTTGGCGCGACTTTCGCCCTCAGCGGCGGCCGATTCGAACCAGCGTCTGGCCTCGACGTAATGTTGCTGGGCAACATGCGCCAATCCCAGCTCGAGCTGCTCATCGCCCTTCAATCCCGCGGCCTGCTCCTGCGACCAGTCAGGCGGCTCGGGAGCCGTCCAGCCGGGAGCTGAAACCAGCAACAAAATCAGGAGCGCACGAACAGCGGGCATGATGGTTCCGGAAAGGAAGAAGACAGCCAATTATAGAGGCTCGCCCGGTCCCAGGGATGACATTACGGTGACAGTTCACCGCCAGCTCCTGGCGATGCCAGGCAGGCAGCGAGCGGGGCGCGGCGAGAGATGAGCGGTATCGCACACACGTTGTGCGATACCGCACAGACCATGATCGCCGCGAGCGAGCATCGTCGGCCTCGTAAGTACGAATGCTGGCGACAGAGCGCCGTCGTGGTGCTCGTCGCTGAGCAGGCATGCCCTGCGACCGATGAGACATGAAGTCACGCCGTTCAGCATGGTGGATCTTGTCGCCGGTGCTAGTTCTGGAGGAACCGTGGCGAAATCGCTCAAGACCGTGCGTGCAGCAACGCCGGGACCCGTTCCCACGATCACGGTCATCATTCCGACCTTCAATCGTGGCCCGTGGTTGGCGCGAACGCTGGCAAGTGTGTTTGATCAGTCAGCGCCCGTCGCCAACGTGATCCTGATCGATGACGGCTCCACCGACGATACCGCGGCCCGGGTCGGGGCATTACTCCAGCTCCACCCGGCGTGGCAGGGCCGGCTGGTCTTCATCCGCCATCAGGACAATCAGGGCAAGAGCGTCGCGCTGAACCAGGCCCTCGGTCGGAGCCTGGGCACGTGGGTCGGCTTCAATGATTCGGACGACTGCTGGAAGCCTGGGAAGTTGCGCAGCCAGCTCGAGGCGCTGGCGGCCTTTCCAGATTGTGGCGCCTGCTTCACTGATTCGGTGTACGTCACGGACGGCGTGGAAACGGATACGACCTTGTCCAGGGGGAAGCTCCGTCTGGCTGGCCCCACGGGGCGCCTGGACAACGCCCTCGCGATTACCGGGCGCCTGTCTCACGGCATCATGATGCAAAGCATCCTGGTCCGAGCCGACGTTCTGCGGCAAGTCGGGATGTTCGACCCCACCATGCGGGTCGCACAGGATGTGGACTTCCTGTTCCGACTCGCCCTGGCCACACCGCTTTGTTACGTCAATCAACCCCTGGTGGAAATCGATCGGCCGCAGGGCCGGATCCACGGTCTGACCAGCGAGTTCACCATGCAGAGCCCCACCCGGCTGGCGCTGCACGAGAAGATGTTCCAGAAGTGGCTCGTGCTGGTACGGGAACAGGCCCCGCAGATGATCGCGCTCATCGAAGACCGTCTGCAGGCGGCGCGTAGCGCGCTGGCCAGCCGGTTGGCCATGGAGGGCGATCGTGCAGCTGCCCTGGAGGTATTGAACCGAAGCCTGGCGCAGCGGTTCTGCTGGCGCGCCTGGTTCAAACGCGAGGTCATCCGGTTGCATCTGGAACGCCTGCTGACCTCCGGATATCAGACCAGCCACTTTCGCCTGAGCCTTGATGATGAGCGCTAAGACAATCGTTTTCTGCCTGGATGCCAGCGAGCCGAGCCTGCTCGATCGCTGGATGGAAAGTGGTGACCTGCCTTGTCTGGCAGCACTCGATGCGATGGGCAGCTCGCTGCCCGTCACGAACCTGAAGGGTTTCGGTGACGGGGTGTTCTGGCCCTGTGCGAATACGGGTGTCAATCCGGCGAAGCATGGCCGCATGTACTCGACCGTCTTCGACCCATTGACCTATTCCCGAATCCCGTTCCGTGACGACGGCCTCCATGCACCGCAGTTCTGGGAAGTTCTGGATGCCGCCGGGCTGCAGACGGCGACCATCGATACCGTCCATGGTGCGCTGCGGCCACTGGCCCACGGTGTCCAGATCTGCGACTGGATGACTCATGAGCGGCAGGAGCCGCCCCGCAGCAGCCCGCCGGAACTGGCAGCGGAAATGCTGCAGCGCTACGGCGATGATCCGCTCGACGGCGACTCCGACGCGTTCATCATCGCGACGCAGGACTACCCCGAACTGGTCAGCAGACTGCAGCGTCGGCTTGTGACCAAGGCCTCGGCAATGGTCGAGCTTCTGGACTCGCGGGACTGGGACGTCTTCACCTGCAGTTTCGCCGAGCCCCATGACATCGGCCATCTTTGCTGGCATCTCTACGAGCCAGAGCATCCCAGATACGACGCCGAGCTCGTTCGTGAACTCGGCGATCCGGTGCGTACCATTTACATGGCGGTCGACTGCGCGATGGCTGAGATCGCCGCTTCGGCCGGTCCCGACGTGAACATCGTGGTGCTCGCGGGCCCGGGCATGGAACGTCTGAACACATTCAACAGGTCCCTGGATCAGGTGCTCTGGGATCTGGAGAGCTTGTCGTCGGCACCTGCTGCAGCAGGTTCGTTGTCCACCCGTGGAGCCGCGAAGCGGCGCTTGGTCGGTCTCTGGCGCGCCATCGTCCCGGAGACCCTGCGTTCCCGGCTGAAGCACATCGGAATCGTTGGGCGGCACTTCCAAAAGGCGTCCCGGAACATGCGCCAGGGGCGTCGCTATTTTGCGCAGGCGCATAACGCCAACGCCGGCGCCGTACGGGTCAACGTGCGCGGCCGTGAGGCCCATGGCCTGGTCGATCCCGGCTCGGATTTCCTGGCAACCGTGGAAGGCATCGCAGACGAGTTCCGCGGGATTCACGACCACCATGGCGAGCCACTGGTCTCAGACATCGCATTCCCGACGCTGGAGTACACGGGTGATCAGATCGACATGCTTCCGGACATGCTCCTGATCTGGAATCGACACGTGGATGTCAGCAACCTGATCAGCCCGACGCTTGGTCCGCTGTCGGATCAGTCGATCATTCCGCGGACAGGCGATCACACCCCGCACGGCCGGCTTTGGCTGGCGGGAGCGGGCGTTGAACTGACCACTGCTGACGCAGGCGCTGTGCCCATGGACCTTACGCCCACGCTGCTCGATCTGCTCGGGATCGGCATGCCCATCCAGGATGGACGTTCGCTGTTGACGCGACATGAGGCTGCCAGCATGGCCATCGTCCGGACGGCTGACAGCCCAGGCTGACTGCCGCGCTGTCCTGCTCTGTCTGCGACGGGCCGGCACACACCGGACCCCACCTTCCGAGCAGGGCGTCAGCTCATGCAACCGTGCTCTCCGTTCGATCAGCGCTGGTCACCGCAGCGTGTCCGCTTGAGCAATGGACCAGTTAGGTTTTATGATGCAACGTAACTGGCCTGCAGATCCCCAAGCGTGCCGCAATGGAGTCCTCCCGGATGAAGCCTGTCTGTCTGGTCATCGGCGCCGGCGCGGGCATCGGCGGCAACGTCGCCCGATGCTTCGCCGCCGCGGGGTATCACGCCGTGCTCTGCCGTCGCAGTGACGCCGACGGCCTGCAGCGTCTCGTCACGCAGATCCAGGCCGACGGCGGTGAAGCCAGCGGATTCCTGCTCAATGCGGTGGAACCGGAAAGCATCGAGGCGCGGGTGGCAGCAGTGGAGTCAGAGATCGGGCCCATCGACGTGGCGGTATACAACTTAGGCGCCCAGATCGGTGACCGATCGCTGCAGGACACCAGCTATCGTGCGTTCGAGATGGGCTGGCGGCTCGCCACGTTCGGCCTCTTCCGCCTCGCCAGCGCCGTGTGTCCGCGCATGGCGGAGCGCGGCCAGGGCACCCTGCTCGTGACTTCGGCCACGGCTGCCATGCGGGGCAATGCCGGCCAGCACTCCCATGCGGCGGCCATGGGCGGGCGGCGCATGTTGTGTCAGACCCTGAATGCGGAATTCGCACCGCTTGGCATCCACGTCGCGCACATCATCATCGACGGTGCGGTCGATGCACCGGACACCCTCGGCAAAATGCTGGGGCCGGAACGATTCCAGGCGCTGCGGGAGCAACGCGGCATGGAGCATGACGGTCTCATCCTGCCAGAGCAGGTCGCGGAGACTTACCTGCACGTCGCCCGGCAGCATCGCTCAGCCTGGAGCCACGAGATCGATATCCGCTCCTTTTCGGACCGGCCCTGGTGGAACAACTGAAGCAAGGGCAGGCGCGGATGCATGACGTGCGCATCGTTCGGCGCAGGGCCTGGCTTGGATGCCTGCGACCCGCGCCGGCGGTACGGGTATCAACCCGCGCGTTCCTGTCACCAGTCCGGCAAAACCGCGCGGGTTT
Source organism: Pseudomonadales bacterium (assembly GCA_007122315.1). GTDB lineage: Bacteria > Pseudomonadota > Gammaproteobacteria > Pseudomonadales > Azotimanducaceae > SLTB01. Next base: position 5,830 of record SKUB01000347.1, on the reverse strand, counting down.
GTGAGGTCCGTTCGTAGTAGAATCAATGACGTGCTTTGGTCTGACCCCGGTTTCACCGGTTTCACTACCCCGGTTTCACTCTCCCATGTCCTCCCAGCGGCGCGCTTGAACATAGTCGACCTGTTCGGGGCTCTCGAGTGCGCCCGGGCGCGCTGTTCGAACCCTGCGAATGGCATGTTCCGGTGTCAAGCCGAGCTCCACCAGGATGCGGGCGGCAACCGTCCCGCTGCGCCCGAGCCCGGCCCGGCAGTGGATGGCAACCCGCTCGCCGTTCACCAGGCGTTCGAGCAGCGTGGCTCGATGCGCCTGCCAGGCTCGCTCGAACTTCACTCCTGGTGCGCAGAAGTCGGCAATCGGGAAATGGTGCCAGATCAGTCCCGCTTCCTTCGCCGCGTCGCCGAGGCGGGGAACGCCGAGCAGCTCGAACTCTGCAGGTTCCAGCAGGGTCAGCAGCGCGAAGGCGCCCCAGTGGCGGATCGCGCCCAGGTCGCGCTCGAGCGTGGCCTGCCGGCCACCAGCGACGATGGTGCCGAGGATTCCCCCCTGGCCGGGGCACGCCGACAACCCGAGGGCGCCGGCATCGGCGGGAAGCGCCACGGTGCTGACGTTGAAAGGTGCCATGCTGTCGTTCCCCCTGTCCGCACCATCTGAATTGGCTGGTCGCGATCAGACCACCGCAACTGCTGGCTCCACCATCGTTCTGGTCAGGTGGCCTTCGACGCCTGGCTCTCGGGTTGAACGGAATCTCAGCTGACCTCATCCGCGAGCTGAAACACCGCCTCCACCGGCAAATTGAAAAACCGGCCCAACTTCAGGGCGAGTTCCAAAGATGGCGATTACCTGCGGCTTCCGATCCGAAAAACGCTCACCTGATGCTGCGACCAGCGGGATGCTTCCAGCAGTGATCGGCCTCGCAACCGGAAGCCAGATCAAGGTCTGAGTCAGGGTCAGACCAACGCCAGGCCCGAGTGATCAGGCTTCAGCAACCGCAGCCCGCGCGGCGCGGAGCAGCGCGAGCTCGGCGGCGAGGGCGCGCCGTCCATCCTCGGCCTGGGGATCGGAAGGATAGTAGGCGAGCTCGCTTGCCGGATCGCCGGTGACGCGGGTTCCGATCAGTACCCGCGGCTGCCGGTAGTCATAGGGTCGTGCCTGGTGCAGCAGCGCACGATTGTCCCAGAGCAGGGTGTCGCCCGGGCGCCAGCGGTGGCTGTAGACCCGACGTGACTCCGAGACGACGAATTCCAGCAGCGACCGCAGCAGTGTCCTGCTCTCTTCGCGACCCAAACCGGGAATGCCGAAGGCGTGGCGGCCGATCATCAGGCTCTTGCGGCCTGTTTCCGGGTGCAGCTTGACCAGCGGACGCAGGTAGGCCTCGCCGTGGAAGATCGTGCCTTCGTTCTCTGGCGGGAAGTGGCCGAGATCGTTCGCCTGGGAGTACTGCAGGGAGTGGTAGGCGCTCAACTCGCTGATGCGGGCCTGCAGCGCCGGGTCGAGCGCAGCATAGGCCGCGCGGGCGTCGGCGAGCTGCGTTTCGCCACCTTCCTGGGGGACCTCAATGGCCGAGAGCAGCGCGCACTTGCTGCTGATCGGATGATAGGTGGAATCCGTGTGCCAGCCCTCGTTGCCGATCATGATGCGCATGCGCGTATTGTCGAGGTCGTAGATTCTGCCGAGGGAGCCGTCCGCGTGCCGCTCCTGATTCGACAATGCGACTGCGCCGAACTCGAGTTCGCCGAAACGCCGGCCGAACGCCACCTGCTCCTCGTCGCTCAGGAACTGCTCTGGAAATACCAGGAAGCCGTAGGTCAGAAGCGCCTCGTGAATCCGTGAAAACTCGCTGTCACTCAGCTTGCCGATGGCAACACCGCGGACGATGGCGCCGAACGTCTTGTTTTCGATCGGCTGGATTCTCGGTTCGCTCATGGTTCCTCCTCCCCGCCGCGTGCAGATCGCTGCGGGCTTGCAGGTGGCGGCTGACCTCGGGCTGGATCTGCAGCGGTGACTTGCGACCGACGCCCTGGTTGCGGGCCACCCTCGTCACCTCGCAGGAGTACAGACTTTCGTCCGCCCCATCCTCAAGGATGCGTGCCTGTGTGCGCCCCCTGGTCTTCCCCTGCTCTCCGGCTACGTTAGACGATCTGGTGATCGTTGACGAACCCTTAGCGCCATGCCCGCCGCTTACCGTCATCCTGGAGCATTTCCAGCATTCCGTCACGGTGGTCCACGTGGAATCCATGGGCCCGATGAGCGGTGCCTCCGCCTGCTTTGTGACGATCACTCAGGATCGTTCCGGGCGGGTTAGAATCATCACACTTGCAGGCATTGGAGTTGTCACCATGTACGCCGTGCAGTTCAGCCGTCACCTTCTTGGTGTGATCCTGCTCGCTGCGTCCACCGGATTGTTTGCCACCTTCGACCCCGGCCTGGCGCCCTTCGAAGTGCGCGTGAATGGCGAGCCCGTGCACTACCGTGAGTTCGGGATCTATCTCATGCCCGGCGAGGACACCACATTCGACGTTCCTGCAGTCGGACCGGATGAGGTAAGTCTGTTCGTGGCCGAGGGACGGCCGGTGCGTGAGGGTCCTGGCACGTGGCGCTGGACTGCGCCGGAGTCCGCCGGTCTGCATCGGGTTCATATCCTGCGCAGCGATGACGCGCTGGTGACCTTGAATGTGTTCGTGCTGCGGCCGCTCACGGATGTGGTCGATGGTGAACTCAATGGTTACCGGATCGGCTACTACCCGCATCCGGTGCGCGAGATTCACGCCGCGCCGCGGGGTCTGGTGGAAGTCACCGAGGCGCTGGCGGCCGCTCGCGTGTCGCCGCACTTCACCCTGGGTCAGTTCCTCTGCCGGCAGCAACCTGGCCACTGGCCCAAGTACCTGGTGCTGCAACCTACCCTGGTGACGAAGCTGGAACGGCTGCTGGAAGAGGTGAACCATCGCGGCATCCGCACCGACACGTTCTACGTCATGAGCGGGTATCGAACCCCCTGGTACAACCGCAGCATCGGCAACGTCCCTTACTCACGCCACGTCTGGGGTGCAGCCGCGGACATCTTCATCGACACGCGCGGTGATGGGCGCATGGACGATCTCACTGGCAACGGTTCCTCCGGCCTCGCGGACGCTAAGGTTCTGCATCGCATTGTCGATGAGCGCTTCGGCGCGTCGGGGAATGCCCGGCCGGTGATTGGACTGGGCCTGTACGGACCTCGGCCGCACCGTGGCCCGTTCGTCCATGTGGATGTCCGGGACGAAAGGGCGCGCTGGGCGGTTCCCTGATTGAGGTCGGATCGAGCCTGGTGTGGAATGGTGCGTGCGGGCACTGAGAACCGGTTCAGTGCGTTGCGCCTGCAGGAGGGGAGGGCGATCGGCATGAACTATCGACACATTAAGGTGAATCCTGACATCGGCCCAACGGGCGCGGAAGTCTCCGGGATCGATCTGAGCGGTGCGTTGCATGCAGAGACCGTGGCGGAACTGCGCCATGCCTGGCTCGAACATGGTGTGCTGTTCTTTCGCGAGCAGGCGCTCTCGCCCGCGGCGCAAGCGGCATTTGGCGCCTGTTTCGGAGAGCTCGACGTCTACCCTTTCATGCAATCGTTGGCGAGTCATCCCAACGTCATCCCCATCATCAAGGAGCCCGACGCGAAGCTGAATTTCGGTGGCGGCTGGCATACGGACACGTCCTACCTCGAGTATCCGCCCATGGCGACGCTGCTGTATGCCGTCGAGGTACCGGAGGAGGGCGGTGACACCCTGTTCGCTGATGCCGCGGCCGCCTGCGCGGATCTGAGTGACGGCATGCGCCGAACGCTGGAAAGTCTGACCGGGATCTACTCCCCGAAGATCGTGCACGGCCGTGGCGGTGCTTATGCGGGCATGGCCGCGAAGTCGCAGCTCGGCAGCGCATACGGCGGTGAGGCCGAGGTGGCCGAGTCGGAAGTGGAGCATCCCTTGATCCGCACGCACCCGGAGACGGGACGCAAGAGCATTTACTGCAGCAAGTACCACACCCATCGGATCAAGGGCTGGACCCGGGAGGAGAGCCTGCCGATCTTCGATTTCCTCATGACGCACCTCACCGAGGAGCAGTATGTGACCCGCTTCCGATGGGGGCCGGGTTCGCTCGCCATGTGGGACAACCGGCGCCTGTTTCACTATGCGCTGAACGACTACCAGGGTCAGCGTCGTCACATGCACAGGGTCATCGTCCGGGGTGATCGGCCGCACTGAGAGGGGCTTCGCATGGTGGAGCAGGCGCTCAGGCAGGTGGTGGTGGTCGATGGTGACGACGCCTCACCGGAAGTCATGATTCCGGCGGTGGCGGTGCTCGAGAGCATGGATTTGCCGATTCGCTTCCTGCGTCCGCTCATCGGCGAGGCCGCCATCGAGGCCACCGGTTCGGCGTTTCCTGTGCAGACGCGCGCTGCCATCGACGACGCGGATGCGACGTTCTTCGGCTCCACCAGCGGCCCGAGCACAGCGGCCCTGTTCTACCTGCGCTGGGGCAAGCAGACCTACGCCAACGTGCGCCCATGCCACTACCTGCCCGGCATGCGGTCGCCGCTGTCGCAACCGGAAGGAATCGATTTCGTGATCGTCCGCGAGAACCTCGAGGACCTCTACCTCGGACTGGAAGGCGATATTGCGGATCTCGATGCGCTGGATCTGCGTTCGCCCCATGCCCGCATGCGCCTTGCCGATCTCGGTCCCGGCAAGTACGCGATCAAGGCGATCACCGAACGCGGCAGCGAACGGGTGATTCGTCACGCCTTCGAACTCGCCCGTCGCCGTGATGGCCAGCGGAAGGTCACGGTGACCTGCAAGTACAACATGCTCCATGTCTCTGACGGTGCCTTCCGTCGCCAGGCGCTCGAGATCGCGGAGGACTATCCCGACGTCGAGTGTGAGACCTTCATTGTCGACGATTTCCTCTGCCGAATGGTCATGCGCCCGCAGGAGTTCGACGTCGTGGTGACGCCGAATCTATACGGCGACATCCTTTCCGACGGGGCGGCGGGACTCATCGGCGGCCTGGGGCTTGCGCCATCGGGTTGCTACGGCGACGACTATGGCTACTTCGAGTCGGCCCACGGTACCGCACCGGACATCGCCGGGCGCAACATCATCAACCCGACGGCGACACTGCTCGCGGCGGTCATGATGCTCCGGTATCTCGGGCTCGACGGCGCCGCTGACCGGCTGGCGGCGACGGTGCGTGCGCTCTACGCTGACGCCACCGTGCTGACACCGGACCAGGGCGGCACGGCGAGCACAACCGAGGTCTGTGACTGGATTACGACATGGCTCGAGCGTGATCCGTGAGTGGCACCGTACCGATGCCGTGATACCGCTGTTGCCTGATATGCTGATGGTCCAACCGAAACGGTGAGGCCCGGCATGAAATTCCGCTTTCCAATCCTGATCATCGACGAGGATTTCCGTTCTGAGAATACCTCGGGGCTCGGTATCCGCGCGCTGGCGGAAGCCATCGAAGGCGAAGGTGGCGAGGTGATCGGTTCCACCAGCTATCGAGATCTGTCCCAGTTCGCCCAGCAGCAGTCGCGGGCCTCCGCGTTCATCCTTTCGATCGACGATGAGGAGGTCTCGGAAGCCGAGGACGGCGGTAGCGCGATCATCAGGCTGCGCGACTTCATCCAGGAGATCCGCTTCAAGAATAACGACATCCCCATCTTTCTCTACGGTGAGACCCGCACCTCTGCGCACATCCCCAACGACATCCTCAAGGAGCTGCACGGTTTCATCCACATGTTCGAGGACACGCCGGAATTCGTCGCCCGGCACATCCTGCGGGAAGCGCGCTC
>SKUB01000293.1 GCA_007122315.1 Pseudomonadales bacterium | reverse complement strand
GTGAATGTCCTCGATACGCTCAGGCAGGGTCCCTTCCCGCCGGTAGTGACGCCTCACCGCCTGCGTCAGCACGCTGAGATCCTCCACCCGCCGCGCGTCTAGCATGCGACTGCGTTCCTCGCCAGGCGTCCCGAGTACGACCAGACCTGCCACCACGGCGAGGGCCACCACCGCGGACACGCCCATCGCCAGCGTCCGCTCCATGGTCATGGGCGCGGCTCCGGCGGATCCATGCGTCTGAGCTGACGCAGATAGTAACCGAAAAGGCCGCCTGCGATCAGCGCCACCACCAGCACCTTGAGCAGGAAGCGCAGCGTGAGCGCGCCGCCGAGCAGCTGGTAGATCAGTGCAGCCAAGTTGCCTAGCAGCACCAGCGTGGCGAGAAACAGCGTCAGCCAGGTCAACCAGCGGCCCACAGCACCGGTACGGGGCGGATCCAGGTCGAGCAGGACCCGCCTCGACACCAGCAGAAACACCGGAAAGGCCACCGCGAGCACCGCCACCGCCCAGCGGATGCGGCCGCGCGCCACCTGGCTCCCCCAGGGCCGCTCCGCCGCATCCGGCAAGGCGAGGTCGATGAACTGAAACAGCAGACTGCCCAGGTGCCAGGCGCTGAGATACAGGGTCGAGAACGCCACCAGATACAGGAAGGCTTCCCGCGGCGAGGTCGCAGGCGCCGCTCGCGGCACCGGTGGATCGAAGGCCACGTCCGCATAGCGTCCCAGGGCCTCGTTGACCGCCGCCGACGGCCAGCCCGCATCATCGAGGACGGTCCTGATGTCCGACCGGGACCGTCCCGCCGTCAGCGCCTCTCGGACGAAGGCATCCAGGCGCGCCTGATCCGACATCATGCTCTCCCCATCCCCGCCCACCTCATGCTCACGCTCCGGACAGATGGCTGACGAGCAGCTTCAAGTAGAACAGCGGCAGGAACCACTCCAGGCCCTCCGGTTGCGGCAGAACGAACAGCGCCAGAAGCAGTGCAATGACATACGCCAGCATGGCCAACGGCCGGCGCAGCGGAGCTGCCGCGCCGAGGATGGCGACCGCCGCAAACAGCAGCCAGCCGCCTGCGGCGACCACCCAGAACGGGTCCCAGGACAGGAACAGCCAGGAAACCAGCAGCAGGTGCAGCAGATGCATGCCGACGAAGCCGAGCTGCGCGCCCCAGCCCAGACCGGGCCGGTGGTACCAGCGCCGTCCGCTGGCCGTGGCGTTCGTGACCACACCACCCACCATGTCCAGAGCCAGCAGGCCCGCCACGACGTACAGCAGAGCGTGCCAGTGGACATCCACCAACCACGCGTACAGCGGAGCCAGCAGCGCAGCAATCAGGGCGGGGACGACATTCAGCACCCACTCGGCACGGCTGGCGCCCGGTCCGATGACGCGATCGAGCAGCCCCGGCCACCCCTCCCGAGGCTGGGGCGCGACTTCGTCGCTCACGCGCTGCCGGCCTTGGATCCGGCGCGCAGATAAGCCGGCGCTTCCGGGGCTTCCGCCGCATCACCGTAGCGACAATCCAGCGGATAGTACTCGGCGTAGAACTGCACCTTGCCCGCGGTCTCTGCACCCGCCTCCTCGGCGATGAACGCGAGCATCAGGTCGATGCCGGCAGAGACGCCGGCGGAGGTCCAGATGTCACCGTCGCGGACGAAGCGTTCCTCGACGACGGTGACGTCGCCGAGTTCCCGCAGCCGACCGAGTGAACCCCAGTGCGTGGTCGCACGCCGACCGCCCAGAAGTCCCGCCGCATGTAGGACGAAGCTGCCGGTGCACACCGACAGCATCGCGCGCGCGCCTGCGGCCTGCTCGGCGACGAACCGGGTCAGCGGCGGATTGTCCACCTCCCTGCGCGTGCCCTCACCGCCGGGAATCAGCAGCCAGTCCAGCTGCGGACAGTCCGCGATGGTGACATCGGGATTCACGGACAGGCCCTTGGCGCAGGTCACCGGCCGCGCCTGTTCGGCGACGATCAGGCAGCGCTCGGGCCCGCCGACGTACTTGCTCCAGACCCTGAGCATCTCCCAGGGGCCGACGAAATCCAGCTCCTCGGCCCCATCGAACACCAGCACACCAAACGTCATCACCGGTTCCCCTTCGGAAGCTCCAGCACATTGGCCCATTGTGGGCCTGCGGCAGCCTCCGCCGTCAACGACCCGTCCACCCGGACCGTGGACGCATCCGCGGCCTGCGAGCTGCTCATGATGACCCTGTTCATCGCCAGGGCAGCTGCATCGTGACGCCGCCTGTTAAAACATTTGTTATAATCTGCCGGAACGTTCACCGGAGGCCTCGCCATGTCCCGCCGCGTCAAACTCACTGCCATCGGCAATTCCACCGGCGTCGTCCTGCCCAAGGACCTGCTGGAAAAGCTGCGCGTCGGCCGCGGCGACGAACTGCTGATTCTGGAGACGCCGGACGGCATCCGCCTGACCCCCTACGATCCGGAGTTCGCGGATCAGATGGAAGTGGCGGAGCGCATCATGCGCGAAGATCGTGATCTGCTCAGGAAACTCGCACAATGAGCTTCGATCGCGAGCCGATCTGGATCGACGTTGATCTGGCGCAGGCGATCCACGATCGACAGCTTGCCGAGCATGGTGGACCGAGCGGGGTCCGAGATGAAGGTGCACTGGCGTCCGCACTGGCACGCCCCCAACAACTGCTGGCCTATGGTCAGGACGTCGACATCCCCGCTCTGGCCGCTGCCTATGCCGCGGGCATCGCGCGCAATCATCCCTTCGTCGACGGCAACAAGCGTACCGCTTACGTCGTTTGCCGGACGTTCCTCATCCTCAACGGGTGGGACATGATCGGCCCCCTCGCCGACCGCTATCCTGTCTTCCTCGGCCTCGCTGAGGGAGCGATCAGCGAGGATGAGCTCACTGATTGGCTGCGCGGGCACTGCCGGCCCGAACAGGTCAGCGAGGAAGCACCGGTCTACTCCAATCCCTGACCCGCCGCCTCCACCTGCCCTGCGAACGCCTCCACCTGCCGCCTCGATGCCAGCCGCAGAAAGCGGATGTGGCGCCAACGCGGATCCTGCATGGCGGTGAGCATCTGACGGCGCTTGCGGGCGTGCTGCGTCACGATCCACCACACCAGCGACTCTTCCTTCCGCCACACCGCCAGCTGCGGCCAAAATTGCTCCACGTTGGTGCCCCAAAGCAGCTCGCGCTGCCGCCAGCGCCGCCAGGAGCGCCGCAGCACGCGCGTCAGCAGCAGCGGCATGGGCAGATCGAGCCAGATGAGGGTATCCAGGCGCGGCCAGAACGTGCGCTGGCAGAACGCCGTGTAGGACCCCGCCACCACCCAGCCGTCGCCGGCCGTAGCCGCTGTCAGCCTGCGTTCGAGTTCGGCCGGGTCGGTGGCGTTGAGCCCCACCCAGCCCGGCAGCCAGTTCAACGCATCCAGCTCCACGGCAGGCACGTCCAGCGCAGCGGCGAGGCGCGCACCGAGCGTGCTCTTGCCGCTGCAGCTGCTGCCAATGACGTGAATCCTCCGACCGATGGCTGCGTGGCTGCGCACCGACCCGCCCTCCAGACCCTCCCGGCGGTAGATTACACTGCATGCCAGCCATG
>SKUB01000024.1 GCA_007122315.1 Pseudomonadales bacterium | reverse complement strand
AGGCGGATGGCTACGATCAGGGCAGCGGCGCCGACCCCGACTCGCCTAAGTCACGCATGGCGCGGACCATGCAGGAATACGTGGACAACCTGTACCGGGCACCGTGCCTGATCCTGCCCTGCCTGGTCCGCTACCGGGAACCGAGCCCGATGGAAGGGGCGTCGGTCTATCCCGCGGTGCAGAACCTGCTCCTCGCCGCCCGGGCGCTCAACTACGGTGGCGTGATCACGGGCTTTCACGGCCTCGTCGAGCAGGAACTGCGGACGCTGCTCGAGATTCCGGAGAACGTCTTCGTCAGCGCCACGGTGACCCTCGGCAAACCGATGGGCCGCCATGGCCCGGTCAGGCGTCGACCCATGGAGGAGCTGGTCTACGCCGACCGCTGGGGCGAGGCGCCCGCCTGGGCAGTCGACCCGCCCGGAACCCGCTACACCAGCGCCGGCCCGAAGACGCAGAGCTGAGCCGCTCAGCGGTCGCTATTCGGCGTCCTTGCTCAGCAGCTTCCATGCCAGCTCGATGCGGCGGTGCTCTTCGTCGTTGCTCGCCTCGAGTACGTCGCTCAGGGTCTCGAGGATGGCACGTATGCGCCCGAGATCCTCGGCGCCGAGGTGGCTCTCGGGTCCGGTCTTATGCCGCAAGAACCAGGACAGATCGGCGTCCTCGGTGGTGAGCAAGGCGCTCAGGGCGCGCCAACGCACGCGGGCCTGCTCGGCCGAGCGACGCGCCCGCGCCGCTGGCGCCGCCTCGGCAAGTGCGGCGACCTCATCGTCGGGCTGCTCGCTCGGCGCGGCGATCTCGGCCGGCGGCTCCGCCGCCCCATCCAGCCGCTCGGGAGGGGTCGCGGGCGCAGCCTCGGGACTCGACGGCATGCGGCTCGCAGGCGGACGCCGTGGCTCGAAGGGCGTCGCCTGCAGGCCCAGATCGCGTAGGCGCACGGTCACCGTACCCGTGCCGTGGGCCGGGTCCATCGACGCCCCCGGCACCGCGATCGGCACGCGCTGGCCTGCGGCCGCATGGTCCGACTGAAAGGGAAGCCCCCCGACCTTCGCCGCGCGGGTCAGCTGCGTCATCGACAGCATCGCCGTGGCACTGCCGATCTCGGTGGCACGCGGCGCCGGCGGCGGCGCTGTTACCGCGGCGCTCTGGCCGTCACCCAGGCGCACCGTCTTCGTGAGCCAGGCGCCGCTGACAGGCCACGCGATGGGCTGGTCGGGAAGCTCGAGGCCAGCGCTGATCTCCACCCCGGCGAGGGCCTTCACGTCCGGCAGCGAGAAGCTCGCGCGCCAGGTGAGCGTGCAGCGCTCGAGCTCGCTGTCGATGAGGAGCCGGTCGGCGCCAAGCTCGCCGAGCCGATCGCTGAGGACGCCGTCGAGGTGGAGCCGCGCCCGGAGCACAGCGCCGGGCAGCCGCGTGCGCAAGTGCGCGCCGTCGGGGCGCATGCCCTCGAGTACGATCCACTCGTCGCCGGCGAGGCGATCGATCTGCTGATCGTCGGGCGCCGCCTGCTCGTAGCCGAAGTCGAAGTCGTCCGGGAACTCGACCACGGCATCGTCCAGGCGCCGGCGCTGCGCCTCGGGCAAGCGCTCGCGCCGCACGGGCCAATGGCGCGAGATGGGGCCGAAGCACGCGGTGCGCCGGGGATCGTCGGGGTGGGTGACGGTCGGGCGCGCCACGCCATCGGCGCCGCGCCCGATGGGGTTGGCTGCATGACCCACGCCCCCGTAGGCGTTCTCGTAGCAGAGCTCGACGCGCTCGAGGGGCCCAGGGCTCGCCGGATCGCCACGCACCGCAAGGCTCTTGGCGAGGATCGCCCCCACACGACCGAAAAGTCCCAGACGCGCGGTCGCGATGGTCCCCGGCCGCAGGTAGGCCGCCCCCAGCACCAGCACCTCGGCCCGGGGCAGCCTCGGCGACAGATCGCTCGGCTGCCGCAGGCTGCGCGTCGGATCGCCACCTGCGTGCTGCTCCTCGAAGGCGATGGGCTCGGGCTCGACCACCTGCATCACGCCGTCGCGGTGGAAGGCGAAGGTGGCCTTCGCGATCACCGTGACCCACAGGGCGCGCGGGGTACGCCAGACTCGTGCCGCGGTCGCGATGGGCCCGAGTGCTCGCACGTTCAGCGTCGCTGCCGTCTGACTCACCGCTCCACCTCCTCGTCCGCCGTCGCCGCGTGGCGCGCGGCGTCCGCCTCGCGGAAGCGCGCGGCCAGGGAGCGCACGAAGGCGGCCATCCACGGCTTCATGCTGTCCATCTCTCGCGCCAGGATCTCGTCGGTCACTACGGCCACCACCGTGTCCTCGAGGGCCACCACGCTGGCGCTGCGCGGCTCGGCGGTGAGCAGCGCCGTCTCGCCGAAGAGCTCGCCGCGGCCCATCTCGCGCAGCGTCCTCTCGCCGCCGTCCGTCCGCTTGCGCACCTGGCAGCGGCCGGTGACGATGATGTAGGCCTCGTGGCCCACATCGCCCTCGCGGATGATCGACGCCCCCTCGACGAAGGTGAGGCGCGGGAGGTCGCCGCCTCCCCGCAGGAAGCGCACCAGATCGTCGGTGAGCTCGCGCACGGACCAGTAGCGGTCGTCCGGATCGCGCGCCATCGCCCGAAGCACGATGCGCTCGAGCTCGCCGGCCACGGCGCCGGGGCCCCAGACTTCGCCCGGGAGCTCGAAGAGCCCCTGTTGCGCACGCAGCACCGTGTCGATCAGGCGCTCTTGCCGGTAGGGCGGCTTGCGGGCGAGCACCTGGTAGAGGATGGCCCCCACACCGAAGATGTCGGTGCGGACGTCGAGCAGATCGCGCCACCCGTGGGCCTGCTCGGGCGCCATGTACGCCGGGGTGCCCATGATGACCGGCTCGTCGTCGGCCTCGTCGTTGGCGTCGAGGAGGCGAGCCACCCCCCAGTCCATGAGGTAGACCTCGCCGTAGTCGCCCACCAGCAAGTTCTCGGGCTTGAGATCGCAGTGGAGCACACCGCGGCTGTGGGCGAAGGCGAGTGCGTCGCACACCTTGCGCAGAACCTCGAGAGCGTCGAGGAGCGCCGAGGGCGACAGCGGCCCCGGCGGCTCGCTCGCGAGGATCTCATCGAGGGTGCGGCCGCCCACGAGCTTCATGGTGAAGGAAGGCATTCCTTCGGGGGTGAGGCCCAGGTCGTGGATGGGGGCGATGTGCGGGTGGTCGAGCTGAGCGACGATGCGCGCCTCGCGCACGAACATGCGCAGCATCAGCTCGGCGCTGATCCCCGCCTCGAGCAGCGTCTTTCGCGCCATGCGGCGGCCGAGGGCCGGATCGATCACCACCTCGACCACGCCCATCCCGCCGCGTCCCAGCTCGCCGTCGACCTGCAGACGCGTACCCGGTGCTCCCAGCTCGCGCAGCCACGCCAACAGATCGCTGCCCCCGGGCACGCCGACCACGTGCTCGCCCCTCATGACGCCGCCTGGCGGGTGGCTCCGGAGACGAGGATCTGCCCGCCTGCGGTGTAGGACTCCACGCGCGCGGTGAGGTTGGCGACGCTGCCGACCACGCCGTACGTGCTGCGCCTATTCGAGCCGATGTTTCCCACGATGACCTCGCCGGTGTTGATGCCGATGCCCATCGCAGCTCCGGCAAGCCATGTCGACGGTTGTGTTCGTTGCCCGCCACCATGCCGCTCTGCATGGCGATCGCGCAAGCGATGGCGCGATCGGCTGTGGGTCGCACATGATCTGTCCGATTCTGTAGCACGCAATGTGTCCGGCTCGAAGTCTGGCCTCTGGAGGCCGCATGAACCGGGCGCCGGTTGGTGCCGGCGGTAACCCGGGTGGGCACCTCGATGGCTGGCCACTTGCCCGGATGATGCGACCGACTGGATCAACCACTTGCGCTCCAGGTGCGGCATCCATACCCACCACCAGAGGAGATCCAATCCGAAGTTGTGTATTCATTCAATACTGCCCGTCTGGAAGGCATTGATCCGCTTGTGCTAGAGAATGTTCCAGCTCTGGATGGCGAGGAACATAGGGGGCTGTCGTGACCGGGCCTGCGAACTGGTTAGCTTTGGCGAACACGAGTTCGTCCGTCATGGCGAGGATGTGTGGCGCGGAGCTTCCGTTGCAGGAGTGAAGTTCGAATGTGTCTTGGGGAGGCCTTTGGCCATGCAGCTCGAGGTGATCACCGAGCGAGACGATCTCGTGATTCATCGAATGATGCTTGATCCGGGGGAGGCGACATTCTGGCACACGGATGCCTGTGAGCGATGCTCAGTGATTGTTCGTGGTTCCAGGCTTGCGATCGAGTTCCAGGGCGACGGGCAGGTCGTCGAGTTTGGCGTCACCGCTGGCACAACCGGTTGGGACGAGCCGGAGCAGAGGGTGCACCGCGCCATCAACCGGGGTCGTGATGTCTATGAAGAGGTCGTCACATTCTATCGCAGCTCGAGAGAAGTCGAGCCGCAGCCAAGGAGCGACCTGCATGCATGATGGAGACCGTTGGCGTAGTCGGTTCCATGGGTACGACACCGCACGGTAGCCCTGGGCAGAAAGGGTCATGGTCAGCTTCCAAACAAAGGCGAGGCTAGGGGCCATGAACTACGGACTGAAGGGGTTGTTGTTGGCGACCGCAAGCCTGCTATCCGTTGCGGGTCATGCGGCCATTTTTGAACTGCGGGGAGACATCGTCGCAGAAGCGATATCCGATGAATGCGAGGAAACTCCGGGACTACACTGTTTTGCAGGCTTGGAAGCCGTCGGCCAGTCTGGCGTCATGGCATTCTTCGTGGATACAGGCACACGAATCACGGATCGTGATGCCTTCGGCTTCGACGCGGAGTTCCCCCCGGACTATGCACCTGACCATGTGTTCGGCGAGTGGCAGATCAACGGTACCGGCGCAGATTTCCGGGGGCTGCCGTTTTCGGGCCCGACCTTCCAACCGTCCATCTTCGGCGGCATTCTGACGGAGTTTGCCGCCATTTCATTTCTCATGGGGTCGACCCATGGCATGTCCATTGAAGCGATCAGCCATGACCAGTTGGGTGGTTTGGCGAGATTCAACCTGCTCGATTCCAGCGGGACGGCCTTTGCCGGCGTCGATCTGTCCACGAACGATAGCGTCGACGACTGGCTCGTGAATCACTTTACGCTGTCACTCTTCGACAGCGGGACCTGGATGGTCGCCACCTTTGACGGTGGCGGAGGTGGTTCTGGCCGATTCGCTACGGTTCCGCAACCCTCCAGCCTGGCACTGCTCGGAATCGGCCTTTGCCTGGTCGGCTTCGCGGGGCGGCGCCGACTTCCAAGAACCGCAGCATGACCGGCCGTTGAAGGTCCATGGCTTCTGACGCCTGAACAGGACGTGGGTGGTCCTGTCACGGAATAGCTGCTTGACCTGACCTGCCTGCCGATTCTCGGACCAGCTGAAACTTGAGAGGATGGCTCCATGGAGGGGGAGCCATGAAGAAGAGCCGGTTCACCGAGGACCAGATGGTCCGCATCCTGCGAGAGGCCGACCAGACATCCGTGGCGGCCGCCGCAAAGACCCACGGCGTCAGCGAGCAGACGATCTACACGTGGCGCAAAAGTTACGGCGAGCTCAAGGTGAATGACGTTCGCCACCTTCGTTCGCTCGAGAAAGAGAGCGCGCGCCTGAAGAAGCTGCTGGCGGAGCGAGATCTCGAGATCGAAGTGATGAAGGAGATCAACGCAAAAAAGTGGTGAGCGCCCCGGCACGGCGGGCCGCGGCGCGCTCCGCGATCCGCCGCGGCCTGTCCCAGCGGCGCGCGCGGAGTCCGCACGCGACCCTCGGCATCTTGAGCATCGGACTAGCCTGTCGCAGACACCGCCCTGCCCGCCATCACCCCCACCAACGCCCCCCGATACTCCGCCGAAGCATGCAGATCACTGTTGAACCGAGAGTGATCGATCGCCACGCCCTTCACCGCCTCTGCCGAGAAGTCCTTCGCCAGCGCCTCCTCGATCGGCGTGCAGCGAAACGCACACGGCCCTGCCCCCGTGACGCCGACTCTGATGCCGTCCTTCGTCTCCGCCACCATTACCCCGACGATGGCATAACGCGAAGCCGGGTTCGGGAACTTGGCGTAGGCGGCGCGCTTCGGGATCGGGAACTCGACCTTCACGATCAGCTCGCCCGGTTCGAGGGCGGTTTCGAACAGGTCGAGGAAGTAGTCTTCGGCTGCGATGCTGCGTTTGTCGGTGTGGATCGTGGCGCCGAGCGCGATGACGGCGGCCGGGTAGTCGGCGGCGGGATCGCTGTTGGCGAGTGAACCGCCGAGTGTTCCGGTGTTGCGCACCTGGGGGTCGCCGATCAGGCCGGCGAGGTGGGCCAGCGCAGGGATGGCCTTGCGCGCTTCCGCGGAAGCGGCGACTTCGGCGTGTCTGGTCATGGCGCCGATGGTGAGCGTCTCCGCGGAGACGTTTATGCCTCTGAGATCGTCGAGCCGGCCGAGATCAATCAGGTCGCTGGGTGCGGCGAGGCCCTGCTTGATGGTGGGCAGCAGGGTCTGGCCGCCGGCGAGGAAGAGGCTGTCTTCGTGCTGGCCGCGCAGCCGCGTGGCGTCATCGATGCTGTTGGGGCGGTGGTAGTCGAAGCGGCTCATGTCACTGCCCTCCTTCCGCGGCGGTCTTGCAGGCGCGCCAGACCCGTTCCGGTGTAGCGGGCATTTCGATTTCGCGAATACCGAGGGCGTCGGTGATGGCGTTGATCACCGCAGGTGTCGCGCCGATGGCACCGGCTTCGCCGCAGCCCTTCACGCCGAGCGGGTTGTGGCTGCAGGGAGTGACGGTGGTGTCCACCTTGAAGCTCGGCAGGTCGTCGGCCCGCGGCATACAGTAGTCCATGTAGGAGCCGGTGATGAGCTGGCCGAAGTCGTCGTAGATGCCGTGTTCGAACAGGGCCTGGCCGATGCCCTGGGCGAGGCCGCCGTGGACCTGGCCTTCGACGATCATGGGGTTGATCACGGTGCCGAAGTCGTCGACGGCGACGAAGGTCACCACCTCCACCGTGCCAGTGTCCGGGTCCACTTCCACTTCGCAGATGTGGGTGCCGGCCGGGTACGTGAAGTTGTTCGGATCGTAGAACGCCTTCTCGGACAGGCCGGGTTCGAGATCGTTGGGGTAGTCGGCCGGCACGTAGGCTGCGAAGGCGACTTCGCCGAAGGTCTTCGAAGCGTTGCTGCTCCGGTGCTTGTAGATGCCGTCCTCGAAGTCGACCTCGTCGAGATCGGCATCGAGCAGGTGGGCGGCGATGCGGGCGCCCTTGCGGATCACCTTGTCGGTGGCGGTGACGATGGCGGAGCCGCCGACGGCTGCGGAACGGGAGCCGTAGGTGCCGAGGCCGAATTCCACCCGGCCGGTGTCACCGTGGACGATCTCCACGTCCTCGAAGGGAATGCCGAGGCGGCTGGCAACAATCTGGGCGAAGGTCGTCTCGTGGCCC
Organism: Pseudomonadales bacterium; assembly: GCA_007122315.1. Taxonomy (GTDB): domain Bacteria; phylum Pseudomonadota; class Gammaproteobacteria; order Pseudomonadales; family Azotimanducaceae; genus SLTB01. Next base: position 5,535 of record SKUB01000024.1, on the reverse strand, counting down.
TGGCCGTGGCTGTGGGAGCCGGTGTAGACCGTGACGCTGCCGGTGGGGTTCACGCGGACTTCGCCAGATTCGTAGAGGCCGACGCCGGCGCCGAGTGAGATCGCGAGCTGGCTCGGGGCGAGACCGCAGGCTTCGATGTAGCAGGAGAAACCGATGCCGCGTTTCCTGCCCCGGGCATTGGCTTCTTTTTTGCGTTCGGGGAAGCCTTTGTAGTCGATCAGCTCCAGCGCCTTGTTCAGCGAGGCTTCGTAGTCGCCGACGTCGTACTCCAGTGCCACCGGCGTCTGGTAGGGGAAGTCCTCGGGCTGGATGAAGTTCTTCCGGCGCAGTTCAGCCGGGTCCATATTCAGTTCACGCGCGGCCGTTTCCACCAGCCGTTCGAGGACGTAGGTGGCCTCGGGGCGGCCGGCGCCGCGGTAGGCGTCCACCGGGGCGGTGTTGGTGAACACGGCCTCCACTTCGACGTGGATGTTGGGCGTCTTGTACTGCCCGGCGAGCAGCGTGCCGTAGAGGTAGGTGGGCACGGAGGACGCGAACGTCGACAGGTACGCGCCCATGTTGGCGGTGGTGCGCACCCGCAGGGCGGTGAAGCGGCCGTCCGCGTCCAGCGCAAGATCGGCATGGGTCACGTGGTCGCGGCCGTGGGCGTCGGCGAGGAAGGACTCGGAGCGGGTCGCGGTCCACTTCACCGGGCGGCCGATGCGCTTCGCCGCCCAGGCGACGGCAGTCTCCTCGGAATAGACGAAGATCTTCGAGCCGAAGCCGCCGCCCACATCCGGGGCGATGATGCGCAGCTTGTGCTCCGGGGCGATCTGCACGAAGGCTGCGAGAATCAGCCGCGCCAAGTGCGGGTTCTGGCTGGTGGTGTAGAGGGTGATCTCGCCGTTGCTGGCATCGAAGTTTGCCAGTGCCGCGCGGGGCTCGATGGCATTCGGGATGAGGCGGTTGTTGACGATCTTCAGGCTGGTGACGTGGGCCGCCGCCTCGATGGCCTCGTTGGTGGCCTCCTCCTCGCCGAGGGACCAGAGGTAGCAGCGATTCTCCGGCGCTTCCGGGTGGATGGTGGCGGCGTGAATAGCCTGATCCACCGCGGCGACGGCATCGAGTTCCTCGAAGTCGGCGATGATGGCCTCGGCGCCCGCTCGCGCCGCGGCCGGCGTGTCGGCAATGACGATGGCGTAGGGCTCGCCGACGTAGTTGACCCGCTCGGCGGCCAGCGGCGGGTGGGGCGGCTGCTTCATGTCGCTGCCGTCCTTGGACTTCACCAGCCAGCCGCAGGGCAGACCGCCGAGGCCGTCAGCGGCCATGTCCGCGCCGGTGAGTACGCTGCTGACGCCTGGGACGTCCTTCGCCGCGCTGGTGTCTACACCGGTGATGCGCGCATGGGGATACGGCGAGCGGGCGAAGGCGGCGTGGGTCTGCCGCGGCAGATTGAAATCGTCGGTGTAGCGGCCACGGCCGGTGATGAAGCGCATGTCCTCGGTTCTGCGCACCGAGGCGCCGATGCCTTGGCTGCTCATGACGTGGCCTCCATCTGCGCTGCGGCGCTGAGGACCGCGCGGACGATGTTGTGGTAGCCGGTGCAGCGGCAGAAGTTGCCTTCGAGGCCCTCGCGGACGCTGCGTTCGTCGAGGGCGGCGCCGTTCGCCTTGGCGCTGCGGACCAAGTCCACCGCCGCCATGATCATGCCGGGGGTGCAGAAGCCGCATTGCAGGGCGTGGCACTCGCGGAAGGCAGCCTGCATGGGATGCAGGTCATCGGCGCTGCCGAGGCCCTCGATGGTGGTGATGGACGCGCCTTCGGCCTGGGCGGCGAGGACCGTGCAGGACTTCACCGAGACGCCGTCCTTGATGACGGTGCAGGACCCGCACTGGCTGGTGTCGCAGCCGACGTGGGTGCCGGTGAGGCCGAGTTCGGTGCGCAGCAGATCGACGAGCAGCGTGTCGGCCGGGACGTCGACGGCGTGGTGGCTGCCGTTGACCGTGAGCGTGACGTTCATGCGTTGTTCCTCCCCCAAGCGTCACGGCCCTCGCCGCTGGCTGACTCGCCCGCTACAAGAGCAGGGCCAGCGCCGCAGCCAGCGCCAGGAGACCAAAGACGATGATCCAGATGCGCCCCTGCCCGCTCGACTCGTAGCGCGATGCGGGTTCAGCAGGCGGCACGCGTTCGGCGCCGCCGGGCGCGACGATGTCGCTGAAGCGTCGGAAGAAGTCGTCCCCCATCTTGCGCACGGCGCCGTCCACCATGCGCGACCCCACCTGGGCGAGCTTGCCGCCGACGCTGCCGTTGACGTCGTAGCTGAGGCGCGTGCCATCCGCCGTTTCTTCCAGGCGCACGTCCGCCGTGCCCTTGCCGTGACCGGCGGCACCGCCCTTGATGCTGGCGTTCAGGCGATAGGACTCGGGGGGCTGGCTGTCGGTGATCTCGAGATCGGCGTTGAACGTGGCGCTCACAGGGCCGATGCGGGCTTTCACCGCCGCTTGCCAGGAGCTGTCCGTCAACTGGGTGAGGGATTCGCAGCCGTCGATGGAGCGTGCGAGGACGTCGGGATCGTTGAGCGCCTGCCAGACGGCATCCCGTGGCGCCTTGATCAGATATTCACCCGACTGCTGCACCTGCTGATTCCTTCCGCGCGGGGCCAAAGACTGTTGCACGATCCCGGTAGCGCATCAAGCGGGATGCCCGCCGGGGGTCCATCAATCATCGAATCCGAGGCATGCTGTGGTCTGACCGACCCCCTGTCGCCAGGAGATCCGCAATGGCTGACTACCACAACCCGCAGTTTCTGATCACGGCCGAGGCACTGGCGAAGCAGCTTGCCGCCTCCGATCTTCGCATCGTCGACGCCACGGTTTTCCTGCATCCGGCGGCGAGCGGCTACCGCGCGGAAAGTGGCTGGGAGCGCTACTGCAGCGGCCACATCCCGCATGCGTTGTTCATGGACCTGATCCGCGCTTTCTCCGACACCTCTACAGGGCTCGGATTCTCGCGCCCGCGGCCCGAGGTGCTGGCTGAAGCGCTGGGCGCGCTGGGCATCAGCCCTGCAGATCGGGTGGTGATCTACTCCAGCGGGCACGTGATGTGGGCGACCCGCGCCTGGTGGCTGTTGCGCTACGCCGGTCACGATGACGTCGCCGTACTCGACGGCGGCCTGAGGGCATGGCAAGAGGCGGGGCTGCCCCTCGCGACGGATACACCGTCGCACGCGCCCGTCACCTACCGGCCCTCGCCACGACCGGAGCTGTTCGTCGACAAGGAGGAGGTGGCACGCAACATGGGGGCACCTGGCGTCTGCACCGTCAATGCGCTCTCACCCGAGGTCTACGCGGGTACCGGAGAAATGCACTACGGCAGGCGGGGACACATACCCGGCAGCCTGAACGTGCACTACGACGCACTGCTCGAGCGCGGACACTTCAAGTCCGCGCCCGCATTGCGCGAGATGCTCCAATCCCAAGGGCTTCTCGATGCGGCCCGCGTCATTGCCTATTGCGGTGGTGGCATTTCCGCCACTGTCGACGGTTTCGCCTGCCAGCTGCTGGGCAAGGAGAACGTCGCCGTCTACGACGGCTCTATGGCGGAATGGGTCCGGGACGAGTCGTTGCCGTTGACCACCGGCGTCGAGCCGTGACCGGCCGCCGGCGCTGCGGGGGTCAGACTCACAGGCGCCCGGAATCCATCGGCTCGAGCAGCACCATTTGACGATGATCCGGGTCCGCAGCGACGCTGCGGCTGACGGCGAGTGCCTGTGCCTGGGCATCGGCAACCACGGACTCGCCGTCCAGCGTGAGCACCCTGCCCTCGGCCACCACGGTGCGACCGGCCACCCAGACCTGGCGCACTTCGCGGCCGGTGGCAGCGTAGACGAGATTCGGCACGATGTTGCGCACCGGATCGCCGAGCACGGGGGTGAGGTTGGGCTCGGCGAGATCCACCAGGACCAGATCGGCCTGCAGGCCGGGGTGAATGCGGCCGACCCGGTCATCCAGACCGAGCGCCCGCGCACCTTCCAGGGTCGCCATCCGCAGGACTTCCCAGGCCGGCATCACCGTGGGGTCGCGGTGGCGGATCTTGTTGAACAGGGCGGTGAGCTTCATCTCGTTGAAGAGGTTGCTGCAGTTGTTGCCGCTGGCCTGGTCGGAACCGAGCGCGACCGGTCCGCCGGCGCGACGGAACGCGTGGGCGGGCGGCACGATGCCGTCGATGATGCCGATGCTGCCGGAACACAGGACCATCCGGGTTCCGGTGAGCGCCATCTGCTCCGCCTCGGCTTCGGTGGCCTCGGTCAGATGGACGGCGAGGAGGCGTTCGTCGAGCAGACCGATGTCATCGAGGAACGCTGGGGTGCGCACACCGTAGCGCTGCTGGAGTTGCTCCATTTCGCGATCGCCCTGGGCGACGTGCATGTGAATGAGCCAGTCCTCGCGCTCGGCGATGCGCCTGATCTCGATGAGCTGCTCGCGTGTCACCATGTCGGCGGCCTGCGGTCCGAGCATGGCGCTGATGCGACCGTCCGCCGCGCCGTCCCAGTCGCGGCAGAAGGCGACAGCACGCTCGATCGCCCGCCTGCCAATGCCATCGTCCAGGGGATAGAGATCACCGACACGCCAGCCGGCCATGCCGCCGGGCGGCAGCGCGTTGATTGTCGGCGTGAGCACCGCGCGCACGCCTGCATCGACGAAGGTCTCCGCCCAGCCGGGATACGGGCGGGTGTAGTCGCCGAAGGTGGTGGTGCCCGAGCGCAGGGCCTCGAGGATGTTCAACCGTGTCCCGGCCAGCGAGGCGGCACGGTCCAGGTGGCGGGTGTAGGGCGCCAGCGCCCGCTGCATCCAGTGGGCCACGTCCTGTGCGACGCCACGCAGCACCGCCAGCGGCGTGTGCATGTGGGCATCGATCAGCCCGGGGATGAGGGCGCAGCCGCGGCCGTCGATGCGCGCATGGTCCGGATGGCGCGCCAGCAGTTCCGCCTCAGGTCCCACTGCCGCGATACGGTCGTCCTCGATGACCACGGCGGTGTCCGCCAGGTAACCGACGCCCTCGCCCTCCATGGTGAACACATGCGCGCCGGTGATGATTTCGCGGGTGGCCATGAGCACTCCTTTCGGGATGGTCATTCCTGGGGTCAGGCCACCGCAAGCGCCCGATTCACGCTGCCCAGGATCCTTAGCATGCGTATTTTGAAGCCTTAGCGCCGCATTTTCGGGGGCAAAACCGGCGCTCTAAGGATTGGCAGCGCCAAGTGCCCCCGCGCCCATGCAGCCTTAGAAGGCCAGTTTCAGACCGAAAAAGGCCGCCGTAAGGCTGCAAAACGCAGATTCAGGGGGTCCGGTCGTCGCATTATCGAGGACATGTCTTGGTCTGACCCCGTGGGCCGTGACAGGCCTCACCCCCAGCGGATCAATCCCTGCTGCGTACAGGTCGCGACGAGTGCGCCGCTACGGTCGAAGAAGCGGCCCGCGGCGAGGCCGAGGCCGTCGCCGGTCGCCTCGACGCTCTGGTCCAACAGCAACCATTCGTCTGCGCGCACACGGCCGT
>SKUB01000078.1 GCA_007122315.1 Pseudomonadales bacterium | reverse complement strand
TTCCTGATCGGCTCGCGGGCTTGTAGGAAGCCGACCTTCTGTTTCGTGAGATTCTTCCCCTGCCAATTGCTGTGGATCGGAGGGACGCGTCATGGACCGTTGCTGAACCGTTGGGCTTGCTTGAGGCAGGCAGGAAAAGAACCAGTTATTTTTCCTATCCGCTGCTGGAACTCGAGGGCAGCTGCAACACTTACACGGTGGTCGGCTCCGACGGCAGCCACGTCACGCGTGGCTTCTGTCCGAACTGCGGCTCGCCGATCTTGAGCTACGTGGCGGAAGTGCCGGCGGTGACATTCATCAAGGCCGGCAGTCTTGACGATCCGTCCTGGGTGCGGGCAGAGAGCAGCTATTGGAATCGTTCGGCCCGGGACTGGTCGCCGGTGGATGAACGTATTCCCAGCTTCGCGGGCAATCCGCCCGCGAGCTAAGTCGGCGAGGCTGTGGCGACCTACTTGATCGCCACAGGATTGACCGGTGAACCGGTGCCGCCTTCCATCTTCAGTGGCGCTGCGACATACAGGAAGGTGTATTGGCCATCAGCCGCGCTGTCGTCCGCGAGGTCTTCCAGCCAGGCGATCTCGGTGATGACGATGCCAAGGTCCCGCATCAGCGCTCCGTGCAGCGGGATGGCGGCCACCTCGCCCTCGATCTCCTGCATCACCCGCTCCACCGCGATGTTGTCCGCGGCAAGGGCAGGGATCTCCATCTCGTGCAGCCAGTTCAGAAGTTCCAGGCTGTAGCAGAGGCCGGGCTCGTTCATGGCATTCCAGGCGTGGTCTGGCTCCTCGTCGTAGAAGCGGGCAACGGAGCCGGTCCGCAGGAGCAGGATGTCGCGTTTCTCCAGCGCGACGCCCTGAGCCTCAGCCGTCGCCTTAAGATCGGCGAGGTGAATGCAGGTGTCCGGGGCAAGACGGTCGCCTTCACCCAAGTGCCGGCCCACGTCGAGCAGTACGCCGCGGCCGACGATGCCCCGCTCACCCAGGGCGCTGATGTCCGCGTGGGTATGGCCGTGGACCGTGCTGTCGGCGGAGACACCGCCGTAGACCTGATTGCCGTACCAGGCGTGGGCCAAGGCATCGACATGGGTGGTGCCCTGCAGGTACATGAAGACCACGTCATCGGAACCCTTCATGCCGCCGGGCATCGGCTCGGACTTCCGACTCGAATAGGAGCTCTCGTCGCCCACCATGAAGTGCTGAGTGGGCGTGCGTCCCGGGAACACCGGGCCATCGCCGTGGGTCATGGGTACCTGAAGCATGAAGCGGCGACCGCTGCGTACCGCTGCAGCACCGCGTTTCGCCTGGGCTTCGTCGAGATAGTTGAGCGCACCGATCTGGTCGTCATCACCCCACTTGCCCCAGTTGCTCGGTGCTTCCTGTTGCAGTCTCTCTATGAGCGTGTCGGCGTTGGCTGTCCCGCTCAGCGCGGCGCCAACCATCAGCAGCGCGGTGATGGCTCCCAGCGTGCGCGAAGTTCTGCGCTCCCTTCCCGTATTCTGTTGTGCTTGCATCGACATACTGTTCCCTCCCGTGGGCTTTGTGGTTGCGTCCGAGGTAGATCTCGCCTCAGTCGCTTCGCTTTCTAGAGTGAGCGGACCTTCGCGCGCCGATGGGCTCAGCCTGGGGGGCCAGATCCGAATACGGTAGCGCAAATCGACGTCAGTAACCGCTTCCAGGCGTCGGCGCCTCCTCTCCTGCCAGCACAGCCAGCAGCGCTGAGAGCAGGCCCGAAGCGCCGAAGCGAAAGTGCTCGGGGCGAATCCAATCCGCGCCCATGTGGCGGTCGACGAGCGCCAGATAGCGCTCGGCGTCGGCGAAAGTGCGCACGCCACCAGAAACCTTCACGCCGACCTGGCGTTCGCTGCTCTTCATGACGCTGATGAGTTCCTCGACCGCCAGTTCCGTGGCGCCGCCGGCGCCCTTGCCGGTGGAGGTTTTCAGAAAATCCGCGCCACCAGCCAGTGCTGCCACGGCCACTTCGCGGATTCTCGCAGGCGTTTCCAGCGCGACGGTTTCGAGAATGGCCTTCACCACGGCTGAGCCGGCCTCCGCCTTGATGGCCTTCACCGCGCCTTCGATCGCTGCGCCTCCGGGGACTCGGTAGGGCACCACCATGTCGATCTCGTCAGCGCCTGCGGCCAGCGCTGCTCTCGTTTCTATTACAACTGCGTCGAGCTGCTGATCGCCGGCAGGAAAGTTGACCACGGTGGCGATGCGGATGCCGGGCGCCAGGGTCGCGCGGGCTCTTGCGACAAAACGCGGCCAGATGCAGATCGCTGCCACCGGGCCGTGGAGTGTATGGGCGCGCTCGATGAGGGCGTCGACCTCGGCCTCGCCGCAGTCGTCCTCCAGCAGGGTGAGGTCGAGGCAGGCCAAGGCCCGTTGCGCATTGAGGTAGGGCGTCATCGCAACATCACTGCCAGACCCTCGATGTGAGGCGTCTGCGGAAAGAGATCGAATCCTGCCACGGATTGCAGGCGCCAGCCGCCCTCCTGCAGTTGGCCAAGATCGCGGGCGAACGTCGCCGGATCGCAGGAGAGATAGACCAGTCGCTTGGGACCGCTTGCGCACAATCGAGCCGTGACGGCCGTGCCGAGCCCGGCCCGGGGCGGATCCATGAACACCACGTCGGGTGCGAAATCGGGTGCCAGGGGAGCTTTGGTATGCCCTTGCTTTTCCGGCATCAGAAAGCCTTCGACGTCGGCGATCCTGCTCTCGATGTTGTCGATGCCCGCGGCCTTTGCCGCGGTTTCGAGGTTGGTGATGGCGGCGGCATCGGCTTCCACAGCGAGGATGCGCTGGAATTGGCCCGCCAGGGTCAGCGTGAAGAAGCCGGCGCCGGCATAGAGTTCGAGCAGACGGTCTCCTGTGCCGACGGCGCTGGCCACGGCGTCAATGAGGGTATCGAAGAGCAGAGGATTGGCCTGAGCGAAGCCGCCTGCCGCGATCTGAACTCGCCGGGATCCGGCGCGAAGTGCAAGCGGTGGGTTGTCAGCCTGAGAGTCGTCGAGATGCAGGACCCTGACGCCATCAGGGTGGGTGACATCCGCTTCGCCAAGGGCGAGTTCCCATTCGCCATCTGCCGGCTGCGACTTGGCCAATCGCTTCAGCGCCTGCCGAAGCGGGGCCGCCAGGATCGGACAGTCGTCGATGGCGACGTGCTCGTCGCTGGCAGCGCGGCGGTAGCCCGGCCGGTGCTGATGCACGAGGATTCGCGCTCTTCCCCGGTACTCGTAAGGCTCTGGCGATGGCGTCACGGTCACGGGGCCGGGCAGGTCGAGACCGCCGATGCGGCGCAGGGCGTTGTCGAGGATCTCTGCCTTGGCAGCCACCTGGGCCGGGTAGTCGATGTGCTGCCAGCTGCAGCCACCACAGCGGCCGAAGGCGGCACATCGCGGTTGCACGCGATCTGCTGCCGGCTCCAATACCTCGATGATCTCGGCTCGCAGCAGCTTGCGGCGCGACTCCGTGACGCGGGCGACGATGCGGTCGCCGGGAACAGCGCCGGGCACGAAGACGATGCGACCGTCGGCGGCATGGGACACCCCGCTGCCGTCGTTGGCGAGGCGTTCGATGGTGAGCGTGAGGTCGGCAGGTTGGGCAGACGCCGGTGGCGGCGTGCGGGCAGCGCCGGATCGACGACC
>SKUB01000052.1 GCA_007122315.1 Pseudomonadales bacterium | reverse complement strand
GTGCAGTTCGCCGCGGCCCACGGCGCCGAGCGGACGCTGTTCGAACTCGCCTACGAACTCGAATCCGCCGCACCCTGGTCGGATCGTTGGCCCGACCTGGCAGCAGGGACGGGATGAAGCTGTTGCCCCCAGAACTCGGCCCGTCCGCCTGCGGCGGCCTGGACTCTGTTGCGCCCACAAGCGCAACGCTCGAAAGCAACGTTGTGGGAGATTGCAGGCGCCGAAGGCGACGCAGCGATCGCGAACTGAACCGGAATCCAAGCGTGACGTCTATCGCCACGCCCGCTTCGCGGACGTGTGCTCCCACTGACTTGTCGCAGGAATCTTGCGTAGCCTCAGTGGGAGCTGACGTCGCCCGCAGGGCGGCGTCGCGATCGCGGACTGCCGTCGATGCGAAGCGTTCTGCCGCGACCCGCGGGAACGCCGTTGACGCAAGTCATGTCGACTCGGAATCAGCCCTGGTAACGTTCGGGGACACACTGGGAGACCGGCTCGACCATGGACGACGCGGCAACCGAAGGATCGCGCAGGATCGTCTTCTCCGCCCGCGACCTGACCAAGGTCTACCTGATGGGCGAAGTGGAGATTCACGCCCTGCGCGGCGTCGATCTCGACCTCTACGCCGGTGAACTGACCGTGATGCTCGGCGCCTCCGGTTCCGGCAAGTCCACCCTGCTCAACATTCTGGGCGGCCTCGACAGCGCCACCGCCGGCACTGTCCGCTACGGCGACCAGGACCTTGTTGCTGCCTCCGACAACGTCCTGACGCGCTTCCGGCGCGACCACGTCGGCTTCGTATTCCAGTTCTACAACCTCATCTCCAGCCTCACGGCCCGGGAGAACGTCGCCATCGTCACCGAGATCAGTCGTGATCCGATGACGCCGGAGGAGGCCCTGGAACTGGTAGGCCTCGAAGACCGCATGGACCACTTCCCGTCCCAGCTCTCCGGCGGCGAGCAGCAGCGCGTGGCCATCGCCAGAGCGGTGGCGAAACGCCCGGCCGTACTGCTGTGTGACGAGCCCACGGGCGCGCTGGACTCCAAGACCGGCGTGCGCGTGCTGGAGGTGATCGAGCACATCAACCGCGAACTCGGCACCACCACAGCCGTCATCACCCACAACGTGGTCATCGGCGACATGGCCGACCGGGTGATCCAGCTGAGCGATGGCCGCGTCTCGGACATCCACAGCAACAGCCACCGCAAAGCCGCCGCGGAGTTGTCCTGGTGATCCGCGCCCTGGAGCGCAAGCTGCTGCGTGATCTCATCGGCCTGAAGAGCCAGGCGGCCGCCATCGCCGTGGTCATCGGCGCCGGCGTGATGGTGCTGATCATCATGGTCAGTACGCTCGATGCAGTGCGCGTCTCCATGCAGCGCTTCTACGACAGCCATCAGTTCGCGGACGTGTTCGCAGACCTCAAGCGCGCGCCGGAAGGCGTCGCGGAGCGCATGCGGACCATTCCGGGGATCAATCAGCTCGAGACCCGCATCCGCGCTCCCGTGCGTCTGGAGGTTCCCGGCTTCGATGACCCCGTCCGCGGGGTGCTGATCTCCGTCCCCGACGGCCGGCAACCCGACATCAACCGCCTCTACCTGCGCTCCGGCAGCCTGCCTGCGACCGGTCGTTCCGATCAGGTGCTCATCGCGGAGCCGTTCGCCGAAGCCCACGGGCTCGAAGCCGGCGACCGCCTCAGAGTCATCATCAACGGCCGCCTCGAAACCCTGATGATCAGCGGCGTCGCGCTGTCTCCCGAGTTCGTCTACCAGATCGGTCCAGCCGATCTGCTGCCCGACTACGAGCGCTTCGCCGTGATGTGGATGAACCGCCGCGCGCTCGGCCACGCCTTCGGCATGGACGGCGCGTTCAACAGCGTGGTGGCAACGCTGCAGGCCGGGGCTGCGGTGGAGCCGGTCATCGATGCCCTCGACGCCATGCTCGCGCCCTACGGCGGCGTCGGCGCGTTTCCGCGGGAAGACCTCACCTCCCACCGTTTCATCATGCAGCGCATCGAGACCCAGGAAGTGATGGCGGTGGTACTGCCGGTGATTTTTCTCGGCGTGTCCGCATTCCTGCTCAACGTGCTGCTCGGGCGCATCATCCGCATTCAGCGCCAGCAGGTGGCTGTACTGAAAGCCTTCGGTTACAGCAATCGTCAGATCGCCCTCCACTACGGCCAGCTCACCGGCGCCATCGTCATCATCGGCACGCTGCTCGGCATCGGTTTCGGCGCCTGGGCGGGTCGCGGGCTTGCCGGGGTCTACGCCGAGTACTTCCGCTTTCCGGACATGGTGCTGACCGTCCAGCCAGGGGAAATCTTCCTGTCTTTCCTGGTGGCCGCTGCTGCAGCGACGCTCGGTACCTGGCGCGCCGTGAGAAGCGCGGTCAGCCTGCCGCCTGCGGAAGCCATGCGTCCGCCCGCGCCGGAGCGCTTCACCCAGGGCTGGCTGGAAGCCTCAGCTCTCGGGCGCATCCTCGATCAATCCACCCGCATCATTCTGCGCAACCTGAATCGACACCGCTTCAAGGCCGCCATGTCGGTGCTTGGCATCGGGCTTTCGGCCGGCCTGCTGCTCACCGGCAGCTACCAGTTCAATGCCGTAGACCACATGCTCGACGTCCAGTACCGGCTGGTGCAGAAGGCCGACGTCCATCTCACGTTCACCGATCCGAGTCCGGAACGATCCGCAGCCGAACTGCGGCACACGCCCGGCGTGCACTTCGTCGAGGTCTACCGCAGCGTTCCGGTGCGCCTGCGCAATGGCCACAGCCACTACCGCACAGCCATTCTCGGGCTGGATGCGAATCCTCGCCTGCGCGGCGTGCTCGACGCGCAGCACCGGGACCTGGAGCTGCCGGCCTCGGGACTGGTGCTCACCGACTACCTGGCCGACCTTCTGGGCCTGTCCCCGGGGGACACGGTCGAAGTGGAGGTGATGGAGGGCCGGCGACAGACCGTGCGCGCGGAGATCGCTGCCGTAGTGGACGACCCCATCGGCGTCAGCGCCTACATGGAGCGCCGAGCGCTGAACCGCATCATGCGCGAAGGACCCGCCATCTCCGGCGCGTTTCTGCTGTCCGACCGCAGCCGTGACGGGGAACTGTTCGAGCATCTCTGGGACGTACCGCGGGTGGCCAGCATCGGACTCATCAGCGACGCCGAGCGCAACATCCGCGGCTACATCGAGGACACCGTGCTGCTGATGATGGGCATCATGCTGCTGCTGGCGGGTTCCATTTCGTTCGCGGTGGTCTACAACAATGCCCGCATCACGTTCGCCGAGCGGGCACGGGAACTCGCTACCTTGCGGGTGCTGGGCTTCAGCCGCACCGAAGTCGCCTGGATCCTGATCGGCGAGACCCTGATCATCGTCCTGGCAGCCATTCCCCTGGGATGGCTGATCGGGACCGGCTTCGCCTGGCTGCTGAATCAGGCCATGACCATGGACCTGATGCGGGTGCCCTTCCTCATCACGCCGAGTACGTATGCCTTCGCCGCCGCCGGCGTCCTGCTCGCCGCGGCCCTGTCCACGCTGCTGATCGCCCGCCGGCTGCAGAAGCTCGACATGATCAGCGCCTTGAAGACCGTCGAGTAACGCCATGATGCAACGCAAACAGATCCTCCTGGCCGTCATCGCAATCGCCGTCCTTCTGCTGCTGGC
>SKUB01000145.1 GCA_007122315.1 Pseudomonadales bacterium | reverse complement strand
TTGACGGGCGACGCTGCAGCCCGGGCATTCGGAGAAGGCGCCGCTGCCATGACCATGACGGCGCTGCTGGTGGGATTCGCGCGCGCCATCGCACTCATGTTGGAGGACGGTCAGGTACTCCATACCATCGTTCACGGGCTGTCGTTGCCGTTGTCGATGGTGGGGCCGCACCTGGCGGCTGTGGGCATGCTGGGGGTGCAGAGTCTGTTGAACCTGTTCATTCCTTCCGGCAGCGGGCAGGCGTTCGTGACCATGCCGCTGATGGCGCCCATCGGCGAGATCGTCGGTGTCAGCCGACAGGTCGCGGTGCTGGCCTTTCAGTTCGGCGATGGCTTCATGAACATTGTCATTCCGACCAACGCCATCATCATGGCGATGCTGGGTATTGCGGGAATCCCCTACGATCGCTGGTTCCGCTTCATCTGGCCTTTGGTGGCCAAACTGCTGCTGCTGGCGGCGCTGATCCTGATGACGGCGGTGGGGATCGGATACGCCTGAGGGCTGATTCGTGTGACGCTGTGTTGCGGCGGGCCGCTGCGGGGCTGACCGGTTCGTCTGTAACGGTGGCTGGTCAATGCGAGCGGCGAGCGTCTATGCTAGCCGTTTGACGCGGCGGACGGTTCAGCGTGGGCAGGCGTCCAGCCGCCGATGACCCACGAACTGCCGTGGCAGGATTTCGGGATCGACCATATGACAGGCGCCAGGGGTATCCTGATTCTCGGTGCGGGCCGAAGCGGCACCAGCACCCTGGCTCGGGGACTCATTGCACTGAACGTGACGCTCGGCCGACGGTTCCGTCGCCCGGTGCGCAAGAATCCTCGTGGCCAGTTCGAGGAAGTCCACCTGCTCTCTCTGAGTAAGTCGGTGCGCAGCGCGCTGGGACTGCGCGCGGACAGCGTCCGCCTGTTGAGCGATCAGGACTGGCAGGAAGCCGCTTTGGAGCCACTTCGTCGCAGGGTGCGGGACGCGACGGCCAAGCAGTTCGGCAAGGACTCCATCTGGGCTTTCAAGTACGGCAGCACCGGTCGGATTTTGCCGTTCTGGTTCGACATTCTGCCTGACATGGGCATCGAACCATCTTTCGTCTTTGCCTATCGGAATCCGCTCAGCGTCGCCCGTTCACGAGGTCAGCTCGATGCCGAGCGGGGCCGGGTGGCGAAGAACAATTTCGAATGGCTGGTCAACGTGGTGCCGTACTTTCACCTGGTCCGCGGCTATCGCACCGTGGTGGTGGACTACGACCTGCTGATCAGTGAACCGGACGCGCAGTTGCGCCGACTGGCCGCGGGTCTCGGGGTGCCCGTCACACCCGAGGCCGAAACCGGAATCGCGACGTTCGAGAAAGCCTTCCTGCGCAAGGATCTGCAACACAGCCGCTTCACTGATGCCGACCTGGTGGCCGACCCTGACACGCATCAGCTGGTGCGGCGTGCAGCGCATCTGCTGGCCGCACTGGCCCGCGACGAGCGTGGCATCGAGGACGAGGCGCTGTGGACGGAGTGGCAGGAGATTCAGAAGGCACTGCAGGAACTGGCACCCACCCTGGCTCTGGTGGATGCATTGAGTGCGGATGTGAGGCGGGCAAGCTGGTGGGATTTGCGCAAACCGCTTCGACTCGCCTGGCGCAAGATGCCATTGCTCAGGGATCGCTGAGCGCGATGACCCGACCGGGACGCTTCAGACTCAGCCGCGCCCATCCCTGGTGGCGACGGGCCTACTACCGCGCGCTGGAGCTGACGGGCCGCCCGCGCTTCAAATCCCATCGGGCAAGTTTCATCGACTTCCCCCGGCAGCGTTTCAAGCAGGTTAGTTTTTCCAATGCCAGCGAAGCGCGCAGGGTGGAAGACAACCTGCGTGCCCTGCGTCCACTCGGGCTCTTTCCCCGCTTCCTGTTCAGGCTCGAGGGCACGGTCTGGACCCAGTTCGCCGAAGGTGTGCGCGTCGATCCCCAGAACCCTGAGCACGTCAACGGCGTCCTGGCGTTCTTCGCCTGTCTCTACGGCCACGAACCGATCCAGGTCGATGTGGACGCCACGGACCTGCAGCAGCGGCTGCTCGACAATCTCAACGGGTTGGTGGCGATGGGCGAGCTGGACGACCCGGCTTATGAGCAGCTCGCTGCGCTTGCCGAGCGGCTGCGCCCCGAGCGGGCCTGGATGGGATGCGAGTACATCGATCCGTTGCCGAAGAACTTCGTCGTCACCGGGAACGGCGTGGTCGGGATCGACGCGGAAGCACTTTATCGGCGCGAACTGCTCGGCATCGGCCTGGCGAAGGCCGAACTGCGCTGGTTGAAGATGGACCGGAACGCGTTGGTCGCGGCATTGATTCAGCACGGTGGGCCGGATCTCGGCGACCAGTACGACTACGCGAATCTGTACTTCCTGGCCCACTACGGCGTGCAGTCCGTGCTGCGCGGCAAGGGCGCTCGCGGCTGCCGCGCCGGCATGGAAAGGCTGCTCGAGCAACATGCGAATCAGGGAACCTGAGCCGCTCGTCAGTACGCAACCTCCGCGAGGATCGCCGCCTGCCGCTGGTGTATGATCCCGGCGCGTCGGCCGGGGCAGGGTGCGCAACGACCGATGATGGCGGGAAGAGGTTTGAGGACTATGTTTCGCATCGCACATATTTCGGACCTGCATATTCCGCCGCTGCCGCGCATGCGCGTGTCGCAGCTGCTGGGCAAGCGCCTGCTCGGTCTGTACTCGTGGCACAACAAGTGGAAGGCGGAACATCGCGAAGAGATCCTCGATGCGCTGCTCGCGCAACTCGACGAACTGCAGCCGGACCATGTCTGCATCACGGGTGATCTCACCTTTACCACCCACCCCGAAGAAGTCGATGCTGCGGCTGACTGGCTGGCGCGCCTGGGTCCGGCCAGCAGGGTCAGCCTGATTCCCGGGAATCATGACGCCTATGCCCATGGCTCCCTCGACTATGCCTTGCAGCGCTGGGCGCCCTGGATGCAGGATGATGATGCGCGCCCGGCTTTTCCTTATCTGCAGCGACGTGGTCCCGTGGACATCATCGGCCTGTCCAGCGCGGTGGCCACCTTGCCGGGTTTTTCATCGGGTCGCATGGGGGAGGGGCAGATCGCCCGCCTCGAGGCGCTGCTGGGCGAACTCGGCGCAGGACGCCGGCCGCGCCTGCTGCTCATTCACCATCCGCCGCAGGACGGCGCCACCAATCGCGCCCGCGGCCTGTCCGACCGGCATGCTCTGCAGGCGTTGCTGGCACGGTCAGGGGTCGACCTCGTTCTGCACGGTCATCTGCACCGGCCGGTGCGCAGTGCCCTGGCGGGCCCGGATGGGCCCATTCCCGTGCTGGGCGCGGCATCGGCATCGACCCTCGGGCAACGCTACGCCCCAGCTCATTATCATGTTTTCGAAGTCGACGGCGATGCCGCTGCGACGCCTGCGATCCGGGTCAGGCACAGCCACTACGATCCCGCGCAGGGTGTGTTCCGGCTCGGAGAAAGCGAACCGGTGGCGGCACCGGAGGTCGAGGCGACAACCTGAAACGCTGCGCCCGCGGCGCAGGCCATCCGCACGAGGAGGCGGTTCCCCCCATGCTCTACGCGTTGCCCGATCACGAAGTCATGGAAACGCTGCTGCCTGGCATCGGCGAGCGGAGGCTGGCGCTGGCGGAAGCACGGCAGGCGCTGCAGGAACGCCCGGGTCTGGTGCCGGTGGCCGTGGATCCGAACGCGGGCGGCTGGGTGTATTTCGCGGATATTGGCGATACGCCTCTTCGGGAATGGAAACACATCTACACCATCGAACGACTGGCAGCGGAAGGTCGCATCGAGCAGTCGTTCAGCACGGAGCTGGCCATTCTCGAGGACCCGTTGCCGGAACCCGGCTCGGTGCCGCTGCACGGCCTGATCTTCCACGTGTCCCGCTGTGGCTCGACCCTGTTCTCCAAAGCGCTGGCGCGTTCTGACCGTAACCTCATGATCACCCAGGGCGGACCGCTGCAGGATGGTTTCTGGGCGGCGCTGAGCAACCATTGGCGCCAACCGCCGGAGCCGTCTCCGCGCAACCTGACCATGCTGCGCAACCTGGTGGCACTGATGGCGCGCAAGCGCCGGCCGGAATACCAGCGCAGTTTTCTCAAGATGATCAGCTGGAACACGGTGTATCTTGAATTCTTCCGCGCCGCCTTTCCCGATACGCCTGCCCTGTACATCTACCGGGATCCGACTGAGGTCATCGCCACGATCCTCGAAGAGACGACGGCGGCCCTGCGGGCGAAGGGGTCGCGGCAGGCCACGGTGATGAGCGGGCTACCCGCTGCCGAGACCGTGGCTATGGAGCCTGAGGCGTATCTGGCGCACTGCTATGCGCACTATTTCGACATTGTGCTGGGTTACGAGGGAGGCGACCTGAGCCTCGTGAACTACCGGGACCTGCGGGTCCCGGAAGCCTTTGCGAGGATCGTGGGGCAGGGCTTCGGCCTCGAGCCGGAGCCCGCCGAGCTGGCGCAGATGCAGGATCAGTATCGCTTTTACTCCAAGGATGATTCCAACCAGACCCAATATCAGGGCGAGCCGGAGGGGTTGCAGAGCCGTCTGGATGCCTCCCAGCGCGCCAGAGTCCAGGCTATCGTGGGCTCACGGCTCGAGGCCCTGGACCGTTCGTCGCGCAATCTCTTCCCCGCCTGAAGCCCTGGCGAGCTATACCCTTTCCGCCCAGTAGGCTATACTAATCAAAGAGTTCCGGGGCTGAGCTTGGGGAAATCCTAGCGCGGTTCGACTTCACGTCCTTGGGGGACGTGTCACTGGGGGGACTTCGAAAGCGTGTATGCGTTCATGGCTGGTCCCGTCGCAATGCCCGCGACCGCTCCCGGCGTCTTGAACCATGCCTCCTCTGCGCCATCGGCTGGAAAACGAACCCTATGAACCGCAAGCCAATGCTTTCTGTTCTGATTCCGAACTTCAACTACGACAAGTACATCGAACGCGCGATAGACAGCATTGTCGCGCAGGACTATCCCTCCATCGAACTCGTCATCGTCGACGACGGCAGCACGGACGACTCTGTCCGCGTGGCCAAGCGGCGTCTTGCCAAGCCGACGACCCTGCAGCGTCATGTCGTGATCGACCTCGGCAAGAACCGCGGCAAGTTGGGTGCCATCAACGCCGCCCTGGAGGAGATCACAGGCGAGTACCTGATCACGCTGGACGCGGACGACTGGCTGGCCCGGCATTACGCCAGTCGCTGCATCGCTGAACTCGAACGCTGTCGTGAGTCGGATGAGGATGTGGGCTTCATCTACACCGACTGTCAACTGGTCGACGAAAGCGGCGAGGTCATCGACCGCGGACGGTCCGTGGCCTTCGATCGTGATCTGGTCGGCAAGCTGAGCTTCCTCCCGGAGCCGGCGCTGATGCTCACCCGGGCCTTCAAGCAGGCTGCTCCGTTCGACGAATCCATCCGCGTGGCGACCAAACATCACAAGTGGACGCGTGTGGTGGCCAACGGCTGGACCGGTGTGCACATCCCGGAACCGCTCTTCTACTACCGCATGCATTCCAACAACATGTCCGGGATCGGTCAGCGGGTTCTGGCTGAGAACGAGAGCGGTGCCCGCGGTGAGCGCATCCTGTCCGGATACTGGCAGGTAACCGCCAAGTAGCCGGCCGCAGTCAAAGACTTCTCATGGCGCTCCGTTCAGCCGGCAGCGCCGAAGCATCCCCGTCACCTTCAGGTTCCTGATTCATGCCCGATAATCCCCTCAAGGCCTATGGCGAATGGATCGCGACGGTAGGCCGCGATTGGCCCGAGTTGCCCATCGAACTCGCGTATCGAGAGTTGATCGACACCGTTGCCGTGATGATTCCAGGAGCCGTGACGCCGGTGGCGCGCAAGGTTCTGGAACAGATTCGCAGCTGGGGTCCGGGTCACTCGACCATCGTTGGCAGTAGCGAGCAGTTGGCCTTGCCTTGGGCGGTGCTGGTGAACGCGACCGCGGGTCACGCGCTGGACTTCGATGACAATTTCGATCCGGCCAAGGCGCACGTCTCGACGGTGCTGTGGCCGGTGATCCTGGCCGTGGCGGAACAGGAAGACCTGACGCCGGGCGACTGCCTGGACGCGTTCATCGTGGCGCTGCAGATCCAGGGTCGAATCGGTCAGGCCATCAATCCCCATCACCGTAAACGCGGCTGGCACGCCACGGCCACCACCGGCGCGCTCGGGGCTGCGGCTGCGACTGCACGCCTGCTCAGGCTGGACGCCACCGAGTCGGCCATGGCGCTGTCTCTCGCGACCAGTACCGCCGGCGGCTTCATGTCCCAGTTCGGCACCATGGCAAAACCGCTGCATGCAGGGCACGCGGCGAAGGGCGGGGTGCTGGCGGCACACTTCGCACGCGCGGGTGTGACGGCCGGCTGGCACACCCTCGATGGACCCACCGGCATGAACACGCTCATGGTGGGTCCCGACCGGGAGGAGCTGCGCGCGGCGATCGGTGAGCCCGAACATGGCCAGACCATGACCTTCGAAACGGACGCCATCGCCGATCCGCTCCTGATCGTCGAGCATCGTTTCCGGGTCAAGCGCTTTCCCACCTGTGGCAGCGCACATCGTTCCCTCGACGCCATGCTCGCGCTGCTGGCGGAGCACGGCTTCACCGCGGCAGACGTCCAGCGCGTCGACGTGCACGCGCCGGCCATGCATCTGAAGAACCTCATGTATGACCGGCCGGTGGCCGGTCTGGAAGGCAAGTTCTCGGTGGAGTATCCACTGTCCTGTGTGGTTCTGACTGGGGAATGTGTCCTCGCGGATTTCACTGACGCTGCGGTGAACCGGGCGTCGCATCAGCAGTTCATGACGCGTGTTCACCGGCATCCCATCGAGCGACCGGAAACGGAAGTGAACACCACCATTCGCGTCACGTTGACCGACGGCCGCGTGGTCGAGCACTCGGTGTTCATGCCCCTGGGCAGCAAGGCGGCTCCGTATCCGACTTCCCAGTACTGGGACAAGTTCGAGCAGTGCACGCGCGACGTCATGGGTAAGGACGACCAGCAGCGGCTGCGCGCCAAGCTCGAAGGTTTCCAGAACCTGCCGCTGGCCAGTGAGATGACCCGTTGTATGGGCATCGATCTCGAGCCCCTGGGAGCTGAGGGCCCGGTATGAGCGAGGCGGGTGGCGGGACCCGCTACACCGCCCTGGTGCTGGCAGCCAGCCGGCAAGGCAGCGAGGACGCCGTTGCCCAGCTGCAGCAGAAGTCCCACAAATGCCTGGTGGAGGTGGACGGCATCACCATGATCGAGCGTGCCGTTCAGGTGCTGCTCGACAGCGAGCGCTGCGGCCGCATCCTGGTGTCCATCGAATCCGAGTCGATCCTGGAACAGGTTCCGCGCTGCCAGCAGTGGCTGCGCGATGGCAGCATCGAAGTCACGCCCAGTGCCGCGAACATGGCGGACAGCATTCTCAAGCTCGCCGAAGACGACAGCCTGCAGCTGCCGCTGCTCATCTCCACCGCAGACAGCGTTCTGCACACGCCTGAACTGATCGCCGAGTTCGCCGACGCCAGCAGCGCATCGGCGGCGGACGTCACCGTGGCCGTGACTCCGGAAGCCGTTGTTCGCAGCGGGTATCCTGACGCGGACCTGGGATTCTTCGAGTTCAAGGACGGCGGCTACTCGTTCAGCAACCTCTACGCCATGCGCACTGCGAAGGCCCTGGAAGCGGCCAACATCTTTCGCAGCGGTGGGCAGTTCCGGAAACGTCCGCAGCGTATCCTGCAGACGTTCGGAGTGTGGAATCTGCTGGCCTACAAGTTCCGTCTGCGCAGCATCGAGGACACGTTCAGGAAACTGTCGCGCAAGCTCGGCCTCAGTCTCGAAGTCGTCGAACTCGCCTATCCGTTCGGTTCACTGGACGTGGACAATCCCAAGACCTTCGCGCTCGCGGAAGCGACCCTGCGCGAACGGCGTTAGGCCGCTTTCGCTCGCGCAAGCGGATGGCAGTCCGGAGGTGGCAGGGCGGAGGTGCGCTCGAGCACTTCGAATGCATCGGGACGCACGTGCTGCCGCTCGATTTCCCCGCGGACGAATGCCTCATCAATCCCTCCCTGCTCCAGGCACTCTTTGAGCAGGGCGAAAAAGAACCATTCCTGGTTGCGATCGGGATGCTGTTTGTAGTGTCCGAGCAGGCCATAGACGCCGAACAGCCTGCGGCGCGCCCGCATCAGCCAGCCCACGGGCGGGAACAGGCGGAAGCGCTCCGCAACCCGCCAATCCACGCGTAGCCCCGTCTTCCATGGCTGCGTGCGACGCCGCGTCGTATGCAGCAGGCGCGTCTCCGGCGTGAAGTGATCGAAATCGTTCCACTCGGGCTCGAAGAAGCCGATGGACTCGGGCGGTTCGTTTTTCAGGCACACCCAGCGCGCGTAGTCGAGATCCCCTTCGAACATGGCGTTGAACTGCTTCTCCGCGTTCCAGTGGCGCAGCTGCGCACAGTCCAGCAGCATCACGCTGCTGGCGTAGCACTTGTCGATGAACCCTTTGGGACCGGAGCGCATGCGGCAGAGGATGGCGTGGCCGTCCATGTCCCGGGAGAGCAGGTCGAAGATGTCGGCTGCCGCGAAGATGTCCGGATCCATGACCACGGCCCGGCCCTCGAAACCCATCAACTCAGGAGCCATGAAACGCGTCGGCGTGAAGGATTGCAGATCGTCGTTGAGCCATTGCCAGGTCACGCCATCACGCAAATAGTCCTGTCCTTCGCGGGCAGCGAAGAATGGATAGTCACTGCTGTCGATCAGTGTCACGTCGAACTGGTCGTTGTGCGTTGAATAGCGGCGCAGTGCATGGGCCGCCACCAGAGCGCCCAGGCGCTGCTTGGGGTTGGTCTGGATGAAAACACCGTACTTCATAGGGGAAAGTTCACTGTGTCTGCGGCGTGACAAAGCATATTGCACTCGCGCATTCCTTGCCATGGCAGCGGTGAGATCGGATGACCATCCGGGCCGATGGCGCCGTGCTAACATCGCGCCCGCGCGAGCGCCGGGAAGGCCTGTTTACCCAGCCCAGGTACCGCCCGACCGCCCCCATGAAGCCTGAGGAGACACCCAACGCATGCGCGGCGAGTCCAGACGTACCCCAGGCGTCCTCAATTTCCGGGCGTTGGCGTTACCTGTTCTGCGACTGCTGCTCGGGCATCGAAGGCATGGCCTGCCGCCGCGGTGGCTCACCCATCAGCTGGGTCGGCTCCACTGGCTCCTGGCGTGGCGCAAGCGCACGCGGTTGCAGCGGGATATGGCCCGTGCCCTGAACATCGGTGATCGGCGGTTGGTGTCGGAGATCCTGCGACGCTCCTGGCTGGGCAGCGATCGCGCCATCCTCGAGGTGGCCTCGCTGTATCGCAATCCGCTGAGCCCGGAACTGGTGCGCGCCCATTGCGAGGTCGAAGGTCTCGACACCCTGCGTGCGGCCCATGGCGAAGGCAAAGGCGTGATTCTGCTGACGCTGCATGCCGGCAACCTCATGTTGCTGGCGGCGCGGCTGGCGCAGGAAGGGCTGCCGGTTTCCGTGCTCTATCGCGAGGCCCGCAAGACGCCGGATCGCTTCTTTCAGGATTGCATGGAGCCTTACGGCATCGAGACGATCTGCGTGCAGAGACGCCCGGCTCGACACGGGGATCTGAAGCGGATCGAGGCGGATCGCACGATGTTCCGTGCCCAGTCGTTTCTGGAACTGCGGCGTGCCCTGCGCCGCAAACGGATTCTGCTGGTGATGCTGGATGCGTCAAGCAAGGGCCCGGGGATACCGCTGCCGTTTCTGGGTAAGGAGATGACGGTGTCTCCCGGACCGGAGCATCTTGCGCGCGGGCTGGGGGCGCATGTGGTTCCATTGACCCTGCAGGCGGATGCGCCCCGCTGGACGTTCAGAATCGAGCAGCCCTGGCAGTTGGACTTCGAGCAGTCGCCCGCGGCCGTGACAGCGACCATGCTCACGGATCTCGAACGTCACGTTCTGCAGCATCCGTGGGCTTGGAGCTGGCATCAGCGCCGTTGGCGCCGGCTCCCGTTCATCGCCGACGGTGACACCGGCGACTGAGGCTCTGTCGCGCAGGGTGATGCCGCGTCTGCTCAGCGATTGCGTTCGGCTGGAGGAGTTTCCGGCTGCAGCATCAGTTCGCGCAGTCGGGCCACGGCTGCCCTGAAAGGTTCGCGCTGAAACCCATGCTGATGGTCCCGCGGGCCGAGGGCATCGACGGTGCAGATGCGATTCTCGTCGCGCAGGGTGTGATAGATGCAGCCCATGTCCCGGGCAGGCACCCAGCAACCGCGCACGACCAGCGCATCCCGCCAGCGTGCAAGCATGCCTGTCGCCGCCCCCGGAGGGCTCGGGCGCCGCCCGCGCCCGGCGAGACGTGCCCGCCATCGCAGCGGGGGTTCGAATCCCGCCACCGGCCGACCGGTGGAGCAGGCTTCCGCGAGCATGGACGCGCTGTCAGCGGTGACCACGAACTTGTCGGCAAGGCCGAGAATCGCAGGCAGCGGATTGTCGCTCTGCCCCGGCTGCCAGCGGTGGCAGAAGTGCGGTGCGGCGATGGACTCGAGCATGGTTTCGAGGACCCCGGGAGGCGTCCGCGGGCTGGTTGTGATCAGCACCGAGCCGCCGGCAGCGGTCAGGGCATCGAGCTCACGACCGAGTTCTGCTGCGGCGGCGGTGGTGAAACGATAGGAGCCCGAGTCCCCGCCAAGCAGTACGCCGTACCAGGGACGCGGCAGATGGGCGAAACGGTCCCGCCATGCTGCTCCAGCCTCAGCGCAGGCGTTCGGGTCGGCGTGGTTCAACGGCATCTCGAGGTGCAGGACGCGAGGGTGTTGCGGCAGCCGGTACTGGGGCGTCGTAATGATGCAGTCCACCCAGTGGAAGGGGGCACCGGGTCGACCGAGGCAGACGATGCGACTGTGACCGCCTGACGCGTGGCGGATGCGCAGGGCGTCGACGAGGGATCGTCCGCCGCCGATCAGCACCAGGTCCGGCCATGGGGGCGACAGCGCCTCCCGCTTGCGGGCCGGGATCCGGCGATGGGCGCCTGGCGTGAAGCGATCGAGGAAGGCGCGCAGCGGCGGGTCGAGGACATACTTGACCTCATGCTGCGCGTCGAGGGCGGAGGCCATGTCGAGCAGCTGACGATTCGCCCCGGCCCCGGTGGAATGCAGGATCCAGATCAGCAGCGCTGACGATTCGCCGCTGGATGTGGACGCGCCTTCAGGCATGACTCCGGTCACGGTCGGTCGCAACGCCCCACGTGCATGCAAAGGTTCCCGTCGCGTGGGCGGTTGCCATCGTGAGCATCAGGCGCCGATGCCGCCAAGCAGGACGTACTTCATTTCAGTGAAGTCCTCGATGCCATGGTGCGAGCCTTCCCTGCCGATGCCGGACTGCTTGACGCCGCCGAACGGCGCGTTTTCGGTGGACAGCAGACCCTCGTTGACGCCGACCATGCCGTACTCCAGGGCCTCCGAAACGCGGAACGCACGACCGAGGTCCCGGCTGTAGAAGTAGGCCGCGAGACCGTACTCGGTGGCATTGGCGAGCTGGATGGCGTCGGCTTCATCCCGAAAACGGAACAGCGCCGCCACCGGCCCGAAGATCTCCTCGTCCGCCATCGCCATTTCGGCGGTGACGTCCTCGATGAGCGTGGGTTGGAAGAACGTCCCGCCAAGCGCATGGCGTTGGCCGCCGACTCGGACGCGGGCACCCTTGTCGGTGGCATCGGTCAGCAGGCGCTCCACCTTGTCCACGGCTGCGCCGGTGATGAGGGGCCCCTGCATGACGCCGTCATCGAGTCCGTTGCCCACGTTCAGGTCGGCGATACGCTCGGCGAGCCGCTCAGCAAATGCATCGTAGATGCCGTCCTGAACCAGAATGCGATTCGCGCAGATGCAGGTCTGGCCCGTGTTCCGGAACTTGGAGAGCATGACCCCCTCGATAGCGGCGTCTAGATCGGCATCATCGAAGACGATGAACGGAGCGTTGCCGCCGAGTTCGAGTGACACCTTCTTCACCGTCGAGGCGCACTGCTGCATCAGTAGTTTGCCCACCGCAGTGGAGCCGGTGAACGTGAATTTGCGCACCTTCGGATGCGTGGTCATCGCCTCACCGACGGCGGCCGCACGATTCGAAGGCACGACGTTGAACACGCCTGCAGGTATGCCGGCACGGTGGGCGAGTTCAGCGAGTGCCAGGGCGCACAGCGGCGTTTCCGGCGCCGGTTTGATCACGGCCGTACAGCCTGCGGCCAGCGCCGGCGCTGCCTTGCGCGTCACCGTGGCGATGGGGAAATTCCAGGGGGTGATGGCGCCGACCACGCCGATGGCCTGGCGGAAGACGAGGACGCGTTTGCCGGGCGCATGGGTAGGAATGACTTCGCCGAGAATGCGTTTGCCTTCCTCGGCGAACCACTCGATGAACGACGCGCCGTAAGCCACTTCGCCGCTGGCCTCGGCCAGAGGCTTGCCCTGTTCTGCGGTCATGAGCAGCGCCAGGTCGTCCTGGTGGGCCATGATCAGGTCGCGCCATGCGCGCATCAGGTTGGCGCGGTCCTTCGCGGTGCGATCCCGCCAGGCGGGCAGGGCGGCGTGGGCGGCCTCGATGGCACGTTCGGTGGCCTCGCCGTCGAAGTCCGCGACCTCGGCGATGGTCTTGCCGGTTGCCGGGTCGGACACCGCGAACCGTGCATCAGCGGGGGCCGATAGCCACTGGCCACCAACATAGGCATCACGGCGGAGCAGGGAAGGGTCGTTCAACTGCGGCATGAACTCAGGGCTCCGTGAGTTGGATGAACTCCGGCAATGCGCGGACCTTGCGGTCAGCAGGCAGGAGACCGGAAACGGGCGTCGCGCCATTGTACGCGCGGCGGCAGCCTGCGATCACGTTGCCGGCGTGAGTCCCAACCCGATCATCCGGCCTCGGCGCGTGGCACGCGGCGGAACAGGGGCCGCGGCTCGATGACGTCGCCCTGGTAGTAGTCCTGCATCACCTTGAGTCCGGCGGCCTCATGTTCAGGGTCCCGGCCTGCAGGAATCTGGAAGGCGTCGATCCCACAGCGACGCATGTAGGACAGCTGGTCCCTGGCCACGTCGCC
>SKUB01000331.1 GCA_007122315.1 Pseudomonadales bacterium | reverse complement strand
CGGATCACATGCGCGGCCGGGCGTTTTCCCTGATGATCCTCGCCGCCCAGACCGCGAATAATCTCGGCACCATCTGGATCGGCTTTTGGGCCGGATTCATCGGTGCCGGCAACAGCATGGTCCTCGGCGGCGTGCTGTCCCTGGTCGCCACGCTGCTCATCGCCTGGTGGTGGCGACCGATCCGCGAGTATCGCTCGGCATGAGGATGGGGCGCGTCAGTGCAGCATGGCGCGCAGGATGCTGGCGTCGCGGACCACGATCCGGCGGTAGTGCAGCTCGATGGCACCCTCGCGAACCAGTGCCTGCAGCAGCCGGTTCACGGTCTTGCGACTGACGCCGAGCAGCTCGGCGAATTCACTCTGGGACAGGCCGATGGGCACAGGCGTGCCGCTGCCCGTCTTGCTGAGCTGCAACAGACGCAAAGCTAGACGTTCGCTCGCCGGCTGGGCCAGCGTCCGGGCGAGCATCAGCAGCGCTTCGCCCAGCTGTTCGTACAGCAGCCGGGTCAGATGCTGCCAGATGTCCGGGTGCCGGCTGGCGACGCGCGCCAGCGCCTGCTCGGAGAGGAAGAGGAAGGTGGAGGGTTCGGCGGCGAGGACCGTGGCGAGGCGCGGACCACGCGCGAGCTGCGCCGCATGACCGAAGATCTCGCCTGGTCCGGCGGCGTGGACCAGCACGTCCTCGGTCTCGGGCAGGGCGACGTAGACCAGGGCCGTGCCGTCGATGACCGCGTACAGCCCCCGCGGCACGTCACCGCTGCCATAGAGCCAGCGGCCGGTGGCCACAGCGCGGATCGCGGCAGCCTCGATCAGCGCGGCCTGCAGTGACGCCGACAGGCCGGCGAACCATCGGTTGCCTGCGAGAACCTCATCCGGAAGGTGAATCGGCGCTTTTGCAGCCATGGCTGAATTGTAACCCGGGTTACACTTTTTGCGCCTGCTGTACCTATTCTGAGCATCCGAGTCCGATGGACGGCAGCTTGCGGAGGGACATCATGACGAGCCGGATCGCCGTGCAGAATTACAGTGGGGTCTGTGGGGCCGAGGTCAGCGGGGTGGATCTCGCCGCGGCCTCCGACAGCGAATTCGAGCAGGTATTGGCCGCGTTCCGCGACCATGGCGTGCTCTTCTTCCGCGATCAGCATCTGTCGCCGGAGCAGCATATCGCGCTGGCGGAGCGGTTCGGTCCTATCGACATCAACCGCTTTTTTCCGGCTGACGGGCAGTACCCTGAGATCGCCGAGGTGAAGAAGGATCCAGGGCAGACCACCAACATCGGTGGTGGCTGGCACACCGATCACTCCTACGATGCGGTGCCGGCCATGGGCTCCATCCTGGTGGCGCGGGAACTGCCGGAGACGGGTGGTGACACCCTGTTCGCAAGCATGTACGCCGCCTACGAAGAACTGTCGCCGGGGCTCAAGCGAACCCTCGAGGGCCTGCGCGCGGTGCACTCCAATCACCATGTTTTCGGCGCTGCAGGCGCCTACAAGCAGGAAGGTGACGCAGGCGCATTGTTCCGCAACGAGTCGCTCACCAGCGAAGCGACTCACCCGGTGGTGATCACCCATCCGCTTTCCGGCCGAAAGTCGCTGTACGTGAACCCGGGCTTCACCATCCGCTTCGAGGACTGGACGCCCGAGGAGAGCACGGCACTGCTCACTCATCTTTATCGCCACGCCACCCGTCCTGAGTACACCTGCCGCTTCCGCTGGAGCGAGGGTGCCGTGGCGATCTGGGACAACCGCTGTACCTGGCACTATGCCTTGAACGACTATCACGGACAGCGACGGCTGCTGCACCGGATCACGGTGGCGGGTTGCCCGCTGCACTGAGCGCGCAGCGCTCGCGGATGGGAGGGAAACTCATGGCTGGAATCATTGTTCGCGCAGGCCTCTGCGCCATCTGTCTGGTCTGGCTGCTGCAGGCGTCGGCGGCTGACTCGCCGCAGCCGCCCGTGGGCGAGGCCACGGGCGCGACGCGGCTGGCCCAGGCGGCCGTCGCTGAGCGGCTGCCGCTGGACGACCCGCGTGACTTCGAGAATGCCACCCGCGGCTTCGTGGCCCAGATCGAAGACGCGCAGATCTTGAACGCCGACGGCTCGGTCGCCTGGGATCTCGAGGCGTTCGCATTCATCGACGGCGATGCGCCCGACACGGTCAATCCGTCCTTGTGGCGGCAGAGTCGTCTCAACGTGATTCATGGCCTGTTCGAGGTCACCGACGGCATCTGGCAGATCCGCGGCTACGACCTTGCCGTGATGACGCTGATCCGCGGTGAGCGCGGCTGGATCGTGGTGGATCCGCTCACCTCACCGGCGCCGGCGGCGGCGGGCCTCGCGCTGGCGAACGAGCACCTCGGCGAGCGCCCGGTGACCGCGGTGATCTACACCCACTCCCATGCCGATCACTTCGGCGGTGTGCGCGGCATCATCGAGGAGGCGCAGATCGCCGCGGGCGAGGTCGAAGTGATCGCGCCCCATGGCTTCACCGATGAAGCGGTGAGCGAGAACCTGTTGGCGGGCAACTACATGGCCCGTCGCAGTTCGTTCCAGTTCGGCCATCGGCTGCCGCGTGGCCCTGCCGGACACGTCGGAACCGGACTCGGGCAGCTGCTCTCGGTGGGCAACATCGGCCTCGTCGCGCCGACCCGGGAGATCGCGTCCACGGGCGAGACCTTGGAGATTGACGGTGTCACCTTCGAGTTCATGGATGCAGCCGAGACTGAGGCGCCGGCAGAGCTGGTCTTTTACCTGCCGGAATTCAAGGCGCTGTGCACCGCGGAGGTGGTCACGCGCGTGTTTCACAATGTACTCACCCCGCGCGGTGCGAAGGTGCGCGACACCCTGCGCTGGAGCCAAGTGATCGATGCCATGCTGGTTCGTTACGGCGGCGAGGCGGAAGTTCTGTTCGCGTCTCATCACTGGCCCACCTGGGGCAAGGAGGACGTGGCGCGGATGCTCCGCAACCAACGCGACCGCTACCGGCACGTCCA
Source organism: Pseudomonadales bacterium (assembly GCA_007122315.1). Classification (GTDB taxonomy): domain Bacteria; phylum Pseudomonadota; class Gammaproteobacteria; order Pseudomonadales; family Azotimanducaceae; genus SLTB01. The sequence goes on along the minus strand of SKUB01000331.1, from coordinate 689 downwards.
CGACCAGACCGTGCGTCTGGCCAATCACGGCCACACCATGCACGCCATTGCCGAGCAGCTCGAGGATCCGCCGTTCGCCAACGAGGACTTCGGGGTGCGCGACTACTACGGCACCCTGAACCACAACTCGAAGGCCGTGTTCCAGCACTACTTCGGCTGGTGGGACGGCGTCCCGGCGAACTACCATCCGCTGCCGCCGGTGGAGGAGGCGCGGCGCTATGTTCAGTTCATGGGTGGCCCGGAATCAGCCCTCGCTCAGGCCATCGAGTCCTTCGAGGCGGGCGAGTACCGATGGTCTGCCACCGTCTTCAATCACCTTGTGTTTGCCGACCCACGCAACGAAGCCGCCCGCGCCTGGCTCGCCGCCAGTTACGAACAGCTCGGTTTCCAGGCGGAGTCCGGCGCCTGGCGCAACTACTACCTGACCGCGGCCCACGAGCTGCGGCAAGGCGTTCCGCGTGATCTCGAGATCAGCGTTGGCAGCCTCGAATTCCTGCGTGCCGTGCCCACTCCGGATCTCTTCGATGCCTTGGCGGTGCGCTTCGACCCGCGGCGCTTCGAACACGATCCGGTCGAACTGCAGTTCCTGTTCCCTGATCGGGACGAGGCCATGACCGTCGATGTCACCCGGGCGGTGGCCTTCCCGCGGCGAGGGCGTACGGCGAACCCTGGCGCCACGGTGGAGATGG
>SKUB01000350.1 GCA_007122315.1 Pseudomonadales bacterium | reverse complement strand
CGGAGAAGTACACCTCGTTGAATCCGGAATGGCCGGACGCCTGCTTGATGGGTTTCACCTCGACGCCGGGGGCCTTCATGTCGACGATGAACATGGTCAGGCCCTTGTGCTTCGGCACGTTGGGGTCGGTCCGGGTCAGCAGGATGCCGTAGTCGCAGTACTGGGCACCGGAGGTCCAGACCTTCTGGCCGTTGACCACCCAATCTTCGCCGTCCTTGACCGCACGGGTGCGCAGGTTGGCGACGTCGGATCCGCCTGCGGGTTCCGAGAAGAGTTGGCACCAGATCTCTTCACCAGAGGCCATCTTCGGCAGGTACCGCTTCTTCTGCTCTTCACCCGCGAAGGCGATGACGGTGGGGCCGCACATGCCGAGGCCGATGGCGAATGGACCGGTCGGGACGTCGTACTTCGCCTCTTCCTGGCCCCAGATGATCAGTTCCATGGGCGTGGCGCCGCGACCGCCGTACTCTTTCGGCCAGTTCAGGCAGGCCCAGCCGTTTTCCTGCTTGAGTTTCTGCCAGGCCTTGGCGCGCTTGATGAGGTCGGCTTCACTCTCGTCGCGGCGGGTTTTCGCTTCGCTCTTGGGCGTGGCGTTGGCGTCGAGAAAAGCGCGGGCCGCCTTGCGGAACTCGGCTTCTTTCGGGGTATCGCTGAAGTCCATGATCGTTTCTCCTCAGCCCGTGCTCACTGACTCGAGTGGTCGAGATTCGATTGCTCGATGCGCGTGACCAGCATGTCCTTCCACCGCGGCAGGCTGCCGAGGTTGAGACTGAGCAGCTTCGACCGACGATAGAACAGATGGCAGTCGAATTCCCAGGTGAAGCCCATGCCGCCGTGGGTCTGGATGTTCTCCTTGCTGCACTCGTGGAACGCTTCGGTGGCCGAGACCCGCGCCGTCGCCGCTGCCACCGGCAGTTCCGGCGCATCTGTCGACAGGGCCCAGGCGCCGTAGTAGCAGTTGGAGCGCGCCAGAGTGTGGGCGATGTACATGTCCGCGACCTTGTGCTTGATGGCCTGGAACGAAGCGATGGGGCGGCCGAATGCGTAGCGGCCCATGGCGTAGTCGCGGGCCATCTGCATGCTGGCTTCGGCCCCGCCCACCTGCTCCCAGGCGAACAGGATCGCGGCCCGGTCGAACAGTTTCTCGAGCTGCGGCCAGCCTTCGCCCGCTCCGCCGAGCACTTCGGCGGGGGTGCCCTTGAAGTCGATCTGGGCATGTGAGCGGGTCGGGTCCAGGGTTTTCACGGTGCTGCGGGTCACGCCATCGGCAGTGAGATCGACGAGATAGAGCGATGCTGCAGAATCGGAATCCTTGGCAATGACGATGGCGATGTTAGCCACGTCGCCGTCCGCCACCGGCAGCTTGGTGCCCGTGAGTTTCCCGTCCTTGGCCGTCACCTGCATGTTCTGCTGCGTCACGGCCTTGGTGCCTTCACCGACTGCCACGGTACCGATCACCTCGCCGGCGGCCAGCTTCGGCAGCCAGGCCTGCTTCTGTTCTTCGCTGCCGAATTGCAGCAGCGCTTCGGTGGCCAGATAGACCGATGAGGAAAATGGCGTCGGTGCCAGCGTACGGCCGAGCTCTTCGGCGATCACGCACAGTTCGAGATGGCCTAGGCCGATGCCGCCGTAGGCTTCGGGAATGGTGACGCCGGTCCAGCCGAGTTCCACCATCCCCTTCCACAGCGCCTCGTCGTAAGGCTGGTCGCTCTCGAGGATCTTGCGTACCGCCTTGCTGTCGCTTTTCGCGCGCAGGAAGTTCTGCGCCTGATCGCGCAGCATGTTCTGGTCTTCGGAGAACTCGAAGTTCATGGATCCTTCGCCCCTCTTGGCTGGTTCGGCTTCGGGTAACGGACGCGGTGCACTGGCTCCACCCCGGAGTGCATGCGCCTGTTTTGCCCCTCTGTACGGCAGGGGCTTAATTCAACGGTATTAACGTCTCGGTGTAAACAGATCCAGGGAGAATCTCGACCTGTCTGCGGCCCACGTCAACCGGTACCGACAGTTGGATCAGGGTCCGTCCTGCTGCTGTCGCCGGCGGGCTTCCCGACGCCGCTGCATCGCGTTCCGGAATCGCAGCAGCAATGTGGTCAACAGTACGGCGAACGCGATGACGGCCAGTGCCGGATAGATCAGGGTTTCCGCCACCGTGGTGCCATCGAGGTCGGAGTGGGCGCCGGCCAGCAGCACGATGGTCAACGTCACCGCCACCACGGATCCGGTGAGGTACCACGCGGACAGCAGACCGATCAGCGGCAGCAGGACGCTCTGGACGAGGCTCGGGTCGGCGCCGGGCCGGTAGAAGATGAACACCAGACCGACGCCCAGCAGCGCCAGCAGTCGCGGACCGGGCCGGGTATGCAGCATGCGTGGATCCCGGCGGGGTTCGGGTTCGGACATTCTTCGATGGCTCGCTGCGGCGACGGGGTGGGCAGTGTACCGGCCGTGACGACCCGTGTTGACCTTAGGTTCCGTGCACACCTGATTCGAAAGTCCCGTTAGGTGTCGCTAACGGCCGTTATCTCAGGATGCCTGCCTCGGCCTGAGGTTCCAGCATGCATTCGCCGCGTTCCCTGTTTCGGGGGCGGATCAGCCGACAAGGAGGAGGACACGATGCGAACGGCAACCTGGAATCATGGTTTCGTGATGGGCGTGCTGCTGGCGGTGGTCGGCTGTGGGTCGGGTGCCTACAGCGATCCGGAGAGCGCATTCACGGCGCATCTCGAGATGGTGGTGGTGTACTTCGAGGACTTCGGGGAGGCACTGGCGACGGTGCAGGATGCCGCGACGGCCAATGCGGTCGCGCAGCGGGTGCATGACGAGTTCGTGCCGCGGCTCGAAGCGATCGGGGAGAACATGACTTCGCTGGTGGCACAGTTTGGTGCAGAGCAGATAGATGCCACGGTCAGCGAGATCGAGTTGCCTGCGCTGGATCAGCGCATGGAGCGCGCGATGCAGCGCTTCGAGCGCCAGTCGATGCGGATCGACAGCCAGCCGCAGGTCCTGACCAGCGAGCTGGAGGCGGCGATCATGGCCTGGGGCATGCGCGCGGAGCAGTTGGAGGATGTTATGGCTGGATCCAGCGCGAACACGGGGCGCGCGGAACCGGGATCGCGCGCTTGGTGCCGGCAGATGGCACAGAAGCCTGAGGCCCAGTGGACCATGGACGAGGCCTTCATGTTCGCGAGTCGCTGCATGGGTTGAGACCGACCGCCCATCCATGCCGCCAGTGCCGGATGAAACGGCTCCGGATCAGCCGCCCTGGGCCAGGCGCACCGGAATGCGGCGGCGGCCGAAGTGGCCGGGTTCGGCCTCGAGGCGGCCTTCCAGGGGGCGGCTGCAGGCCAGGCAGCCGCCCTCGGCATCCAGGCGCCAGTCGCCGAGGGCGTACCAGTCGCGCTCGATCAGGCATGCGCCGCAGCCGGGGCACCAGGTGGAGCCGCCGTCGCTGTCGTGGACGTTACCGGTGTAGGCATGATGGATGCCTGCGTCCAGGGCGATGCGGCGCGCACGGGACAGGGTTTCAGGCGGCGTGGGTGGTCGGTCACGCAACTTCCAATCGGGGTGAAACGCGGTGAAGTGCAGCGGAACGTCGGCGCCGAGTTCGTCCACGACCCAGCGCGTCAGCTGCTCGAGTTCCCCTGTGGAATCGTTCTCACCCGGGATAAGCAGTGTAGTGAGCTCGAACCAGACATCGGTTTCGTGCTTGAGGTAGACCAGGGTGTCGAGCACATCGGCGAGCCGGCCGCCGCAGATCTCTCGGTAGAAACGCTCGCTGAATGCTTTCAAGTCCACGTTGGCCGCATCCATGGCGGCGAAGAACTCGCGCCGTGGCTCGGGATCGATCCAGCCGGCGGTGACGGCGATGCTGTGGATGCCGACTTCGCGGCAGGCCGCCGCCACGTCAACGGCGTACTCGTGGAAGATCACCGGATCGTTGTAGGTGAACGCCACGCAGCGGCAGCCCAGTTCCAGCGCCGTTTTCGCCAGGCGCTGCGGGCTGGCGGCATCGGCCAGCGTGTCCATCTCCCGGGATTTGCTGATGTCCCAGTTCTGGCAGAACTTGCAGGCCAGATTGCAGCCCGCGGTGCCGAAGGAGAGTACGGAAGTACCGGGCAGGAAGTGATTCAGGGGCTTCTTCTCGATGGGATCGACGCAGAAGCCGCTGGAGCGGCCGTAGCTGAACAGGCGTACCTCGCCGTCCTCACAGCCGCGCACGTAACATAAGCCACGCTGGCCTTCGCGCATGCGGCAGTGGCGCGGGCACAGATCGCACTGCACGCGCTCACCATCCACCCGGTGCCAATATCGGGTTGCCACGCTGCCGCTCATGCTCATGTTTTGCTCCGGGCGCGGGACTTGATCCGCACCGTCACGCCTCCATCATGCACAGTATATGGAGCCCGGTAGCAGCCCGGACAAGTCGGGAGTTGCCATGCAGACGCGGATCCCCGCAGTGGCGGGGCTGTTTTATCCAGAATCGGCGGCGCAGCTGCGCAGCACCGTGGACGACCTGCTTGCTCAGGAGGCTGAGGTACCAGTCTCGGGGCGGCCGAAAGTGCTCGTGGTGCCGCATGCGGGGTATGTCTACTCCGGTGCGCTGGCCGCCCGGGCCTACGCGTTGCTGGCGTCGCAGCGTGACAGCATTCGTCGTGTGGTCCTCCTCGGACCCGCCCACCGGGTTTGGGTTCCGGGTCTCGCGCTGCCGTCGTGCCGTCACTTTGCCACGCCGCTGGGCGCGATCGAGGTGGATGCCGAAGGCTATACGCGGGTCCGAACACTGCCTGGCGTCTCTGTCTCCGATGCCGCCCATGCCGAGGAGCACAGTCTCGAAGTGCAGTTGCCGTTCCTGCAGACGGTGCTCGGGACGTTCACGCTGCTGCCCCTGGTGGTGGGTGGCGCGACTGCGGCGCAGGTGGCAGCCGTACTCGAAGCTCTCTGGGGTGGTCCGGAAACGCTGATCGTCATCAGCACGGACCTGTCGCACTTCCACGATCTCGAGCAGGCGCGGCACCTGGATGCGGACACCGCCCACGCCATCGAGCGGTTTGCGACGGACCTGTCGGGTGAGCAGGCCTGCGGCGCGGCGCCCCTCAATGGCCTGCTGCAGCTGGCGCGTGATCGCGCGTGCCGGATAAAGCGGCTGGGCCTCGCCACATCCGCCGACACCATCGGGACACCGGACCGCGTCGTCGGTTACGGTGCCTGGGCGCTCGAGGAACCGGCCGCTTGAACCTCGACGCGCAGGCGCGATCGCGACTGCTGGCATTGGCTCGCGACAGCATCGGTCACGGTCTCGCCACGTCTCTGCCGATCCCTGTGCGCGGAGAGGATTGGCCCGACGCGCTGTGGGTGAAGCGCGCCACGTTCGTGACGTTGACTCGAGGCGGGCGCCTGCGCGGTTGCCGCGGACGCATCGATGCCGTCCAGCCGCTGCCCCAGGACGTGGCCGTGAGCGCGGTCGAAACGGCACTCGACGATCCCCGCTTTCCTCCAGTCACGGCCGCGGAGCTGCCCGAGCTGGGCATCGCGATCTCGATCCTGACGCCGGCGGAGCAGGTCGAAGTTGCAGATATGGACGCGTTGAAGGCTTCGCTTCGGCCCCATCAAGACGGCCTGTTTGTCGTGGCGGGAAGTCATCGCGCCACGTTCCTGCCCAAGGTATGGGAGCAGCTGCCGGACCCGGCGGACTTCATTGCCGCGCTGTGGGAAAAAGCCGGGCTGCCGCCGGACGCCTGGCCTCGAGGGATTCGGCTCGAGCGCTATGCCGCCATCGACTTCGCCGAGGCCTGAGCCGGGTTCGCTGTCGTCGGCGTCTCCAGGTCTCGAACAGCACACGCCTCAGCGCGGTGGCTCCGAATTCGGTCCAGGTAACAGTGTTTCAGGGGGCAGCATGGACGGCGCCGGCCGCGTGAGTTTTGTCCACGGCAACCTGCCGTTTGGGGGATGCTCCCCTTCCAGTCCTCTCCCGATATTCTGTGCGACACTGTTCCCAGGGCAGCAATGGTGGCCGCATGATTCAGCGCGATGACATGACCTTCCCGCTCTGCGAGTACGAACGGCGCCTCGAGGCGCTGCGCGTGCACATTGCCGAGCGCCACCTCGACGCGGTGATCATCACCGATCCGGAAAACATCTTCTATCTGACCAACTATCAGACGACCGGGTATTCGTTTTTCCAGAGCCTGGTGGTGCCGCTGGAAGGCGAGCCGTTCATGGTCATGCGCGCGATGGAGGAGTCCAACGTCTATGCGCGCAGCTGGGTGGAGATCACGCGCCCCTACGGTGATACCGGGGATGCCATCCAGATGCTCGTCGACGCACTGCGGGAGTTCAAGCTGGCGGACAAGCGCCTCGGTTACGAACGCAACAGCTACTACTTTCCCGCCTACCATCAGGATGTCATCCGTACGACCCTGGTCGAGGGCAAGCTGCTCGATTGCTTCGGCATCGTCGAGGAAGGCCGCGTCTGCAAGTCAGCCTGCGAGATCGAGCTCATGCGCTGTGCCGCCCGTGCCACCGAGGCGGGGATGCAGGCGGGTATCGACGCATGTGTGCCCGGCGTGACCGAAAACGACGTCGCCGCTGCAATCAGCTCGGCGATGTTCAAGGCAGGCGGCGAGTTCCCCGCCGTGATGCCCTATGTCACCTCGGGACCGCGGAGCATGATCGGTCACGCCACCTGGGAGGGTCGCGAGCTGCGCGAGGGCGAGCACGTCTTCATCGAGGTGGGGGGGTGCCTGCGTCGCTATCACACGGCGATGATGCGCACCGTGGTGCTCGGCGAGCTCAGCGACTCGATGTACCAGGCTCAGGAGCTGATGAAGGGCGCCCTCGATCTGCTCCACGGCCAGGCCCAACCGGGCATGACGGTGTCCGACGTGGACAACCTGATTCGCACACACATCTCTTCGAACACCCTCGGCGCGCGCCTCATCACCCGCACCGGTTACTCCATTGGCATCGCCTTTCCCCCGAGCTGGGACGAGGGCTACATCGTCTCGCTGAAACAGGGGGACTCCACGATCCTGCGCAAAGGCATGACCTTCCATGTCATCCCCTGGATGTGGGGTGTGGACGGCGACAAGACCGTAGGCATCTCCGATACCATCCTCATCACCGAGGATGGCTGCGAATCCTTTTTCCCCGAATTCGACTACGACTTCACCATCAAGGGCAGTCAGCGCGGCCTCGAGCTGCCGGACAGGGTCCGCGCGGTCCAGGCCGCGGAGTTTGACGACGGCAAGGCGCCCGACGGCGACACCGTGCCGCCCGCCCGACAGTCGGGCGGCGAATGACGGAGTTGGCAGACAGTCACGGCTTCGCGGGCATAGCAAGCGCGGCAGCCCTTTCCGGCAACCTGTTAGGCTGATACGAAAGACATCCGGGAACCCATTCCGGGTTCCTGCTGCGCGCTTCGGAGTCGGTCCCGAGCGGATACGCCTCAATCCGGGCGCGTCCCTGAGGAAGGAGGCAAAGATGGCTGACTCGATCCCGTCCACGGCGGGGGGCACCGGATTCTCCGGCATCAACGACACCGCGCTCATCCGGGACCGCTCCTTCATCGCCGGCGAATGGGTCGGCAACGCCGAAGGTCGCTGCATCGAGGTGCATAACCCGGCGAACGGTGAGCTGATCGGCCGCGTCGCCGCCCTCGACGCCACGGAGAGCTTGCGGGCCGTGGATGCTGCGGAGGCCGCGTTCGACGATTGGGCCGGTCTGCTGCCTCAGGAGCGTTCGCGGCTGATGCGCCGCTGGTTCGATCTGGTGGTCGACGCCAAGGAGGACCTTGCCCGGATGATGACCACCGAGCAGGGCAAGCCGATTTCCGAGGCCCGCGGTGAGATCGACTATGCAGCGTCGTTCATCGAGTACTACGCGGAGGAGGCCAAGCGGCCGAACACCGAGAACGTGACCTCGCACCTGCCGGATGCGGAAATGGAGGTCTGGCGCGAACCCATCGGCGTCTGCGCGCTGATCACGCCCTGGAATTTCCCGTCGGCGATGCTGACCCGCAAGGCGGCCGCCGCCATGGGTGCGGGCTGCAGCGTGGTCTCGCACCCCTCGCAGGAGACGCCGTACTCGGCAACCGCACTCGCCGAACTGGCCTCACGCGCCGGGATTCCCGCCGGCGTCTTCAACGTCGTGACCGGCGAGGCCCCCACCATCTGCCCGCCGTGGACAGAGGACACCCGCGTGCGGGCGCTGTCCTTCACCGGCTCCACCCGGGTCGGCCGCCTGCTTTATCGGCAGTGCGCGGACACGGTGAAAAAGCTGATCCTGGAACTCGGTGGGCACGCGCCGGTGCTGGTGTTCGCCGATGCGGACCTCGAGGACGCCATCGACGAGGCGATCAAGGCGAAGTTCGCGACCTCGGGCCAGGACTGCCTGGCAGCCAATCGGATCCTGGTCGAGCGGCCCATCTACGAAGAGTTCTGCAAACGCTTCACGGCGAAGACCGAGGCGATGTCGGTGGGCCCGGGAATGGACGACCCGGACATCGGTCCCATGATGAACGCGGACTCGGTCGCCAAGCAGATCGAGCACATCGAGGACGCGATCAGTCGGGGCGCGAAGGTGCTCACCGGTGGCGGTCGCCATCCGGCCGGGGATTTGTTCCTCCAGCCTACGGTTCTCGTCGACGTCCCCCGGGAGGCGAAGATCTTCCATGAAGAAACGTTTGGCCCGGTAGCCGCCATCGCCCCGTTCGACACCGAGGCCGAGGCCATCGCCTGGGCCAACGACACCGAGTACGGCCTGGTGGCCTACCTGGATACCATGGATCCGCGCCGGATCTACCGCGTCGGCCGCGCGCTCAAGTTCGGCATGGTTGCGGTCAACCGCACCAAGGTGACCGGCGCTCCCATCCCCTTCGGCGGCGTCAAGCAGTCCGGACTCGGCCGCGAAGGGGGGCGTCTCGGCATGGAGGAGTTCACCGAAATCAAGTACTTCTGTCGGGATTGGGTCTGACGCCCTGAGTGGGTTCGAAACGTCGCAAACGGCTGCGATCGCGACCTGCCTTACGTTCTCGCTGGTCATGCTGTTCATGTGTTTCTGCGTCTGGATGGCGCGCGCGAGAGTTCGAGGTTCGCGGGGTGGTGTCCGCGGATCAGCGCAGGGGCCCCTGGCGGGGAAATGGTCCTCTCAGGCGGAGGCGCCAGGTGAACGTCGAATTGCCTTCACTGCTCGCTGTTCGATGAAGCCACCGGGTTCGGGACACTAGGGAGGTCGGGTGTCGACGCAAGATGCGGTATCGGTCGCAGCCAATCTCGAACGGCTGCTCAGCATTCGGGCGTTGCTGCTCGCTACGCTTCTGCTCACGACCCTGGCCGTTCATTACGGTTTCCAGGTTTCGTTACCGCTGATTCCCCTGTTCGTCATCATTGCCGTGCTGACGCTGTTCACCCTCGGTTCCTGGTGGCGGGCACGACGGCGACCCGCGCTGCTCAGCGAGGTTGAACTGGTCGGGCAGCTGGTCGTGGACGTGGCCGGCTTGACCGCGCTTCTCTACTTCAGCGGCGGCTGGACCAATCCCCTCGTGAGCCTCTACCTCGTGCCCATTGCTGTCGCGGTGATCATGCTGGATCGGGTCCGGACCTGGACCATCATGGTGCTGACCGTGCTCGGCTACAGCCTGCTGGTGCTCTATCACCGGCCCGTGGTGGCAGTGGAGCATCACCATCTCGACAGCTTCACGCTCCACGTCGCGGGCATGTGGCTGACCTTCGTGCTGGCAGCCGGACTGATCACCTACTTCGGCACCAGCATGGTCAACCTGCTGCGGACGCGGGAGCAGGCACTGGCGGCCGAGCGTGAGGAGAATCTGCGCAACGAGCAGATCATCGGAGTCGCGACGCTGGCGGCCGGGACGGCACATGAACTGTCGACGCCGCTGGGCAGCATCGCGGTGATTGCCAGCGAGTTGGCCGCGCAGGTGGATGGCGAGCACCGAGAGCAGCTGGACACGCTGCTTGCCCAGGTCGCCGTGTGTCGGGACACCCTGGGGCGTCTTCGGGCAACGGCCGGTGGCGAGCAGACTGGGCCGCCGCTGCCGGTGGACGAACTGTTCGAGGAACTCGGCGTCCGCCTCGCGCTGGTCCGTCCCCGATCGCGGCTGCAGCTTGTCTGCGACGGCTCGGGTCCGGCACCGGCGATCCGCCAGGAGCCGACCTTGCAGCAGGCCCTTCTGAATCTGCTGGACAACGCTGCAGCGGTGTCTGAGGGCCCGGTGGAGTGCCGTGTGCGTTGGCGCGCGGACCGGCTCCAGATCGACATTCTCGATCAGGGGCCCGGGTTCTCAGCCACGCGTGCAGCTCCGCGTGGCAAGGACGAGGGGTTGGGGATGGGGCTCTTGCTCGCGAACGCCACCATCGAGCGCTTCGGCGGTCAGGTGAGCCTCCGGCAACGTCCCGGCGGCGGTGCCCACGTCGCGGTGGAGCTGCCGCTTCCCGGCCTCACGGTGGCGTCGTGAGCACAGCGAGGGCCGACGAGACGGCACGACGCCTCCTGCTGGTGGACGACGATCCGGTGTTCCGGGACGTGCTCGGCGCCGCACTGCGCCGGCGCGGGTTCGACGTGCGCAGCGCGGAGGATCTCGCGTCCACGCGCGCTGTCCTCGAAGCCTTCCGTCCCGAGCGTGCCATTGTCGATCTCAAGCTGCCGGACGGGTCCGGCCTGGAACTGGTGGCGTTACTGGCGCTACTCGATCCGTCACCGCGGGTACTGGTCCTGACCGGCTACGCCAGCATCGCCACGGCAGTGGAAGCGGTGAAGCTCGGCGCGGTCAATTACCTGCCGAAACCGGCGACGCCGGAGGAAATTCTCGCCGCCCTGGAACAGGACAGCCCTGACCCTGGGCTGCCGTTGCAGGCGGAGCCGCCCTCAGTCGACCGTCTCGAGTGGGAGCACATCCAGCGCGTGCTCGCAGACCACGACGGCAACATCTCCGCCACCGCGCGGGCCCTGAACATGCACCGCCGCACCCTGCAGCGAAAACTGGCGAAGCGGCCGGTGCGACGCTGAGCGTCCGCGCCCGATACCTGCCCGGGCCTCGAATCCCAAACGCCAACGGCCGGCATCGAGGCCCTTAACCCCCGCTAAAGTGAGCTACCCGACCCTAACTGTCGATGAGGATCCCGGGCACTGGCGAGACCCTTGGCTGGTCGGCACTGCGAGGGCTCGGCCGGACTCGCTGCGGGCAGGGGTTTCGATACCGGGTGACGGCAGGGGAGAGGGGCATGGGCAGGGTTCACGGAAGTGAAGCGTCTGGCAACGACGGATCGCGACGTCGCGGGTGGCGGTCGCTCCCGATGACGATCGTGTTCGGGACCGCGCTAGCTGCGGGTGGTTGCGGTGGCGGCAGCGGTGGCGTTGGCGATCTGGAAGGGACGGTGGCACGTGAATGCGAGCGCCTGGAGCTCTACGACCACAGTCCCAGGGACGAGTGTGCCTGTCTGGCACGTGGATTCGTCGTTGCCGTTGCCGAAAGCATCCGAGGCATGACCGAAGATGAGGCTCACGGCATCGCGCGCATGCTCCAGGATGCGCGCTCCAGGGACGACCTGGGTTTCAGGTGGCCTGGAAGGTATGACGATGGGGTATTCGATGACACGGCGAACAATTACGGCCTGAGCTTCGAGGCCAAGGTGAATTTCCTGGCCTTCTCCAGTACGTGCTGGCAGAGCGATGCGAGTTCGTGGGACGACTGATGGCAGATCCATTAGTTTGATTCTCGGGAAGAGCCAGTCAATGCCGAGCAGGACTTTCTTCTGCGGTAGGCCGCGGCGCGGGGGCGGTGCAGCGCGCGTCGTCCTGTACGCCGTCCTGCTTGCAGCGTCGCCCCTGGTGGCTGCGTCCGCGCCGATCGATGCCGATGCAATCATCCGGGATGCACCGCAGTTTGCGCGCGATCATCTGCTCGGCTGGTTCGAGCCTTGCGATGGCTACGAGAAGGACATCCTTGCAGCAGCCCTGCTGGATGCGGAGTACCGACTGCTGACACCGGCCTACCTTCGCCGGGACGAAGCGACAATCCAGCGGCGCGAGCAGATTGGCGCATGGATCGACGCGCTGCACGCGCACTACGGCTTGCCCGGCGACTTCGTGTACCAATACCGCACACTGAGCAACGCTCGCTCCACGTGGCTTCAACTGGACGGCACGATGCGCGTCGGGCCACCGAGCCGTTTCAGCGAGAATCTGAAGTCACCGGTGGCTGAAATCCACAGTCGATTCCTCGAGGTTGGGCGTGCAGTCGTGCTCGAGCGGGCGTGCGGCTGTATTCCCGATCCGCGTGCCCCGGAGCTCGACCGGGTTGCGGCCACGGCACTGCTGCATGCGCGTGTGGAGAGCGACCGGTACGGGGCCATCGAAGTGGGCGGGTTCATCCTTTACGAACGGGACGAACAGGGCGAATGTCGATACGTGGCGCCTCGTCCGTTCGGATACGGCGCCTGGGACCACATTACTTTGACGCACAGGGGAATCGGTTTGATCGAAGCCGGATACGCTCTCTCGGTCGATGAAGCGAGACCCTGCAGAATCTTGATCACGAACCAGCGCGGCGAATCCGTATCCTGCGCCGCCAGCTATCATGTCCATCCGGTGGAGCGGAACTGGCGCTTCCGCAGGTTTTCGCATCCGAACTGGTACCGGGAGCGGTTTTCGGTGGCGGATTTGGAGTTTGCCTACGCAAACGGTGTCCCCGAGTACGTCATCACGCCAAGCTGCATCGTAAAGGTCTACCGACCCCCTCCAGGAACCGGTACGGTGCGACTGCTCGCGAGCAGCGCGCTCCAGTTCCGGATCGAGCGCGTGGCCCAGCTGGACGCCAATCCAGAGTGCCGCTGATCTCCCGCCTTGTTCTTGGCGGGCGGGATGCTGGTCATCGCGGCGCTGCGCCGCCGTCGGTCGGCCTTCGCCAGGCATCGAGATGGGCCGGCGTGAGACGACCGCTGAACCCCTCGAGGTGGCCGTTGCCGTCGATAAGGTAGCTGCGCGGCAGTTCGCCGTACCACTGGGGATCGATGCTGGCGCGCAGGCGCGCGGCGGGAGCGTCGACGAACTGCCAGTTGTCCGCGTCCGCGAGGCCGAGGGCCTGCAGGGTGTGGGCGACGGCTTGGGCGTCCTCGCTTGCGTCCACGTTGACCAGGACGAGGTTGAGCTCGGGCTGCTCGGCGAGATGTTCCGCGGCCCGCGCCATGCCGG
>SKUB01000043.1 GCA_007122315.1 Pseudomonadales bacterium | reverse complement strand
TCCTTAGGCGTCGGCGTCCACCGGCCAGTCGGCATCCTCGGAATCGGCACGAGCGGCCGTGTACACTTCGCACCCTGCGCCGACCACCGCTGCGCATCGGCAATCCGCGAGCCTGACGCCGGGGACGAAGCGTGGCGAGGCCACAACATGGAGAATCAAGCGCCCGTGACTGTTCCGGCCCCCGATCCAGATGCCCTGTATGCCGAGCACCTCGAGAGTCAGCTCGCCCGCTACTCCGAAGCCCTCGAGGCCTGCGACCACGATGCCCTGGTGATCGCCGCCGGCGAGCCGGCGCACCATTTCCTCGATGACATCGAAGCCAGCTTCAAGGCGAATCCCCACTTTCGCCTGTTTGTGCCGCTGGACGCGACCGCCGGATCGCAGCTGGTGCTGCGTCCCGGCCACAAGCCCGTCCTGCTGCATCTGCGACCTAAGGACTTCTGGCATCTGCCGCCCGCGCCTGCAGCCGGCGTCTGGACCGATGGCTTCGACGTTCGCGAGGTGGAGTCCCCTGAAGCACTGGCACGGGCGCTCAGCGACGTTCTGGCCGGGGCCAACCATGCGGCGCACATTGCGCCAGACGAACCATTCCCCACCGAGCTGCTTGCTCGCCTGGATTTCGGCCGCGGGCGCAAAACCGCCTACGAAATCGCCTGCATGAGAGGGGCAAACGTCCGCGCCGCGAAGGGCCATAAGGCGGCCCGCGACGCCTTCCTCGCAGGCGAGTCCGAATACGGCATCCACATGGCCTATCTGCTGGCCAGCAGCCAGGAAGACGCCGGACTGCCCTACGGCAACATCGTGGCGCTGAACACCCACGCCGCCGTACTGCATTACCAGCATCGGGAACGACGGCCACCAGCCGATGGCCATCGCTCCTTCCTCATTGATGCCGGCGCCTGCGAACGCGGCTACGCGGCCGACATTACCCGCACCTACGCCACGGCACCGGGGCCCTTCGCCGATCTCATCGAGGCCATGGATCAGGCACAGCAGGAGTTGGTCGCCGAGGTGCGCCCGGGACTCGACTTCGTGGATCTGCATCGCGATGCCCACGCGGCCGTCGCACGCATCCTCGCGGGCAGCGGGCTCGCCGAGGGCACAGCGGATGCGCTGCTCGAGAGCGGGATCACGAGCACGTTTCTGCCCCACGGTCTCGGCCACCTCATCGGCGTCCAGACCCACGACGTAGGCGGCCGTCTGGCAGGGCCCGACGGCAGCCTGCGGCCACCGCCGGAGGACTTCCCGGCCCTGCGCCTGACGCGAACCCTGGAAGCGGATTTCGTCGTGACCATCGAGCCGGGACTCTATTTCATCCCCATGCTGCTGGATGAACTGCGTTCCCGGCCGGAGGGCAGGCAGGTCAACTGGCAGGCAGTCGAGGCGCTGATGCCGTTCGGCGGCATCCGCATCGAGGACGACGTCCGGGTCACGGCGTCGGGCTGCGACAACCTCACGCGGCCAGCCCTGGCGGCGGAGGGATTGCGGTGAACATCAGCAACGGCCAGCCACCACCTCTCACCCTGGAGCGCCTGTTCGACACCCCGGGCCTGTCCGGCCCGATTCCGGCCATGGCCCGCTACGCTCCGGACGGCCGCAGCATCGCCTGGCTACGACCCGCTGACGACGACTTCGAGCGCCTCGACCTCTGGCTCTGTGATCTCGACAGCGGCAGCAGTCGCTGCCTGGTGGATGCACGCAGTCTCGACGGCAGTCGCGCCCTGTCTGAAGAAGAAAAGGCGCGCCGGGAACGGCTGCGAGTGTTCTCGGCGGGCATCGTCGAATTCCTATGGGCAGCGGACGGATCGGCCATCTTGTTCCCCGTGAGCGGCCGTCTGCATCGCCTCGCCCTGGAGTCCGGGAGTACGCCCGAGCCGGTGACACCCGCGGAGTTTTTCGCCACCGACATCCGCATTGCCAGCGACGGTCGCATCGGCTTCGTGCACGACCGCAACCTCTGGCTGCTGGAAGCTGGCGGTCAGCCGCGCCAGCTCACGCGGGACGGCGGTGGCAGCGTCAGCTGCGGGCTGGCGGACTTCATCGCCCAGGAAGAAATGCACCGTTTCGACGGCTACTTCTTCGCCCCCGACGCCAGCCGGATCGCCTTCCTCAAAGTGGACGAGGCAACCATCCCGCTGTCCCATCGCTACGAAATCGACGCCAGTGGTTTCTCCGTGCATCCGCAGCACTATCCCTACACCGGCGGCCCCAATGCCCAGGTGGAATTGGGCATCATTGATCTGAGGGACGACAGTATCCGCTGGCTCGAGTGGGCCGCGCCCGACAGCGAATATCTCGCCCGCATCCAATGGCGACCCGACGGCGAGGCGCTGGTGATTCAGCGCCAGCCCCGGGACCAGCAACGACTGGAGCTGGTGGAGCTCACGCTGGACGGCGACGCCCGTGTCCTGCACGTGGAAACCAGCGACACCTGGGTCAATCTGCACGACGACCTGCGGCTGCTCAGCAACGGTTCCGAGGCGCTGTGGTCCTCGGAGCGCGACGGCCACCGCCGGCTGTACCGGCTGGATCTGACCAGCGGCGATCTGCTCCCGTTGACGCCCGCGGACGGCATGGTGCTGAAGCTCGTGGACGTGGACGAGGCCGCCCGGCACGCCTACGTGGAAGGCTGGCTCGACACGCCGACGCAGCGCCATCTGTACCGCGTCAGTCTGACCGCCGAGGAGGCTCCGGAACGACTCACTCCAGGGCACGGTTGCCATCAGACCCAGCTGGCTCCGGATCGCAGCAGCTTCGTCGATCGCCGCGAGCACCTGAACCAGCCTCCCTGCCTCGAAGTTCGCGAAGTGGGTGGCAGCCTGGTGGCGGAGCTGGTTGCGAACCGGACCGACACGCCTTCACATCCCTATCACCCGTTCCTGTCAGGTCACCGTGCAGCGGAACTCGGCGAACTGACCGCCGCAGACGGCCAGCGCCTCTGCTATCGGATCACCCCACCCATCATGGACCGGGGCGGCCAGCACCCCGTGATCGTGAGCGTCTACGGCGGCCCCGGCGTGCAGCGCGTGCAGGACGCCTGGACACCGCTGATCCATCAGTACTTCGCCCGCCGCGGCTGGGGCGTGTTCGAACTCGACAACCGCGGCAGCGGTCATCGCGGCCGCGACTTCGAGCGCCCGATCCATGGCCACCTCGGCGCCACGGAAGTGGCCGACCAGCTGCTCGGAATCGAGTACCTGAAGACGCTGGACTGGGTGGATCCGGAACGTATCGCCGTATTCGGCCACAGCTACGGCGGCTACATGGCCCTCATGTGCCTCGCCCGCCATCCGGACGTCTTCCGCGCCGCGGTGTCCGTGGCGCCGGTGACGGACTGGATGCTCTACGACACTCACTACACCGAACGCTACCTCGGCGATCCTGCAGGCAACGCCGAAGGCTACGCGGCGTCCGCGGTGACGTCGTATCTGGAGGGCCTGGCCAAGGCGCGGCCCGGAGCGCTGTTGTTGATGCACGGTATGGCGGACGACAATGTGCTCTTCACCCACACGAGTCGCCTCATGCACATGCTGCAGGACACGGGTGTGCTGTTCGAACTGATGGCCTATCCGGGCGCCAAGCATGGTCTGGCCGGTCGCCGTACCGGACTACACCGCTTCCGCGTCATCGAGGCGTTTCTCGCTCGTCACCTGGAGGGCGACCGCCATGCCTGAGACCTGGAAGGTGCGTGCAGCCGATCATGAGGACCTCGACGAGCTCGTGCGCTTCAACTGCGACATGGCCGAGGAAACGGAGAATCGGAAGCTGGACCCGGAGCGGGTGCGGCGCGGCATCCGGCGCCTGATCGACCAACCTGACCTCGGCCGCGCCCTGGTGGTCACGGACTCCGGTGGTCAGCGGGTCGGCTGCATGTCCGTCACCACCGAGTGGAGCGACTGGCGCAACGGGCGTTTCCTGTGGATTCAAAGCGTCTACATCGTGCCGGAATTTCGCCGGCGCGGCGTTTTCTCCGCGCTGTACCGACACATCGAGGCCGAGGCCCGCAGCGAATCCGATGTCTGCGGCCTGCGGCTGTATGTCGAGCGGGAGAATCGCAATGCCCAGGCAACTTATCTGAACCTCGGCATGGAGGAGACGCACTACCGGCTATTCGAGGTGGATTTCCACGCCTGACTACATCGTGTGGGTAGGTCGATCCGAAGTCAGGGTACCGGCGAGATAGGTTTCGATCTTGGCCCGGGCCTGATCGTCCTGATCGTTGAACTGGACGCCGATCCCCGCGGCGCGATTGCCCTGGGCGCCCTTGGGCGTCACCCAGATCACCCGTCCGGCGACGGGAATCTTCTCAGGCTCATCCATGAGATTCAGGAGCATGAACACTTCATCGCCGAGCTCGTAATCCTTGTTGGTCGGGATGAACAGGCCACCGTTTTTCACGAACGGCATGTAGGCTGCATATAGGACCGCCTTGTCCTTGATTGCCAGGGACAGAATGCCGTTGCGTGTACCTTTGCGTGCAGCCATACGTAAGTCCGATCGCCCCGTGGGCGCATGGATTCAGTCTAGCGCGCCCGTTGCGCTGTTATCCAGCCCGAGGGGCCGAGCAGCAGATCCTCGAGCAGCAGGGTCACATTCGGGTTGCTCGGGGAGGACAGTATGCGCCGTGCCCGCTGAACCCGCTCCAGATAGCGTAGTGCAGCAGCTGGAGGGTTCGCCGCGCTGGCCTGCACCTGCGCTGCCAGCGCCCGATAAAGCAGCTCGAGGAGCTGATCAGCGCGATCACGATCATCACGTATCAGGGGATCCGCAGGGCCACCGGCGAGAAACGCGTCCACTGCATCCGCAAGCGCGGGCAGATCAGAGTCTGCACGCTGGCGCGCCAGCAACGGTGCACCGCCGACGAGTTGCAGCAGACGAGCCGCATCTGCGCCCTCGGACAGTTGCCCCGCAAGCCAGTCCCGGGCCGCATCCAGACTGCCGGGAGCCACAGCGAGGCGCTGACAGCGACTGCGGATGGTCGGCAGCACTTCGTTCACCCGCTGACTGACGAGGAACAGGTGACAGCCTGAACCGGGCTCTTCCAGACGCTTGAGCAGCGCGTTTGCCGCGTTCGTGTTCAGCTCCTCCGCCAGCTCGATGATCGCGATACGACGGCCGCCCGCTCCTGCAGTCCGGACCAGAAACTCACCGAGGTCGCGCACCTGATCGATGAGGATCTGCCGCCGCGGTCGCCCGCTGTCTGCGATGCCCCGCTGGATCAGGCGCACATCCCGATGCGCCAGCAGGTCGCCATCGCTTTCCTCGTCGCCATAGCTCATGAGCCACGGTGAGCGGGGTGTGAGTCCAAGCAATGACCGGGCAAACTGCCGCGCGAGAAATCGCTTGCCCCAACCGGGAGGTCCGTCGAGCAGCACCGCGTGCGGCAGGCGCCCGGCGGCCTCGGCCTGCTGCAGACGCTCCCAGGTGGACTGCAGCCAGGTCGGTACCCAGACCTCTGTCTGACTCATGCCCTGCCCTGGCGATACTGCGCGAGGAACACGTCCAGCGCGGCCAGCACCTTGTTGCGTACGTACTCGAGATCGCCGGCGGCATTCACTGTCTTCATGCGATCGGGCTCTGCCGCTGCCAGGTCCAGATAGCCCTGACGGACGCGGTCGAAGAAGGGATCGGTCTCCTCCTCGAAGCGGTCCGGCCGCCCGCGACTGCGGGCCCGGGCAAGGCCCTGGGCGGTGGGCACATCGAGGTAGAGCGTCAGGTCCGGCTTCAGATCCGGGTGCACAAGACCAGCGAGCAGGGTCACCGGGTGGGGCCCCATCTGCCGCCCCGCCGCCTGATAGGCGTAGCTCGCATCCGTGAAGCGGTCACATACGACCCAGCGTCCGACCGCCAGCGCGGGACGGATGACGCGAGCGACGTGCTGCGCCCGGGCAGCGAAGACCAGCAGCAGTTCCGTCAAGGGGTCGAGGCTCTCGTCCCGACGTGCGAGCAGCAGTTCGCGGATGGCCTCCGCGACCCCTGTCCCACCCGGCTCCCGCGTGCTGATCACGTCGATGCCCTCGGCACGCAGGTAGTCGACCATGGTGGAGAGGTGGGTGCTCTTGCCGGCGCCCTCACCCCCTTCGACGGTGATGAAACGTCCACGCTGAATCGCCATCACTGTCGCGCCTCCGCCTCGCGGCCACCGCGCAGATAGCGATGCACCGCCGCATTGTGTTCCTCGAGCGTAGCCGAAAAGTGGGAGCTGCCGTCGCCCCGGGCAACGAAGTAGAGCGCATCGGTTTCAGCCGGGTTCAGCGCCGCCTGCAGACTGGCGCGTCCGGGCAGCGCGATCGGCGTGGGCGGCAGACCATGATGGGTGTACGTGTTCCACGGTGTCGGCATTCGCAGGTGGCTGCGCGTGAGCGGCCCGCTGAAATCCTCGCCAAGGCCAAAGATCACGGTAGGATCTGTCTGCAGCCGCATGCCTCGCTCCAACCTCCTTACGAACACCGCCGCAACTTTGGACCGCTCGGAAGCAAGACCCGTCTCTTTCTCCACTATCGACGCCATGATCAATGCGTCGTCTGGCGAAGCATAGGGCAGATCGAAGCTTCGCCGTTCCCACTCCCGCGCCAGGATGTCGTCCATCCGCGCCATCGCACGCGCCAGCACGGTCAGGTCCGATGTGTCGGCGATGTAATCGTAGGTGTCGGGAAAAAATCGTCCCTCAGGGGAAACTTCAGGACGCCCGAGTCGCGCCATGATCTCATCGTCGGTGAGCTCCTGGCTGTCGCCACGCAGCCGTGGCGCGTTGCTCATGGCCTGCCGCAGTTCGCTGAAACGCCAGCCTTCGATGATCGTGAAGTGACGACGCATGACCCGGCCGGCGACGAAGATTTCGAGCAACTCCACCGGCGTGATACCTGCTTCGATTCGATACTCACCCGCATGGATGGATGCGGCGGTGCCACTGAGGCGTGCCCATGCTCGAAGCAGGTCCGGATGTTCGATGATGCCGTCCGCCTCGAGCATACGCAGGGTCCGGGCAAGCGATGCACCCCGCTCCACTTCGACGACACGACTGTCAGCAATCGGCAGCGGGCGCGTCAGCAGCCAGCCACTCCAGGCCGCACCCAGCCCCAGGGCCAGCAGACCGAGCAGCGCTGCCAGACCGAACACTCGAATCATGCCGTCTCCCGCAAGGCCCGCAGATCCGCAATCAGCGATCGCGCAGCGGATCCCGGGGCGTCATCCCAGGAGGCCAGCGGACGTCCATGCTCGTCTTCGAGGCTGGCGATGGGCCAGAGGGCAATGACTGCATTGGTCAGCCAGGCCTCGTGGGCCGCCTGCAGGTCAGAGACGCCCAATCGGGCCTCGCTGACCTTCAGGCCCATGCGCGCAAATGTCGGTAGTGATGCGTCCAGGATCCGACCCCGGACGACGCCGGCGACGCCGCAGCGATCCAGAAGTGGTGTCAGCACATGTTGGCCGTTTCTGATGAACACGTTGCTCATCGTGCCACAGATCAGGGCGCCCTCGGCATCGCGGAGCAGCCCCTCGTGGGGCAATGGCCCGCTCCACTCGGCCCTTGCCAGCACCTGGGGGAGACGATTGAGATGCTTGACGCCCGCGAGCTCGGGCAGACTCGGCATCCGGACCGTGCACAGGCGTACGCTGCGGGCGACGGGCTCGGGTGCGCTCGGACTACCGGGATGAAAGATCAGCACTCGGCGCGGACTCGGCGCCGCCGGCGGACGGTCACCGCGGGGACCACTGCCACGGGTCACCACCACCTTCAGCACTCCAGATGCCGCACCGGCGAGCGCATCGAGCTCAGCGCGCAGCGTCGTGGGAAGTCCGTCAGCAACAGGAATGCCCAGGCGAGTGCAGTCCCGCAGCAGCGTGGACATGTGGTCAGACCAAAGCCAGGGCCGGCCGGCGTCCACGCGCACCGTACGGAACACGCCGTCACCGTAGGCGAAGCCGCGGTCCAGCACGGATACGGATTCACCGGGAACCCCGTCGATCAGGCTGCGCGAGGCCTCAGCAGCCACGGATCGTGGACTCAATCGACGCGACGAAAGATCAACGTTCCGTTGGTGCCACCGAAGCCGAAGGAGTTACTCAGCGCACCGTTGATCTTCGTTTCCTTCGCCTGGTGCGGCACGAAGTCCAGATCACAGCCGTCATCAGGATCATCGAGATTGATGGTGGGCGGCGCGACGCCATCGCGAATGGCCAGGACGCTGAAAATGGCCTCGACGGATCCCGCGGCCCCCAAAAGGTGGCCGATCATCGATTTCGTCGAACTCACCGCAACCTTGGTGTCGCTGCCGAAGACGGTCTTGATCGCACGGGCTTCAGCCACATCACCCGCCGACGTCGACGTACCGTGAGCATTGATGTAGTCGATTTCGGATGCGTCCATGCCCGCATTGCGCAGGGCATTGCGCATGGAAGCGACAGCGCCCGCCCCATCCTCGGGCGGACTGGTGATGTGGTAAGCGTCGCCGCTCATGCCGAAGCCTGCCAGCTCGGCATAGATTTTCGCGCCGCGCTTGCGTGCATGCTCGTACTCCTCAAGCACCAGGATCCCGGCGCCATCACCGAGCACGAAGCCGTCGCGACCGCGATCCCAGGGCCGGGAGGCGGCTTCCGGATCGTCGTTGCGCTGCGACAGCGCCTTCATCGAGGAAAATGCCGCCAGCGGAACCGGCGAGGTCGCCATTTCCGCACCCCCGGCCACCATCACGTCCACGTCACCGTCACGGATCAAGCGGCCGGCCAGACCGATATTGTGGGTACCGGTGGTGCAGGCTGTGACCACCGCCAGATTCGGGCCCTTCATGCCGTAACGGATGGAGATGATCCCGGAGATCATGTTGATGACGCTGCCGGGCACGAAGAACGGCGATACCCGCCTTGGGCCGCTTTTGGTCAGGGTATCGCGGGTGGACTCGATCGTGACGATGCCGCCGATACCCGAACCGATGGCGACCCCGTAACGATCGGCACAGTCAGGATCCACCTCCAGTCCGGAGTCCTCGATGGCCTGAATGCTGGCCGCCATGCCGTACTGCACGAAAATATCGACTCGCCTCGCTTCCTTCGCGTCCATGTAGCGGGTGACGTCGAAATTCTTGACGCTGGCGCTGAATTGGACGCTGAAATCGCTGACATCGAACTTGTCGATGGTCGCAGCCCCACTCTTACCCGCCAGGATCGCGCTCCAGGACTCGGGTACATCGAGGCCCACGGGCGTGAGCATGCCCATACCCGTTACCACGACTCGTCTGCCGGACATCGGCTTCCTCCAGGATGGCCGCCGCCTCCGCGCGGCGGCTTGAAGCATAGCAAGATCGACGCCTCGATCGTCAGGGCATCGAAAAGCGAGCCGCACGAGCCGAGCATAAGAAAGCCGCACCGCGCGTACGCAGATGCGGCTTATGCTGGCTCATGGGCGAAGGGCCGGGCCGGCGAAACGCCGGAAGTTCGAGCCGCCCGGCACGGTCGTCACTGATGGGCGAGCACGTAATCGATGGCTTCCCGCACCGTCGTGATTTTCTCGGCCTCCTCGTCAGGAATCTCAGTTTCGAATTCCTCTTCGAGCGCCATCACCAGCTCGACGGTATCGAGGGAATCCGCGCCCAGATCTTCGACGAACGACGCATCATCCTTCACGTCGTCTTCCTTTACGCCGAGCTGTTCGCAGATCAGTTTCTTGACCCGTTCTTCAACGCTGCTCATTGAACCCAAACTCCCGTCAACGTGAGGGCGCCCTCAAGGCGCCGCGTAGTGTATGCGAACGTTTCCCAAACCGGCAACACGCCTGCCTCAGGCGCAATACAGACCACCATTCACATGGATCGTCTCACCGGTGATGTAACCCGCTTCTGCGGAGGCGAGGAAGCGCACCAGCGCCGCGACCTCCTGTACCTGTCCAAGGCGCCCGACCGCGACGTTAGCCAGCAGGGCCTCCCGCTGCGCCTCGGGTATATCGGCAGTCATCTCGGTCTCGATGAATCCCGGCGCCACCGCATTGACCGTGATGGCCCGTGACCCGACTTCCCTGGCAAGGGAGCGTGTGAACGCCTCCACCGCCCCCTTGGAAGCCGCATAGTTGGTCTGACCGGCATTGCCCATGGACGCGACCACCGAGGAAAGATTGATGATGCGCCCGAAGCGGGCCTTCATCATCGGTCGAATGACTCGGCGGCAGATCCGATAGAGACCGCCGACATTGGTCTGCATGACCGCATCCCACTCGTCCGCCTTCATGCGCAGCAGCAGATTGTCGCGGGTGATGCCGGCATTGTTCACGAGGATCAGAGGATCGCCCATGGCGGCCTTGATGGCGTCATGGGCCGCTTCCACCGAAGCGTCGTCAGCGACGTCGAGCACGAAGCCCGCTCCCATACTGCCCAGGCGCTCGCTGATGGCCGCCGCGCCCGCTTCAGAAGTCGCGGTACCCGCCACCCGATAACCAGCTTCGGCGAGACCGTCGGCAATGGCCGCGCCGATGCCCCGGCTCGCACCGGTCACCAGCGCCGTGACAACCTCCGTCATGACCCGCTCCCGGCGACCCGCTCGAGGGCAGCTGCACATCCTGCTGCGTCGCCGAGGCCGGCGACTTCGAGGTCGCGATCTATCCGTTTGACGAGACCGGCAAGCACCTTCCCGGGACCGCATTCGACGACCATCGTCACGCCGCGGCTGGCCATGGCGGCGACACAGTCGGTCCAACGTACCGGCGAATAGAGTTGCGCAAGCAGGCGGCGGCGAATCTCGGCCACGTCACTGCTCACTTCGGCATCGAGGTTCTGAATCACGGGAAAGCGCGGGTCCTTCACTGCAACCTCACCGAGCAGGGCTGCAAACGGCTCGGCAGCAGCCTGCATCAGCGCGCAATGGAAGGGGCCGCTGACCGTGAGCGTCATGGCACGACGCGCACCCGCCTCCTTGCAGGCCGCAATGGCTCGGTCGACCGCGGCGATATCGCCGGCAATGACGACCTGGCCCGGTGCATTGTAGTTGGCCGGAGCGACGACACCGCTTCCAGCGGCCGCTTCACAGCAACCCTCGACCACGTCGGCGTCGAGACCGAGTATGGCCGCCATGGTGCCCTCGCCGGCTGGAACAGCGGCCTGCATCAAGCGCCCCCGCTCGCGCACCAGACGCACAGCATCGCCAAGCTCCAGTGCGCCCGCGGCCACCAGCGCCGAGTACTCTCCCAGACTATGGCCCGCGGCCACCACGGGTTCCGAGCCCCCTGCCGCAAGCCATGCCCGCCACAGGGCAATGCTCGCAGTCAGGAGCGCAGGCTGAGTATTCTCGGTTCGGTCGAGGCGCTCGGCGGGACCGTTCTGCACCAGCGACCAGAGGTCCTCCCCCAGCGCGCTCGATGCTTCGTCGAACGTGCTGCCGATGGCGGCATGTTCGGCGACCAGATCGGACAGCATGCCCACGGATTGGGAACCCTGCCCAGGAAACATCATCCCGATGTTCCGCATTCCTTCCTCCCCCGGCACGAATGCGAGACTCAGTCGTCCTGGGCTGGAGCGACCTTGCGACCGCGGTAGAAACCGTCGGCGGTGATGTGGTGCCGGCGATGGGTCTCGCCCGTGGTCGGATCGACGGACAGAGTCGGTCCGGTCAGTGCGTCGTGGGACCGGCGCATGCCGCGACGTGAGCGGGTCTTACGATTCTGTTGTACAGCCATGGCTGAAATCTCCTCGCGGCGCGGATCTCCGCACCAGATCATGAATCACGTCCGCGACTGCATGGGTCGCGTGTTCGCAGGCCCCGCTTCAATCTTCGCGGCGTTGCGAACCATCCTTCAGTTCCGCCAGCACTGCGAACGGGTTGTCCCGCGGCTGCTCCGGCACTTCGTCTTCAGGCACCTTCACCCTGTGCGGGCAGGTCTCGCTGCCGTAGCAGGGCCGCTCTGGCAATGCCAGCAGCAGATCATCTTCGAACAATTCTGCCGGCGTCGCCTCCGGCCCTTCGATCACCAGTGGATCCACCTCCCCGATCAGATCGCGCGCAGCGTCATCCGACCCGAGGAGACAGGCATCCACCTGCACATCCATGTCGCAGGTCTCGACTTCACGGCAGTTCGCGCACAGAAACCGCTGTTTCGTGCGCAGCCGCCCCTGCATATGACAACGGCCCTGCTCGTCCCGCTCGAACTGTACTTCGACCCGGATCACGTCCCCTTCCGGGGCCACGAGCGATGCGAAGCGCGGCAGCGCGTCCAGCGGCACATCAAGGATGAGTGT
Organism: Pseudomonadales bacterium; assembly: GCA_007122315.1. Lineage (GTDB taxonomy): Bacteria > Pseudomonadota > Gammaproteobacteria > Pseudomonadales > Azotimanducaceae > SLTB01. The sequence goes on along the minus strand of SKUB01000043.1, from coordinate 1,007 downwards.
CCGGTTTTCGCGTGCCAGCTGAAAGGGCGAAAGATGCATGGCTGTCTCGCTTGCCCTGTCGTCTGGAGCTGCGGCAAAGTCCCGTCTCACAGGATCTGAATCAGCCAAACCTGCCCCCCGGCCGCGACAGGCGCGCAATCATAGGCATGCCCCCGGGCGCTGTCAAAGCCTAATGCCGCACCTGAACCGGCCCCGGTCCGATTGGTAATCAAGGACTTATGGCGATGCTCGAGCCTGCTCCCGGCGCCGCAGACGCTTATGCGAGCCACCGCCTCGCGCGGCAGCGCCGATGGCGCTGATTCTGGCGTCAGGCTCGCCCTATCGGCGGGCCCTGCTGCAGCGGCTGCAGTTGCCGTTCACATGGGAAGATCCAGACGTGGACGAGCGCCCGTATGCGGCGGAATCGCCCATCGAGACGGCGCAACGCCTGGCATGCGCCAAGGCCCAGGCAGTTGCCGAGCGGCACGCCGGCGAAGCCTGCCTGGTCATCGGCTCCGACCAGGTCGCCGACCTGGATGGACGTGTTCTGGGCAAGCCTGGCAGCCTTGACGCCGCCGCCGCCCAGCTCCGCGCTGCAGCGGGCCGCACGCTGCTGCTTCATACCGGCTTGTGCGTCGTCAGCGCGGCCGCGGGCGACAGCGCCAGCACCGTCGAGTCCTTCGCCGTCCGGCTCCGCTCCCTCGATAGCGCCGCCATTGACCGTTACCTCGCTGTCGAACAGCCCCTTGATGCGGCTGGGAGCTTCTATGCAGAGAGTTACGGCATCGTGCTGTTCGAGAGTTTCGATGGCCGGGACCCGAACGCTCTGATCGGCTTGCCGCTGATGGCCCTGGTGGACCTGCTGGCAACGTTCGGGGTGCAGCTGCCCTGAAGCGCCGCCGGTGGCCCGCCCCTGAATCCTGGATCTGTCAGCCGGAGAGCCTGGCGACGAGATCGGCCATGTCGGACGGCAGCGGCGCCTCGAAGCGCCGCGCCGCGCCCTCGTTGTCCCACTCCGGCAGCTCGAT
>SKUB01000114.1 GCA_007122315.1 Pseudomonadales bacterium | reverse complement strand
TTCGCGCCGGGTATGGCGACCGCACTGGTGTCGGCACCGGCCAGCGAACGATTGCACCTCAGTGGGCGCTTCGAGCTGATCACCCGGGCGCGGATCGGGCAGATCGAGTCGGATCGGGTGCTCGTCGAGTCCGAGGACGGCTGGCCTTCACGCAGCGTGGCCGCTGACACCGTCGTGCTCGCTGAGCCTGAAGTCGGCGGCAGTGATCTCGAAGTGGTGGCGCGGGAGCTCGAGCTGTCCCATACCGTAGTTGGCGACGCCCTGGCCCCGGGCTCACTCCAACAGGCCATCGCCCAGGGCAACATGGCCGGTCGGCAGCCCTGATCGGCTGAAGTGATCAGCTGACCTCCCAGGTTTCTCCGCTGTGCAGCAGTTCTTTCACACTGCGGACCCGCGCCCTTGCCTGACCGTCAGCGAGCTGCTGCGCAAGGGCCTCGTCGTAGGTCTGCGCAGCCACAGCCCGGATGACGCCAAGTGCCATCGGAAACTCCGGCGGCCGCAGGCGGACCAGCATCTGATGCAGGGCCGGGTCCGGATCATGGGCATCGTGGACCATGACATCGGCCTCGGTGACGCCGTCGCGGCCGATCTCGACGACCTCGAGCCTGAGCCCGCTCAGTCTCAGGCCCTTGCTGTTGTCGGCTCCGAACAGCATCGGTTTGCCATGCTCCAAGTGCAGCTGATGGTCGTCACGGTGCTCCTTCCCGGTGACCATGCCATGGGTCTTGTCGTTGTAGATGATGCAGTTCTGCAGCACCTCCACCAGCGACGTGCCCTTGTGTGCTTCTGCCGCCTTGAAGATCCCGGTCATCAGTTTGGGGTTGGTGTCGATGGTGCGCGCGAAGAACGTGGACTGGGCACCTAGTGCCACCTCACCGGCGCTGAACGGACGCTCCAGAGACCCGTGGGGCGTCGAGCGGGTGATCAGTCCCTGCTGGGATGTGGGCGAGTACTGCCCCTTGGTCAGGCCGTAGATCTCGTTGTTGAACAGCAGAATGTTGATGTCGATATTGCGCCGCAGGGCGTGGATGAAGTGATTGCCACCGATGGCGAGCGCGTCGCCGTCACCTTGAATCTCCCACACGGAGAGTGCCGGGTTCGCCAGCTTGACGCCGGTAGCGATGGCCGGACCGCGGCCATGGATCGTGTGAAAGCCGTAGGTGGACAGGTAATAGGGAAAGCGGGCGGCGCAACCGATTCCGGAGACGAACACCAGATCTTCGCGCGCCAGGCCCATATCCGGCAGCGCTTTCTGCATGGCGGACAGAATGGCGTAGTCACCACATCCAGGGCACCAGCGCACGACCTGGTCGCTGGCGAAGTCGTCCTTCGTCAACTTGGCTGCGTCACTCACCTGCACGGCGCGCTCACCCATGGCAGAGTCCCATGATCTTCTCCTTCACTTCGTTCACCCGGAACGGCAACCCTTGAATCTTGTTGAACTGCCGGATGTCGTGACCTGGGAACAGGCTGCGCAGATGCCGTGCGAACTGCCCGCTGTTGAGTTCGCACACCAGAATGTGTTCGAAGCGGCTGAGCACGGCCTCTGTGTTCGAAGGCAGCGGGTTGAGGTGATGAAAGTGGGCGAGACCCACGCTTTCCCCCGCCACCTCGAGTTCTGTCACGGCAGTCAGCAGCGCACCGTAGGTCCCGCCCCAGCCCACGACCAGCACCTTGCCTGACTGTTCGCAGCGGATGTCCTGCTCGGGAATGTGCTCGGCGACCCGTGCCACCTTCTCAGCCCGGAGATTCACCATCTTCTGGTGATTGGCCGGGTCATAGGATATGTCGCCCGCCACGTCCTCCTTTTCCAGGCCGCCGATGCGATGCTCGAGTCCGGGCGTGCCGGGCGTGGCCCAGAAACGCGCCAACGTATCCGGATCACGCAGGTAGGGCTGGAACGGGACGGCCGTGTCAGCCGGAGGCGTCGGGCGACGAATGTCGGGCATCGCGTCCACGTCCGGCAAACGCCAGGGCTCCGTACCGTTCGCCAGATAACCATCCGTGAGCAGAATCACGGGCGTCATGTGTTCAATGGCGAGTTTCGCCGCCGTGTAGGCCGCCTCGAAACACTGCGCCGGACTGCTAGCGGCCAGCACGATGACCGGGCTTTCGCCATTGCGGCCATGCAGCGCGATGTTGAAGTCCGCCTGCTCTGTTTTGGTCGGCAGACCCGTGGACGGTCCCGCCCGCTGCACGTCGACGATCACCAACGGCAGTTCCGCCATGACGGCGAGGCCCATGCCCTCGCCCTTGAGCGCAATGCCCGGTCCTGAGGACGCCGTCACCGCCAGCGTCCCGGCAAAGCTGGCGCCGATGGCTGCACAGACGGCCGCGATCTCGTCCTCCGCCTGAAAGGTCAGCACGCCCATCCCGCGATGGCGGGACAGTTCATGGAGGATGTCCGACGCCGGCGTGATCGGATAAGAGGCATAGAACAGCTCGCTGCCCAGCCGTTCCGCCGCCGCGAGGAGCCCCCAGGCGGTGGCCTGGTTGCCGGCGATGTGGCGATAGCTTCCAGGGGCGATCCTGGCGGGCGCGATGTGATAACTCGACGGCAGCGCTTCCACGGTTTCGGCGTAGTGATATCCGGCCTGCAGCGCCTTCGTGTTTGCCTCCACCAGCGCCGGATCCTTGCGGAATTTGTCGGCGATGAAGGCCAGCGTTTTCGCTGGATCACGATTGAACAGCCAATACACGACACCGAGGGCGAACATGTTCTTGCAGCGGACGATGTCCTTGGTACCCAGGCCGACGCCCTTGAGCGCTTCCTTCGTCAGCGAGGTGATGGGCGCCCGGGTCACCCGGTAGCCCTCGAGGCTGCCATCCTCCAGGGGATCGGCAGCGTACCCCGCCCGTTTGAGGTTCCTGCTCTCGAAGTCATCCAGGTCGACGATCAACTGCCCACCCGGTCGCAACCACTTCAGGTTCGAGCGCAGTGCCGCCGGATTCATCGCCACCAGCACGTCCGCCTCGTCACCGGGCGTGTGTACGTCGACAGCTCCGATCTGAACCTGAAACCCGGATACGCCCTCCACCGTACCCTGCGGGGCGCGGATCTCGGCCGGGAAGTCGGGCAGCGTCGCGATGTCGTTACCGAGCAGCGCGGAGGTGTAGGTGAACTGCGAGCCAGTGAGTTGCATACCGTCACCGGAGTCGCCGGCGAAACGGACGACGACCCGATCGAGTTCGACCTTGTGACTAGCCGTTACGCTCATGAATATCCGAACCGTACCGGGAGGCGCTGAACATCGCGCCTGAATGTGGACCGCGGGACGTTTCCCGCGCGTCGCGTTCGAGCAAGGCAATCAGCCCTGCGCGGGCGGGATGTTACGCCAACCCGTCCGCAACCGACATATCGATTATCGCCGCCCAGGGTCGCCCCTGATAGTTCGATGAGCGATAACCATAGGCGCCCTGTCGCTGATGCCGCGGCGGCTGCATGGCTACCGTAGAATCGTCCGACCAGGATCGCTGTCGGGCGCCGTTCCGGCTGATGGGAGTTCGGCGCCCTTGCCTACCCTGCACCGCAGCTTCGTCGCACTCGAGTCGCCCACCGCCCGCCGCAATGGCGCCGGATTCCATCCGTGCCAGGGCGTGTACCACGTCGCGGAGGGCCCCCAGCCCCGCATCGCGTTCATCGCCACCCACTACAACGTGGACCTCAGCGAGCACTATCTCGGCGCCCTGCTCGCCGAGCGCGGCTTTGGATTCCTCGGCTGGAACACGAGATTCCGTGGCAACGAGGCGTTCTTCCTGCTCGAGCACGCCTTGATCGACATCGGCGTGGGCGTGCGCTGGCTGCGGGAACAGGCAGGCGTCGAACACGTCGTGCTGCTTGGGAATTCCGGTGGCGGCTCGCTGATGGCCGCCTACCAGTCCCAGGCCAGCGACCCGCACATGCGGCCCAGTCACGGCCAGCCGCTCCCGGATGCCGTCAATGCGCTACCCGCCGGCGACGGTTACGTCTCGCTGAACGCTCACCTGGGCCGGCCGGAGGTGCTCACGGCCTGGATGGATCCGTCGGTCACGGATGAGAACGATCCGCTCTCGGTGAACCCGGCCCTGGACATGTACGATCCGGCCAATGGTCCACCCTATGCACCCGATTTCCTGGCGCGCTACCGGGCTGCCCAGGAAGCTCGCAATCACCGCATCACGGACTGGGTGCACGAGGAACTGCTCCGGCTGCAGCGGCACGACGCCCGCGATCGCGCCTTCCTCCTGTTCCGCACCTGGGCCGACCCCCGCCTCCTCGACGGCGCGCTCGACCCCTCGCAGCGGCCGTTGGGTGTCTGCTACGCAGGCGATCCCAAACGCGCGAACTACAGCCCGCGCGGCATCGGCCTCACGAATACGCTGCGCACCTGGCTGTCCATGTGGAGCCTGCGCGACTCCCAGTGCCGAGGATCGCCGCATCTCGAACGCATCCGTCAGCCTGCGCTGGTCATTCAGAGCCTGGCCGACACCGGTGTGTTTCCGAGCGACGCCCGAACCATCCATGCAGCGCTCGGCAGCGCGGACAAAACGCTGGAGTTCATCGAGGGCGATCACTACCTCACGGAGCCCGAGGATGCCCGCAGCAGCGTCACCGACCTGATCGTGGCGTGGCTGAGCGAGCGCTACCTATAAGGCTCTGCAGACCCGGGTCGGAATCCCTATAATCGCGCCGTCCGGAGGGGTGGCAGAGCGGTTGAATGCACCGGTCTTGAAAACCGGCAGGGGTGCAAGCCCCTCGAGGGTTCGAATCCCTCCCCCTCCGCCATAATAATATTAAAATCAATATCTTGAGCTCTAAACCTCACGGAGTAGCCAAGACTCCTGCAGGGCTCATAGTGCAATGGTGGTGCAAATCTGATCCCACTGCATGCGAATGAATGCCTGGAGAGTTTGTAAGTTTCGTGCTGCATATCAGCGTAATTTGTAGCGCGAAGACGACAAAATGCCCACCCCTCATCATCCACCCGCAGCCGTGCGTCGCGCGCTGCGCAAACTCGGCGCGGACATCCACGATGCCCGCCGTCGCCGCAAGCTGCCCATGGCAGTCGTGGCGGACCGCGTTCACCTCGCGCTCAACCCTGCAGAAGATCGAGGCTGGCGACACCAACGTCGGCATCGGCATCTATGCTGCGGTCCTGCAGGCGCTCGGCCTGCTCGATGGCCTGGCTCAGGTGGCCGACATCAGCAATGACAGCGTCGGCCAGGCACTTGCCAGGGCCGATTTGCCCAAACGTATCCACCTGAAACGTTCACCGGGATCGTCCCGCGATGGCTGATTTCGAGGTGCACATCGACCTCAATGGCGCTACGCGTCCGATCGGGCTTGCGAGGAGTAATCGTGTGCGCGCTGCGGAGACGATCCTCTTCGAGTAAGACAGCGCATGGCTCGAGGATCCTGACCGCTTCTCGCTGGAGCCAGCGCTTGCGCTCACCCGCGGGGCCTTCGCCTCTCCCACCGGGCTGGCCGCCGTTATCGTCTGGAAAAAAGACCGACCTCGCCTCACGGCGGCTCCAGCGCGCCCGCCTCATGCCGGCGAAGCGGCCGTGACGAGTACCCGGTCGGCACCCGCACGCCACGCTTCTCGAACGCAAGCCGCTCCTGGGCCGCCTGGGCGAAGATCTTCTTAAGCTGCGCATCCATGCCGCGGATCTCGAAGCCGTCACCGGACGCCAGGATCCGCACCACGGCGGCATCACAGCACAGCCGCCGCACCGTCTCCGGCGCAGCCACGCTGCCGTCCTCGAACTGCGGTGGATCCTCGGCATCGATGGCCGCATGTTCAGGTAACGCTTCCGCGGGAGCGTGCACCGTCACCAGGAAGCGATCGGCCGAACTCAATGACTCGTCCGCTTCCGGCACCCGGGCCAGGAAGCGCTCCGCCAGGACCGTCAACGCATCTGCCCGACGCAACTGCCCTCGACCCTCAGCGTTTCGCTGCATCAGGCGAATCGCCACGCCCGCTTCGCGGACGTGCGCTCCCACTGCGACGTCCCGGAATTGCACGATGCGCCAGTGGGCGCAGTCCGGCCGTTCCCGATTCCATGGCCGAAGGGCCTCCAGGCGGCGGATCAGTTCGATGAGGCGATACTCGGCGCCGTGGATGTGGCCGCAGAGGGCGACAATGGCTTCGGAGAGGGACTCGAAGGTGTCGGAAGGCGCCTGTTCCATGGCTGCGCACCCATTAACTGGCCATGCATACAGTATAATTGGCAAGGCCGAATTGTCAAGGCTAACAGTTGAAAAAAGGGGCGCATCCGCACCCCATGAAGCGTTGCGTTATAGTGGTAGCGTCATTCAGACGGAGGGAGAAGCATCATGGAATTCCAAGGCGGGTGCTACTGCAAGGCCGTGCGTTACGAGGCGGCCGGCGAACCGATCTTCAAGGCCCAGTGTCACTGCCGTGAATGCCAGTACATCACGGGCGGTTCACCGAATGTATTCATGGCCATCCCGGCCGACGGTTTCCGCTACGTGCAGGGTGAGCCGAAAGGCTTCGCGCGCAGCGACATCGACAACGCGGTGACTCGGGAATTCTGCCCGGATTGCGGAACGCATCTCGCGACCCGCTCGCCGCAGTTGGCCCAGGCGGTGATCCTGAAGGTCGGGTCCATGGACGACCCGAGCGAGTTCGGGCAGCCGCAGATGGCCATTTACTGCTGCGATAAGCAGCCCTTCCACGCGCTGCCTGAGGGCCTGCCGACCTTCGATCGCCTGCCTGGCTAAGCGCGCAGCGGCGCCCGGAAGCGCTTCAGCCGCAGCGCGTTGGTCACGACGCAGACACTCGATGCGGCCATGGCCACCGCTGCGAAGATCGGTGAGAGCAGGATGCCGAAGAATGGATAGAGCACTCCGGCTGCCACCGGAATGAGGCTGGCGTTGTAGGCGAAGGCCCAGAACAGGTTCTGGCGGATGTTGCGCAACGTCGCGTGCGACAACGCCAGGGCATTGGCCACGTTGCGCAGGTCCGGCGAGATGAGCACCACCTCCGCCGCCTCGATGGCCACGTCGGTGCCGCTGCCGATGGCGATGCCGACGTCGGCCTGGGCCAGCGCCGGCGCGTCGTTGATGCCGTCGCCGACGAATGCCACCTTGGCACCCGACTGCTGCAGGTCCCGGATCGCGTCCACCTTGCCGTCCGGAAGCACCTCGGCGAGGACCTCGTCGATACCGAGTGCTTCCGCGATTCGCCGTGCGGTGCGTTCATTGTCGCCGGTGATCATCGCGACCCTGAGTCCCCGGGCGCGGATGGCCTCCACGGTGGCGCGGCTCGAATCCTTGAGCTGATCGGCGACGCCGAACGCGGCCGCGGGACGACCGTTCACGGCGGCCAGGATCGGGGATCGGCCCGCATCGGCCAAGCGGTCGGCAATGGCCCGCAGCGCGTCCACCTCCACGCCCTCCCGGGCGAGATAGCGCGCGGAACCGACGCGAATGTCGTGTCCTTCGACGCGCGCCGCCACACCCTGCCCCGCCTCGGAACGGAACTGCTCCGGTTCAGGCAGCTGCAATTCGCGCTCCTCCGCCGCGTTGACGATGGCCTCGCCCACCGGGTGTTCCGAGCGACGTTCCGCTGCTGCTGCCCAACGCAGTACGTCTGCCTCGGCCCAGTCCCCGACGCACTCGAGGTCCGTCAGGGTGAGGCGGCCCTCGGTCAGGGTGCCCGTCTTGTCGAACGCGACCACGTCCACGTCGCGCAGGGCCTGCAGGGCGTCGCCGCGCCGGAACAGCACGCCGAGCTCGGCACCCTTGCCGGTCCCGACCATGATCGAGGTCGGGGTGGCCAGTCCCATAGCGCAGGGGCAGGCGATGATCAACACCGCCACCGCATTGACCAGCGCGAAGGTCAGCGCCGGCTGCGGTCCGATGGCGAGCCAGATCAGGAAGGTGAGCAGCGCGACGCCGATCACGATGGGGACGAAGACGCCGGTGACCCGGTCCACCAGGGCCTCGATGGGCAGTTTCGTGGCCTGGGCGTCCTCCACCAGACGCACGATGCGGGCCAGCACGGTGTCCTCACCGATGCGGGTCACTTCGAAGCGCAGACTGCCGCTCCTGAGCAGGGTGCCGCCCACCACTTCGGCGTCCGCGAGCTTGTACACGGGCACCGGTTCCCCGGTGAGCATGGACTCGTCGACATGGGCTTCGCCTTCCACGACTTGCCCGTCCAGCGGAATCTGTTCACCGGGGCGGACCTCGATCAGATCCCCGACGCGCACGGACTCGACCGCGACGGTCTCGGCCTGGCCATCGCGGATCACCCGCGCTTCCGGGGCCTGCAAACTCAGCAGGCGCTGGATGGCCTCCCCGGTCCGACCCCGCGCCCGCGCCTCCAGCCAGCGCCCGAGCAGGATCAGGGTGATGATGACAGCGGCGGCCTCGTAGTAGACGTTCACCGTACCTTCGGGCAGCACGTTCGGCGTGAACGTGGCCACCACCGAGTAGCCCCAGGCGGCGCTGGTCCCGAGCATGACGAGAGAGTTCATCTCCGGCGCTCCGCGCAGGAGCGCGGGCAGCCCGGCGCGATAGAACTCGCGGCCCGGTCCGAACTGCACCACGCTGCCGAGGACGAAGAACAGATAGAAGAGGTTCTGCTGACCCACGTTGGCCAGCAGCCAGTGGTGCATGGGCGGGATGAAATGGCTGCCCATGTCGAGCACGAAGATGGGCAGGGTGAACACGGCAGCGATCAGCAGCGTCCGCTGCAGACGCATCACCTCGTCCGCCTGCCGTTCGCCCGCGTCGGCGACGCTGGCCGCCGTCTTCAGGGTGGCCGCATAGCCGGCGTCCGCCACCGCGGCACACAGCGTGTCCGCGCTGCCGAAGTCGTCCCGCAGATGGACGCTCGCCGTACCGGTCGCAAGATTCACGGCCGCCTGTTCGACCCCGGGGATCGTGCGCAATGCCTGCTCCACCCGTCCCACGCAGGACGCGCAGTGCATGCCCTCGACCAGCAGCGTCGTCTGCTGCGTCATCTCATGCTCCCTTGATGCGAACGGTCGCCCACTCTCTGCGAGCGCACCGCGTGAGGTTCAAGTCTCCGGCCTGACCGCTATGCCTTGCAATGGGCGGAACCAGTCCGTATATAACCTGTCCAAAGGATGTCCGCTGCTGCGGGCAGCCGTCATGCCGGTAACGGGCTTTAGAACAACCGAAGGAGTAGTCATGGAACAGCGACGCCCCGTGGATATCACGACCCGCGCCGCCACCACAGCATCCACCACGACCACGCTGGATGCCGACGCGGCCAAGGTTCTGCGCAATACCTACGCTCTGCTGGCGATGACCGTCGCGTTCAGCGCCGTCACGGCCGGCTTCTCCATGGCCATGAACATGCCCTTCATGGGGCTGTGGATGCTGCTGCCCTACTTCGGGTTCCTGTTCGCCATTCACAAGACCCGCGACAGTGCCTGGGGTCTGGTGTGGACCTTTGCACTCACCGGGTTCATGGGTCTGACCATTGGTCCCATTCTCAATGCCTACATCGCCATGGGCGGCATGGAGCCGGTGCTGATGGCGCTTGGCGGGACGGCCGTGATCTTCTTCGGATTGTCCGCCTACACGCTGGTGACCAAGCGCGACTTCAGCTTCATGACCGGGTTTCTGTTCGTGGGCATCCTGGTGGCGTTCATCGCCGCGATCGCGAACTACTTCCTGCAGATCTCGGCGCTCAGCACGACCATCTCCGTGATGTTCCTGTTCCTCGCCTCCGGCCTGATCATGTGGCAGACGAGCGCCATCGTGCACGGCGGCGAGCGCAACTACATCAGCGCCACCGTCACCCTGTACGTGATGCTCTACAACATCTTCCTGTCGCTGCTGCACCTGATCGGCCTCGCGGACGACTGAGCCAGCGGCATCGCAGCGGACGCGCCCGGGGCTTGCAAGCCCGGGCGCGGACGCGACCGCTGTGACGGAATCCCCCCATGCGCATTGCCATCGTCGTCCGCTCGGGCCCCGCTTCCAGTCAAAGTTCCCGCTCCGCCCTGCGTTTCACCCAAGCCGTCCTCGACGCCGGTCATGACGTCCACCGGGTCTTCTTCCACGGCGACGGCACCTACAACGCCAATACCCTGTCCGTCGTCCCCCAGGACGAAGAGGACCTCAGCGCGTCCTGGGCGGCGCTCGGACGCGAACACGACCTCGATCTGGTGATCTGTGTCGCCTCGGCGCTCAAGCGCGGCATGCTCGATGCGTCCGAGGCGGATCGCTACGAGCGTCCGGCGGCCAGCGTACGGCCGGAATTCGTGATCTCCGGACTCGGCCAGCTCGCAGACGCAGCGCTGGACGCGGACCGGATGGTGACCTTCGGAGGCTGATGCCGTGGCGCACCTGCTGTTCCATCTGCGCACACCGCCTCATGGCCATCCCGCCGGGGAGGAGGCGCTGGAAGCCATCCTGGCCACGTCCGTGTTCGAACCGCCGCTCACCGTTCTGTTCGAGGGTGACGGCGTCTTTCAGCTGGTCCGGAGTCAGGACGTCCACGCGCTGGGCTGTCGCGATCTGGCGGCCAACTGGAGCGCCCTGCCCGTCTACGAGGTCACCGACCTGCGCGTGCACGGCCCGTCGCTGGCCGCTCGAGGACTGACGCCGGAGGATCTGCTGCTCGATGTGACCGTGATCAATGACGCCGAACTGGCCGCCCTGATCGCCGACGTCGACCGGGTCCTGAGCTTCTGATGGCCACCCTGCATCTCATCAACAAGAGCCCCACGCGCAGTGATGCCCTCGCCTCCTGTCTGCGGGTGCTAGCCCCCGGCGATGCCCTGCTGCTCATAGAGGACGGCGTCTACGCCGCCGTGGCGGATTCGACGGGTTCCCAGGCGCTCCTGGGCCATGTCTGCCACGCCCTGGCGGCAGACATCGCAGCGCGGGGCCTGCAGACCCGACTTGCGGACGGGGTGCGGGTCATTGACGAGGCAGGCTTCGTGGACCTCTGCGTCCACTGCGATCGCGTCATGAGCTGGTTCTGAGCAGGCCATGGACGCGCTGCCGCCGCTGGACAAGGAAGGCTATCTGAGGGACCTGGATGCCTGGACGCCGCAGGTGGCGGAAGCGCTGGCGGCACGCGACGGCATCCAGCTCGAAGCTGCCCACTGGGAGATCGTCGAAGTCCTGCGGGCGTTCTACGCGCGCTACAAGCTGGCACCCAACAACCGTGCCCTGGCGAAAGCCGTGACCGGCGATCTCGGCGCGGAGAAGGGACGCAGCATTCATCTCATGCGGCTGTTCGGCGGCAGCCCGGCGAAGACAGCCGCCCGTATCGCGGGCCTGCCCCGCCCCGCCCACTGTCTCTGAACCACGCTGCGCTGCGACTGAATCAGCCTGTGGCACCCTGCCGCAGCGGCGCGACGGCCCGATCGAGAATGGACAGCAGGGTCGACGCCACCAGCAGCCAGGCCATCCAGCGCCCGGTCTCGAGCAGCAACGTTTCCAGCGGGGCGAAGGTTTCGAGGCGCGACGCGGCCAGTACGACCAAAGGTACGAAGTAGAGCACTCCATTCCAGCGGCCGATGAAGCTGCCGCGCAACTGTCGTTCCCGATGCAGCAGGCGGGAATCGAGGACGTACTGACCGAACGCGACAAGCACCAGCGGCGGCAGCAGCCAGGTCACCAGACCCGCATGGGCTGCGCCTGCCAGTGCGGCCGCCACGAACAGACAATCCGTACCGTGATCGAAGAGCTGTCCCGCCGCTGAGGCCGTGCCGTGCCTGCGGGCCATGACGCCATCGAGGACATCCGAGGCGATGGCGACAACGATGAACAGCGCCAGGTACCAGGCCGGCCAGAGGACGGGATCGGCAAACGCCAGCGCCGTCGGCACCACCAGCAGCAGACGCAGCCCGGTGAGGCCGTGAGCGATCATGCGCCGGCAGACCCAACCTTGACGGGCCCGAACAGTTCCCGCTGGGCGCGCTTGAAGAACAGCAGTCCGATCAGCCCGTTGAACAGAATGAAGAAGTTGTGCTGCACGAATCCGAATGCAGCCATCTGCCCTTCGTTCTCCGGGAACAGCACGACCCAGAGGGTGATGGCTGCCGCACGCATGGGGGTGGGAACCGAGGCGGCAAAAAAGATCACGGGCAGATAGCCGAGCACCCCGAGGAAGGTCGCCTCCACGCCAAACAGGTTCAGCGCCGTGCTGTATACGAACACCGCAGCGAGCAGTGCCGGCGAGCGGAGCAGGAAGAACATGGCGTAGTGTTTCAGTTGCGCTCTGCGAAACGCATGCAGGATGCGCCGCTCACGCAGGCTGTTGCGCGGCAGCAGCAGACCACGGAAGTACATCACCCAGAGTGCGAACACCACCGCGGCACCCACCGCGATGACTGGAATCATCACGAATACGTCCGGGAGAACACTGCTGCTGAAGAAGTAGCCGGTGGTCGCCCAGATGAGCAGATAGAAGAACTCGCAGAACATGATGAACAGCATCACCGAAGCCACTTCCCAGCCCGGCGCACCGTCGCGACGATTCAGATAGAACGCCATCGCGCCCTTGCCGATCTGTTCGTTGAAAATGGAGATGATGTAGGCGCTGGCCCGGATCGGAAGAATGTCCCGATAGCGGATCTTCACCACGAACCAGTTCAGAGCCCGGGTGACCACCAGCGTGTCGATCAGGAAGAACAGGCAGGAATAGCCCATCATCAGCAGCAGCCAGGGCAGCCACTGCACGTTGGCGAACACGTCGACCATGTATTCGACGAGGGTCAGGCCCTCACGGCTAGCCGCACCCTGCAGGCGGAAGTACAGGTAGGTGAAGCAAGCCGCCGTGATCAGCAGGAAGAACACGCGGCCCAGGGTATTCCAGCGACTGGACCCTGCGGGTTTGTGCCCGTCCGGTAACGGGTCCAGTTGCTCTGTGGTGTCGTGATCACTCATGCCTGATCCTTCATGCAGCCGTTACGAACTTCCGCAGCGTGTCATCCAGCGGGGTCAACGTCAGCCCGAGGTCGGCATCCGCATTGTGGTCGATCTGCTCCGCTGCGGTGATGACGTCGATCACCGCCGGCGACACGCCGGCACCGCGCAGGGCCCGAATGAGCCCCGCGGCCAGCTTCGCGCTCCAGATCGGTAGCGCCACGATCCGCAGTTCGTGCCCGAGCATGCCCGCCACGCGTTGCATGAGCGCGCGCTGGGTCAGCGCCTCCGGCCCCGTCAGCTCGTGGATCACGGTTTCCGCTGGCGGGTGTTTGCAGGCCAGCAGTATGGCTCCACTGAGATCGTCGAGATCCAGAGGACGCAGCATCTGGCGGCCACCGCCGAGGA
>SKUB01000239.1 GCA_007122315.1 Pseudomonadales bacterium | reverse complement strand
GTTGTGTAATCTGGGCGGCCCGATCCTGCCGTGAGAGCATGGCCGCATCAGCAACGACCCTGACCATCCGGGAGTGACAGCACAGGTGAGCACACAGCGGGTTCTCGATGTTGAAGAGGCCATGGCACTGGCCATCGAACGCCATCGCGCAGGCGCCTTGCAGGACGCGCGCGTGCTGTATGAAAAGGTCCTGGCAGTGGTGCCTGAACACGCCGGTGCCCATACCAGCCTCGCCATGATCCATCAGGCCACCGGGGATCTCGACGCTGCGCGGGCACGCATGAATCTGGCCCTCGAGCACCTACCGGATCATGCCGGTTTCTGGCTCAACAGTGGCGCCGTCGACCGTGCCCGCGGCGATGATCCGGCTGCCGTGGCCGCTCACGAACGCGCCATCGAACTGGACCCGGACCTCGCCGAAGCCAGCTACAGCCTCTGCGACCTGCACCTTGCAGCGAATCGTCCGCAGGACGCCGTGGCCGTATGCAGCCGCCGACTCGAACATGCACCACGGGATTCACGCGCTCTGGCGTTCAAGGCCCACGCCCTGGAAGCCGCCGGTGACCTGGCCGCTGCGGACCGTTTGCTCGACCACGAGCATTTCCTGCGCAGCTATCGGCTGAAGGCGCCCAAGGGTTATCCGAACCTCGAAAGCTTCAACAAGGCCCTGGCCGCACACATCCAGCGTCACCCGACGCTGGAGCGCGCTCCGCCCGGCCGCTCCACCCGCAACGGTCATCGCACGGGAGAGCTCTTGAAAGGCCGGCTCGGACCGATGGCGGCGTTCAAGCGCCAGATCGAAAAGGCCATTCGCCAGTACCGCAAGGATCTGCCCAACGATCCGGAGCATCCCTTCATTGCTGCCGCACCACGGCGCCACCGCATCAGTTCCTGGGCACTGCTGCTGCAGTCAGGCGGCCATGAGGTGGCACACATGCATCCGCAGGGTTGGCTGACCGGCGTCTACTACGTGCAGCTGCCCAGCGGCATGGACGCCGATGACGAGACCCAAGCCGGCTGGCTCGAATTCGGTCGACCCACCGCGGACCTGCACTTTCCGACCACTCCGCGCGTCCGCCGGGTGGCGCCACGCGAAGGCCGGCTCTACCTTTTTCCGTCCTATTTCTACCACGGGACGCTGCCCTTCCCGCAGAGTCGGCCGCAGATCTCCATCTCGTTCGACGTGCGGCCGGACGTCCGCTGAGGCCCCCAATCGTCTGACCAGATTCAACCCAGGGACGGACCGTCGAAGCGTTCGAGCGTGGCGAATTCGGACACGGGCCGTCGCGAAAGGCGCGTCAGTTGCCGGACGGGCCGTCCGATGGGCATGACCGCTGCTAGCGCATGCCCTTCCGGAATTCCGAACAGCTCGCATGCATCGGCCTCGGTACCGGCCAGAAACGTCGTAAGTGTCCCCCCGAGCCCGATGGCCCGGGCCGCCAGCAGAATGTTCCAGGCAAAGGGATAGATGGATGCGCCGCTGATGACACCCACCCGCTTAAGGTCCACGTCGAAACTCGCCACCACGTCGAGATCGACGGTCACCACCAGGATCACGGGCGCCGTGTCGACCCAATCCAGGAGGCCTGCCGGCAACGTCACGGCAGCCACCTGCTCCTCGGTGACCCGGCTCGGGGTCACCGTGCTGTAGGGGTTCTCACCCAGCATGCGCTGGGCCACGTAACGGCGGGCAACCGGCTCCATCAGCTCCCGCATGCGACTGCGTGTGACCGCATCGCGTACGACGATCACCCGCCAGCCCTGACGATTGCCGCCACTGGGCGCAAATCGGGCCACCTCGAGGATCTGCGCGACGGTCGCATCGTCCACCGCCTCCTCGGTGAATGCCCGTGCCGCGAAAGTCGTGCGTGCCACGTCTTCGAAATCCATGCTCAGCTCCTCTACCCGGCGCCAATAGGAGGACGCATCCGCCCGTGCGAGTCGGTGACGGACGCGTTCCAGCCTTCTATCATGCCCGGCCGGGCCATACACGAGCGGACGAGGGGTCGTAGACCATGAGCGAAGCAAAACTGGCAGGCTGGCGCATCCTGATCACCGGCGGCGGCAGCGGTATCGGACTCGCCTGCGCCGCGCGCTTCATCGCGGACGGTGCGACCGTCACCCTCATGGGCCGCGACGAGGAACGCCTGGAGGCCGCGCTCACCGCGCTGCAGGCGCCTCCCGGCCAGGTGCTCACCGTTGCCGGCGACGTGGCGGCAGAGGAAGACGTGGCGCGCGCGGTGGCGACTGCGCGCGGCGATGACGGCAGACTCGACGTGGCCGTGGCCAATGCCGGCACCGGGGCACTGGGTCCGGTCATCCATCAGGATCTGGGGGATTTCGAGCGGGTGATGCGCACCAACCTCAACGGCACGCTGCTCACCTACAAGCACGCCGGTGCGGCCATTGCGGCTTCCGGAGGAGGTGCAATGTGCGCCATTTCATCCATCGCCGGCGTGCGCACCCATCGTTTCATGGGGGCCTACTGCGCCAGCAAGGCAGCCATCGACATGCTCACCCAGAATACCGCGGACGAACTTGGCATCGCCGGTGTACGCTGCAATTCAGTCTGTCCGGGACTGGTGGAAACCGACCTCAGCCAGGGTCTGCAGGATGACCCGGATGTACTCGCCGATTACCTCGACTGCATGCCGATCCGTCGTACCGGGAAGGTGGAAGACATCGCCGAAGCGGTGCGCTTCCTGTGCGGCCCGGAAGCCACCTGGATCACCGGCGTCATCCTGTCCGTCGACGGCGGCCATCACCTGCGCCGCGGACCGAACGTGGAGAAATTCGCCGCCGCCCTCTACGGCGAGGATGCCATTCTTGGGAAGTCCTGACGCGGACCAGCGTGCTCAGCACGCCTGCAGTTCGAAAACGGCCGCAGTCTGAGGCGCCGGCAGCTGCAGACGCAGGCCGGCATGAGCCAGCCAGGCACCGGACACCACCGCTCGGGACGACGCAAAGTCCTTGCCGCCAACTACACAGACCGGACGCAGGTCCGGGTCCGGCAATGGCTCGGCAAGCTGCAGCCGGTAGTCGCAGGATGGATCCAGTCCCCCGCAGCGGAACTGCAACGGCCGTCCCGGAACGCGATCGTCGAGCCGCAGGACGATCAGCAGTGCGCTGCGGCGATCCTCAGCGGTGACCACACGCACGAGGTGGTCCGCATCGAACACCGGTGTCGCATGCCGACCGGAGTGCAGCAGGTTCCGCAGACGCTTGTAACGGGCCACGTGCGCGCCAAGCCGCTCCCGGTCCGGATCGGACAACGCCAGCAGATCCAGTTCCAGGCCGAAATGTCCCAACAACGCGACTGCAGCGCGGAAGTCCAGGGAGGTCGAGCGGCCCGTGGTATGGGCGCGCTCCGGGCCCACATGCACGCCAAGCACTTCCGGCGGCAGAAACAGGCCCGCGCCCACCATGATCCGCGCACGCACGACCGGGTCGTTGCTGTCGCTGCTCCACACCCGATGACAGCGTTCGAGCACGCCCCAGTCGAGGCGTCCACCGCCGCTGGCACAGGATTCGATCTCCACCTCGGGATGGGCCGCGCGCAGCCGGTCGAGCAGCTGATACAGGCCCTGGGTCTGGCCGACATGACCGGGGCTGCCATCTGCCGCAGCCTCCGTCAGCGTGCGATTGTGGTCCCACTTCAGATAGTCGATGGCATGGCGACGAAGGAGGTCATCAAGGGTCGCGAAGACATGCTGCAGCGCCTCGGGACAGGTCAGATCGAGCACCCG
>SKUB01000205.1 GCA_007122315.1 Pseudomonadales bacterium | reverse complement strand
TGATCAAATCTCACTTGCTGTTCTCCTCGCGGCCTGTTCCTGACAGCCATGATGGCATACCGGGCCATTCGCTGGAGTGGAGGGCTGCTCTGATGGGAGACCGCAGCAACATCTCTCCTGCAAGGCCATTCGGTCCCGGAGCGGCATCGGCGGGCTCGGCCGCGTCCTCGACAGCCTCTACTTCTACGAGCCCGGGTCGCGACAGTGGGAGCGAGGCCCATCCCTGCCGGCAGCGCGCCACCATGGCGCCGCCGCCGCACTCGGTGGCGCGCTCTCTTTCGCTGGAGGGGCCGCGTCGCTGAGTGGTCCCTGGCGAGCGGAAGCCAATTTCTGGCGCCTCGCGCCAGGCTCGGAGCGTTGGGAAATCCTTCCGACCATGCCTGAGCCACGGTGGGGACCACCGCATCCAGGCGCATGGCGAGCGCCTTTACATCATCGGTGGCGCCTCACGGCATGGTGCGCTGTCCGTCACCGCATGGACGGACGTCGTGCAAACGCTGCAGGTTCGTGGCCGCTGAAGACCGTTCTCCCCGCGAGACGCCAGGCAGCCTGAGGCTGCCTGGCGTCGCGCATCACCCTGCCGCGCTCCGATCGTGGGGTTGCTGCACGTCCTCCCACGCGAGCTCCGGCTCGGGCAATTCCGCTTCCTGGGTGACGACTGCCGCGGACAGCTTCACCGCTCTGACGCCGGACGCGCGTGGCATCCCCGCAGCCTGCCACAGCTCCTCGAAGGCGTCGCTCATGAAATCACGCAGCATCTCGACGTCCGGAACGGCTTCCTTGCAGGCCGTGAGACTGAAGTCCATGCGATCCAGATAGGACTGCACGGTAATGTTCAGCGCCACACCATGGGCAGGGATCGAGACCGGAAAGTGGCTGCGCAGAGCAGCGCCGTTGAGCCACTTCTGCCGGCGTGGACCGGGAACGTTGGATATCACGACGTTGAATGGCATCGGCACGAAATCACCGATACGCAAGCGATCGGCCGCTCTCATCAGCCCGCCCATCGCGAGCGGTAGGCCCGGAACGTTGAGGTCTTCGAGCCCCGCGCTGGCCATATCTGCAACCACGGCCTTGCCGATCGCAGCCGAGTCGCGGATCGCAAGCAATCGCTCGATCGGATCAGAGCGCTGGGTCTCGAGCGATGTGAGCAGCATCCTGACCTGATTGCGTATGCTCTGGTCGCCCGGCTTGCGCACGGACACCGGAGCACCAGCGATCAGGGGATCCCGCGGCAGTTCGCCACGCAGCCCGAGATAGCGGGCCAGCGAGGCTGCACACACGGCCAGGAAGACATCGTTGACCGTACAGCCCAAGGGTTTGCCCAGTGCCCTCATGCCCGACAGTGACAGCGTCCCCATCGCAAAGGTCCGGTGCGGGCTCACCGCCACGTTGAGTCGGGTACGCGGCGCGCGTTGCCCGTAGGCGCCAAGGCCCCTCTCGGCACCCAGCGCACGCTCTCCCAGCGCCCAGGCCGCAGAGGCGATGTCAGGCAGAGCCGCGAGGCTTCGCAGAGGCTGGCTGGCCGTGCTCCGGGCCGCGTCCCACAGCAATGCCATGAGGCCCGGATCCTCCACGTCACAGCCGTCGCTGCCGCACGCGTGCTTCGGTACTGGCGGAATGGCAGGCGTGTCGCTGCAGAGGAAATCAACGACGGCCTGTCCGGCAACGCCATCCATGCAGGCGTGGTGATATTTGGTGTACCAGGCGCAAAGACCGTTTTCCAGCCCTTCGATAAGCCAGAATTCCCACAGGGGACGGCTGCGATCGAGGCGCTTTTCGTGCAACCGCGCGACGAGCTGCTCGAGCTGCTGTGGGGTTCCGGGCGCAGGCAAACGGATGCGCTTGACGTGCTCGTCGATGTCGAAGTCCGCGTCGCGCACCCAGATCGGATGGTCGAAACCAAACGGCGTGTACTTCAGGCGGCGCGTCATGAATCGGACCAGGTGAACCCGATCTTCGAGGTGGTTCTGTAGCGACCGGAAGAATGCCTCACGCTGCTTCTCCGGCACGTCGAGATGTTGGAGCCCGGCGATGTTCATGGGCACGCTGGCGGTCTCGGCATAGAGGAACGAAGCATCAAACAGGCTGAGCTTATCGAGTTGGGTTCTATGAACTTGGGCGTTGAGCTTCTTGTGCGCTGCGGCGCCGGAATTTTGGGCTGACATGGCTGGGCCTCCGGATGGTGAAGGCAAACGGATGACAGGTAATCCCGAATGGACTCGCCCTTGGTGCGCCAACGCACTTAGGGCTGGAAAACATAGATATGCCGCGCCGCCCGATCTGTGCGCTGCCCAACTTTGTAAACGACAAATGGAGATTCGGGCACCGGGAGGCGGATCAAGGCCGCTTGGACGGGTACGCTTCCGAGCGCGGATGTGGGGGAGGGACTGCCTGAACCCCGATCGAATTCAGAAGATCCAGGCGAGCATCAGCCAGAAGAACACGAAGAACAGAAAGAAGCCGGGGATCATGAACTGCAGCTCGCCAATCAGGCCTTCGCCCGCTGTGAGCGCAAAGAAGATCGAGATCACCACCGAGGCGATCGCGGCCGCGAGGGCTGCATTCTTCAGCCCAATACCATCATCAAAGGTCACGGCGACCCATTCCGACAGACCCGGTAGCGACACCGCAGCTGCCAGGACCAGGAGTGCGACCAGCAGCGCCACCAGGGCCGATGTGCCGAGCAGGACACGGAGTGCGAGGCGGCTGTCTCGCCGGTCGCTCCGACTCATGCCACCGCCTCGCGGCGCTGCCTTATGTAGTCGCGAATGTTGTTCGGATCAGGAAGGCCCGTTACGCGAAATTCGGGATTGTCGCCGGTGGTGTACACCGCAATGGCGCCAACGCGAAAGATCCGGTTGAAGAAGCTCTGTTCCACCTTCACGGTCCGGATCTGGCCAATGTCGAGATCCACGTGACTCTTGCTCAATAGACCCTGTTCCAAGTGCACCTGATCTGCATCGATACGCAGGCGGACCGAACGCGTCTGCAGATACCACCACAGCAGGATCAGGAGTCCGAGACCCAGCGCCGGGATCAACAGCAGGCACAGGATGAATCCGAGCGGATGATTGCGAAACATCGCCGGGCGAGCGTCGATGGCGGCCATGCGGGCAGTTTTCTCGGACATGTGGTGACTCCGTTACGCATTCAATCGACGCAGTTTGGCGCGGCGAAGCAGACAAAGCGATCCCTGGACGAGGCAGCGCGTACCGTTCGCCGGGCCAGGGCATTCACTGTATCGAGCGCGCACCCCTGGCGTCACTGTGTTCGATCGAGCACGGAGCGACCGCATGCCTGCGAGTAGGCTCGCACTGTCACGACTCAGGCTGCCAGCAGCATGCTGGCACCGACTCGTAGCAGGAGAAGCCACATGGAGTCAGGGCAAGGCGCAGACGGAGTGGACACTCCAGGAGAGGCGCGACCACGCCGCTGATGGCATCGCCGACGCAGTCTCGTGGGCCTTCTTCGCGCTGCAGCCTCCTCCTCTGCGCGCTGCTCCTGTGGTTGCCGACTGCAGGCCTGCTCGCTGAAGAGCCCGAACCCACCTTGCGGGAACATACCGAAGCCTGGCGGTCGGCGATTGCCGAAGCGGAGGCAGACTTGTCGGCCGGCTTCGAGGACCGAAGTCCGGCAGAGGTGATCGCGGATCTGCGCCGCTTGCAATCCGAGGCGGAACCGGTGGGCCAGAAAGCCCGTGAGCGTCTGCGCGATGTCAAGCGGACCCTCGAGCGTCTCGGGCCCCCACCGG
>SKUB01000173.1 GCA_007122315.1 Pseudomonadales bacterium | reverse complement strand
GGCATCGAGGCAGGCCGTGATGCTGAAATCCATCCGGTCCTGATACGACTGCACGGTGATGTTCATTGCCGTGCCGTGAGCCGGGATGGACACCGGATAGTGGGTAAGCATGCGCGCCCTATTGAGGAAGACAGGCCGCCGCGGACCGGGCACGTTCGAGATCACGACATTCAGGGGCATGGGCAGGAAGTCGCCCAGACGCAGGCGATCGGCAACCGACATGACGCTTTGGAATGCTGCCGGAAGACCCGGCACAGACAGGTTGTCCAACCCGCCGGCGGCCGCAAGATCAGCTACCACGGCCTTGCCGACGTTCGCGGAGTCGCGGATCGCGAGCATCCGAGCCACCGGATCGACAATGTGGGTCTCCAGAGAGGTCAGCAGCATGCTGACCTGGTTGCTCATGCTCTTGTCCTCCGCGACGCGCTGGGAAACGGGGGCGCCGGCGATCAGAGGCCGTGCCGGCAGTTCTCCACGCTCGTCGAGATAGCGTGCGAGCGCGCCGGCGCAGACTGCCATGAAGACATCGTTGGCCTTGCAGCCATGGGGTTTGCCGACGGCCTTCAAGCCGGACAGCGGCAGACTGCCGAAGGAGAAGCTGCGATACGGCCCCACAGCAACGTTGAACCGGGTCTTCGGAGCACGCTGACCGAGGGCGCCGAGACCCGCCTCGTCGCGACTGAACGCACGCCGGCCGAGGCTCCAGGCCGTACGGGCAAGACTCGGCAGACTGCGTGCGGTGCGCAGCGGCTGCGCCGTGGCGTTCCGGGTGGCATCCCAGAGCAACGAGACCACCCCCGGTGCGGCTTCTGCCTCGAGCGTCGTTGGCGCGGGAATGGCCGGAATTTCAGGTGCATCCGCAAACAGGATGTCGATGATTGCCTGGCCCGCCATGCCGTCGATGCAGGCGTGGTGGTACTTGGTGTACCAGGCCACGTGACCAGACTCGAGGCCCTCGATCAGCCAGTACTGCCAGAGCGGCCGACTGCGGTCCAGCGGGGTTTCGTGGAGTCGGGCTACGGTCTGTTCGAGCTGGCTCTGGGTTCCCGGTCCGGGCACCCGTGTCCGCTGCACGTGATAGTCGATATCGAAGCGATCATCCTGCACCCAGACCGGATGATCCATGCCGAACGGCGTCGCCTTCAGGCGCTTGGTCATGAACGGAATCAGGTGCACGCGGGCGTCGATGTACGCCTTGAGTTCATCGAAGAAGCCGTCTTCGCGTCCCGGCGGCAGTTCGAAGTGCTGCACCGCCGCAATGTTCATGGGCGTATTCGCCGTCTCGGCGTAGAGGAAGGATGCGTCGAGTATCTTCAGCTTGTCCATGTCTGTTCGAGCTCCCGTTGGGATGTGACGGTGGTTCCATGTGGTGGAACCAGCGTCGCACGGGAGCATGTCACGATGACGAATGGACCTCCCATGCGGTGGCAACGAGAGATATGCACGAATCCTGCCAGAATGGGTCAACCGGCAGCGGTCAGGAGTGCGCCCCGGCCGGAGCAGTGGTTGCATCGCGGGCACGCTCGGATCCCGGGGCCGACCCTGACTCCTCCTGCTCCTGCAGGCGAACCCAGACTTCGTGCCGATGGATCTGCGTCTCGGACGGGGCTTCGATGCCCAGATGAACCTGATTGCCGCGAATTCGCAGTACCTTGATCTCGACGGTCCCATCGATCATGACGGACTCGCCTGCCCTACGGGTCAATACCAGCATCGCTGTGCCTCCGTTCAAAATCCTTGTTGCCGGCCACGGCACGGTTGACGCAGAGGATGCTAGGTCATCGCTGAGACCAAGGCTGTCAGAACGTTGTAAGCATGATGTAAGTATTTATTCATAAATGGCTTTCCCGAATCGGTGCAATCGATGCGGCTGCCAGACAGGCGCGCACCATTTCGGTGCATCGCGACCCTGCCCTGCGCTTGAATCAAAACCGGGCCGTTTGCATACTCCCCGCGGCCCGACCACAGCAGTCACTGCTGCAGTCTCGGTGCCTGCCCGAATCCGCATGCGATTCCGTCATGATCGAGGTCGACCATCTAAGCCGCCACTTCGGACCCGTAACTGCGGTGGACGACCTCAGTTTCAGCGTCGGGGCCGGCGAAATTCTCGGCTTTCTCGGCCCGAACGGTGCGGGCAAGACCACCACCATGAAGGTCATCGCCGGGTTCCTCGCCCCGAGTGCAGGTGGCGTCCGCATCGGCAACCACGACGTCAGCCGATCTCCGCTCGCAGTCAAGCGCCTGCTTGGCTATCTGCCGGAAGGCGCGCCGGCCTGGCCGGACATGACGCCGTTCGGGCTGTTGCGATTCGCCGCCCGTGTCCGTGGCATGCCGGCATCCGTGCGCGATGCCCGCATGCAGCAGCTGGTCACGCAGCTGGCACTCGAGGAGGTCTTGCTGCGCCCGATGGAGTCGCTGTCGAAGGGCTTCCGACGCCGCGTCGGATTGGCGCTTGCGCTGCTGCACGATCCAGCGGTGCTGATTCTCGATGAGCCCACCGACGGACTCGACCCGAACCAGAAGCAGCAGGTACGGGATCTGATTACCTCCCTGTCCCGCGACAAGATCGTGATCGTGTCCACCCACATCCTCGAGGAGGTCGAGGCAGTCTGCACCCGTGCCGTGATCATCCGCCGGGGACGTCTCGTGGCTGACGCGACGCCGGATGCGCTCGCAGCGCGATCACGTTGGCATGGCGCCATTGCCCTGCGGTTGGACAGACCAGTACGGGCGGACGTTTTCACAGGCATCGACGGGGTCGCCGATCTGCGTTCGGAGGATCGCAACGGGCAGGACTGGACACTGTTCGTGACGCGGGACGCAGTCGGCGGCCCTGTCATCGACCGGGTTCGAGAACGTCTCGATGCCAGCGGCGCACCCATCCGGGAGTTCTGGCTGCACCGGGGTCGACTCGACGAGGTGTTTCGCGAGCTCACCCTCGGGCCGCCGGCGGAGAACGCCTGAGTGCGCGCCATGACCGCCATCATGCTGCGGGAACTCGGCAGCTACTTCGCGACTCCGCTGGCCTACGTTTTCATCGTCATCTTTCTCGTCCTGAACGGCGTTTTCACGTTCCAGCTCGGAGGCTTCTACGAACGCGGGCAGGCCGATCTCACGCCGTTCTTCGGGTTTCATCCCTGGCTGTATCTGTTCCTGGTGTCCGCCATCGCCATGCGCCTGTGGGCCGAGGACCGACGCAGTGGAACCCTGGAGCTGCTGCTGACATTGCCGGTCCGGCTGCGGGAAGCGGTGCTCGGAAAGTTCCTCGCCGCCTGGATCGTGGTGGGCACAGCCCTACTGCTGACTTTCCCGATCTGGTTGACGGTCAGCTTCCTCGGGCAACCGGATCATGGGGTCATTCTGGCGAGCTACCTGGGAAGCTGGCTCATGGCCGGCGCCTATCTGGCCATCGGCTCCTGCATGTCGGCGGCAAGCACCAATCAGGTCATTGCCTTCATCCTGACGGCTGCCGTCGGCTTTCTGTTCACGATCGCGGGCTTTCCCATGGTGCTCGACACGGCCGAGGGCTGGCTGCCACCAATGCTGCTGGAGGCGATCGCGGCGATGAGCATCCTCACCCACTTCCAGGGCATCGCCAGGGGTGTGCTCGACCTGCGCGACCTGCTCTATTTCCTGGTCATGATCGGTGGCTGGCTCATCGCAACCGCTATCGTCATCGACCTGCGTAAGGCCGGGTGAGCGGATGCAGCGGAACTGGCGCCATCGCATCGCTTCCGGCACCGGGCTGGCGGCCGTGATCG
>SKUB01000126.1 GCA_007122315.1 Pseudomonadales bacterium | reverse complement strand
CTGTGAGCACCACCGCATAGTCACCGGGCGCAGCATACTGATGGTTGGCGGTGATGCCGGTCGCGCTTGCGCCGTCGCCGAAGTCCCAGACGTAGCTCGTGATATCGCCCTCGGATGCGCCCGCATCGAAGGCGAACACGGTGTTCGTGTCGCCGCTGCTGGGATGGGCACTGAAGGCCGCGCTCAGGGCCTCCACTTCGAGCACCACGCTGTCGCTCACATCCGGATTGGCGCGGCTGCGCGCGGTGATGGTGACCTCACCGGCGCCCTGGCCGGTGACGAGGCCGTCGTTGCCGATCGTGGCTACGGTCAGATCGCCGCTGCTCCAGAGCACGCCGGTATCGTTGGCGCCCTCGACCGTGGCCGCCAGTTGCAGGGTGCTGCCGCTGGCGAGCCCCGGATCGGTGGGCGGCGTGATGGCCACCTCCACGGCCGCCACCGTGATGCCGCCGACGGTGGCTTCGCCGAGCGAATAGTCACTGTCGAGGGCTTCCACCAGTGCTTCGCGGTCGCTGCCCACACCGAAGATCAGCCACGCCGGAACGACAACTTCGCGGCCTGGCGTCACGAAAGCCTCTCGGTTGCCGCGATACCAGAAGAAATTGTCCCCGGCGATGTTGTCGATGCTGCGGAAGTTGAGGTCCTCACCGGTGGCGATGAGGTTCACCTCGTCGTCATAGAGGAATGAAACGCCCGCTGCCGGTTCGAGAATCTCTACGTTGGGCGGGCCGAAGCGTTCGACGTCCACTTCGTAGGTGGCGCTGGACTGGGCGGGATCGTGCTCGATTTCAAGATAACCCCACTCGGAGGCACCGATGGCCAGGTCCGGTCGCTGGCGCTTGTATCGAAAGATGCCCATCAGCGGAGCATTGTCGCTGTTCGGACTCGGGGTGCCGAGGACCGGGATGCGCAGCGCTGCGCGCCCGGTTTCGTCGGTGGTGGCCAGCGGAAAGCACTCGGTGAACCCTGACTCTGCGGTGCAGGCGCAATCGTAGGTGGAACTGCCCTGCGTCACGATTTGATGAGACAGCGAGGCAGTGGCTCGGTTGAATGAGTCGTCGATCCTATCGCC
This sequence comes from Pseudomonadales bacterium, assembly GCA_007122315.1. Lineage (GTDB taxonomy): Bacteria > Pseudomonadota > Gammaproteobacteria > Pseudomonadales > Azotimanducaceae > SLTB01. The sequence continues at coordinate 2,701 of SKUB01000126.1, read as the reverse complement.
GACATGGACGAGGGGCTCGCCCGTATCAGCGGCGACGAAGGTCAGGTTGTAGTTACGCAGGCGCGCTTCCTTGAGCTCGATCTCGTGCGTGCCGATGTCCTTGCAGAACTCATCCGGCGTGAGCATGGGCATCCGCCATCCCGCCTGATTGTTGTCGAACTCGGCGGCGCCGCAGAAGTCGGCCTGGTCAGATTCGACCGAGAAGATCGTGCGATACACATCGATGCGATCATTGCTGTTCCAGTCATCTTCCGCGTCGCGTTCACTGCGAGGCAGGACGGCGGCGCGAAAGCGTCCATCCGCACTGGTCGTCACGGTCTGAGTGTTGCTGAAGAAGGTATTGGCCAGCCGTGCCGGTAGCGATTGGAACGTCACTTTGGCGCCCTGCAGTGGGTTGCCGTTCTGATCGACGAGACGTCCGGTGAGGCAGGCCCGGTTGGCTGGCGCGTCGCAGTTGATCCAGGAGAAGTGACGCACCTGACCAGCCATGTAGACCGTGCCCTCGAATTCGCCTGACCGAATGGCTTCGAGTTGCTCCGGTGCGATGGGTCCGTTGCGGTCCTCCAGCCAGCCGAACTCATCGGTCAGACGCCAGTCACCGAGGACTTCGTCATAGACCCAGAACGGGAACCGGATCCGATCCGGGTCTTCCACGTAACCGGGCAGGTGGCTGAAATCGTCGCCGTCCTGCAGCACCGGCCAGTCTTGCGGTTGCAGGACGAAGCGCACGGTGACGTAGACTGGTTCGCCGTCGTCGTCGAACAGGGCGCTGATGGGGCGAACGCTGCCGTCCTCCTGGACCTGCAGCAGGTTCACGGAAGCGAAGCCAGCGGAGAACAGTCCGCTCTCGGCGCCAGGCTGGCGGGTGGCGAAGTCGCCGGGAAAGGCGTCCGGTTCGGAGGTGGGGCTGAAGACCCGAGCGGATCCGCCGGCCAGGTTGAGTGAGTCGGGGATGTCTCGGATCACCAGATCGGCACTCGGCGTGCTCAAGGCCATGAAGCCCTCGCCGGTGGGGCGGATCAGCAGCGGCTGCTCGCGTCGGATCACGAAGTTGCGCTGGTACTCCAGCCCCTCCTCTGGCTCCAGCACGTCGAGGGCATTGCCGAAGCCGATGTGTTCGGTGGGGTCGAAGTGTTCGATGACCTGCGGTACGGGGGGCCGGGCCTGCAACGAGACGATGCCCTGGTCGGCGGGGATGTCGAGGCGATAGCGGCCGTCGGCGTCGGTGGTGGTGGCCGCGGCCTCGAGGCCACCGGCGAAGGCGGTGACAGTGACGCCGGCGAGGCGTTCATCGAGGTCATCGAACACGGTGCCGCTGACGGCGGCGAACAGGGGCTCGGCCGGCGTGTCGACGGGCCCGGACCCGAAGCGGGGCGGTGCCGCCGCGGTGGGCAACGCGCAGCCGCGGCAGAGTTCGCCGAGGCTGACGCTGCTGTCGTCATTGATGTAGTCCACGGAGATGCCGTTGTCGCCGATGAGCAGACGCTTGGGTCCGGGTGCGGAGGCGAATCCGGCTTCCGGGTCGCTGCTGACGGCGATTTCGAGGATGTCGAAGCCGTCGTTGACGGCGCTGTAGGCATACAGGCCGCGCTCGAAGGCGGTGTCCGTGCCTTCAGCGCGGGCGTAGAGATAGTCGCCGTCGGGGAGGAGGGCGAGGGCGGCAGCGCCGCTGTCGCCGTAGCGCTGGGCCCAGCCGCCGGCGGGCGGCTGATTCGGATCCCGGTCCTGGCGGGCGAGTTCGAAGCGCACGCCGTCCGTATCCAGCAGTTGCAGGGTGTCGTCATCGAGTTCGAGGGCGACGATCTCGAAGGTGCCCGCGAGCCAGGAGGCGCCGTCGGCATCGGGCGTCAGCAGCATGCGCTCGCCGTCGGTGGCGTCGGGATCCGGCTCGATGCGGCCGCGCTCGGCGCCAAGTGCTTCGAGCCCCAGCGTCGTCGCGTCGTAGCCGAGCAGGTAGTCGCCGTCCTCGAACAGGACCAGCAGCAGCCAGGGGCGGCCGCTGCCCGGATTGTCGGGGGCGCCTTCGAGGACCCACATCTCGCCGCCTTCGCCGTCGCCGACCGGGGGCGGTTCCGTCGGGTCTGTGCCGGTTGGCGGCGGTTCGGCGATCGGTGGCGAGAAGGAGCGGCCGTCGGAGCAGCCGCCGAGGATCAGCAGCGAAGCGGCCAGAAAGGTGGCGAAGAGGATCGAGATGCGCATGCCGGACTCCAGGTACACGTCGACGACGTTGGAGATACCGGAAAGGCGCTGGCTGAACCTGACGAAATTCCGAACAAATTCCGACTTTCTCGAAACCTTATCAAGTCACTGAAATAGTTGAATGTTATCGGGTTCGATCGAGCGCTCGTCTACCCGCTTCGACCCCTGCGAACGTCCCATGGGGTGCCGGCCTCGCGACCTCGTCACGGCTGCAGTTCGGCCAAGGTTTCGCGCACATGCTGGGCAGAAGGTGACTCGGCGACGCCGTGTTCGGCGTAGAGCGCCAAGGCACGCTCGAGCCATTGCGTAGCGTCCTCGACCTGTCCTGCGGCCTGGTGGAGCCGACCGAGCCCGAAGGCCGCATGGCCTTGCCAGACGCCATCGAAGACCTCGGGCGCCCGGTCTGCGGCTTCCTCCAGCAGCGGGCGGGCCTCATCGAGTCTGCCCAGCTCCACCAGCGTCAGCCCCCGGTTGAATCGGAGTGAGAGCACAAGGAGCGATT
>SKUB01000270.1 GCA_007122315.1 Pseudomonadales bacterium | reverse complement strand
GGCAGCGACGAGTCGTTCGCCGAGCGGTGCCGGCAGGTCGAGTTGGCTGTGGCGGGCGTCGAGGCCAAGGAGGAGGACTACGATGCCGCCGAACAGCGCTATCGACGTCTTCTCAAGGAGCACCCGGACTGCAACGCCAGCTTGCACGGGATGGGGCAGCTGTGCATGCAACTCGGTCGCATCGAGGAGGCCATTGCGCTGTTCCAGCGGGTGACAGCGGTGGATCCCGCCCGCGGCCACGGCGCGTTGATCCATGCGCACCGCTTCCCGGAAGACGATGCCACCCTCGGGCAACTCGAACAGCTCGCCCGCACGCCCACCGCGGAAGGCTCGGCCCGCACAGGCCTGCTGTTTCAGCTCGCCGCGGCCTGGGAGAAGCGCCGCGATTACCCCAAGGCCTTCGCCCTGGCCGATGAAGCCAACGCCGCCAGCCGCCGCCTGCTGCGCTACGATTCGAAGGCCCACCGTCAGCGCTGTGCCAGGATCCGCCACGCCTTCCCCCGGGCGCTCTACGAACATCGACCGGGCTGCGGCCATGACTCGAACCTGCCGGTGTTCGTGGTGGGGATGCCCCGTTCCGGCACCACGTTGGTGGAGCAGATTCTCGCAGGGCACAGCCGCATTCACGGCGCCGGGGAGCTGGGCATGATGCCCCGCGTGATCGCGGGGCTCGAGCGCTGGGAACGCCACACCGGCTCCGGACGTCACTACCCCGATTGCGTCGACGACCTCGACCCGCAGGTCAGCGGCGGCATTGCCGAAGGCATCTTAAGGGAACTCCGTGCATACGCCCCCGATGCTGATCACGTGGTCGACAAACTGCCCCACAACTTCGAAAACATCGGCCTGATCCACTTCCTCTTCCCGCGGGCAAAAATCATTTCCCTTCGTCGGGACCCCCGGGACATCGCCGTCTCGAACTACTTCACGGACTACGGCGCCAAGCACGGCGGCATGGGGTTCGCCTACGATCTGGACTGGATCGGCGAGCAGCTTGCGGACCACGACGCGCTGATGCGTCACTGGTTCAAGGTGTGCCCTGACGGGATCCTCGAGGTTCACTACGAAGACCTCGTTGACACACCGGAGTCCTGCGCCCGCAGCATGCTCGCGCACATCGGCGTCGCCTGGGAACCGCAGGTGCTCGACTTCGACGCGCTCGAGCGCCCGATCAAGACGGCGAGCGTCTGGCAGGTGCGTCAACCCCTCTATGCAAGCTCGAAAGGCAGGTGGCAGCGCTACCGTGCACAGCTGAAACCCCTGATCGCCGGTGCCCGCCGCAGGCTCATCGAGGCGCCGATCGAGATGGTGACCCTGCCGGAGCCAGGCTGGCTGAATTCGGGCGTGGACCATTACCGCGACGGTGACCTGAACGCTTCCGAGTACCGCTTCAAGCAACTCCTGCACTACCTGCCGGAGCATGCAGGAGCACGCTTCATGCTGGGCCTGATCCACCTTCACAAGGGCTACCGGGAAGGCGGCATCACGCTGATGACGCAGGCACTCGAGCGCTGTCCCTGGAACCGCCACTGGCGCAGCGACCTGGCGCAGGCCTATCTCATGTGCGGTCGGGAGCAGGAGGCTGCGGCACTGCTCGCGGCCGGAGATGACCCAAGCGTGGACCCGGTGGCCGGCCACGCCGCGGAGGAGCCTGCCGTTCGCCTTGATTACCTGTTTCTTTCCGGGGAGGCCACATGCGCACGCAGCACAGCCGCGGCAACCGGCGCCGATTCCTGATGACTGCCCTGATCGCCGGCTTGCTCTGCAGTGCGACCTCAGCGACTGCCGACGGCTTGGGCGACGCGCTGCGCGCGACCCTGCGCCATCATCCCGCGGTGGCCGGCCAGCAGGCACAGGTGCAAGCGAGCCGCTACGCCGTAGACGGTGCGCGCAGCCAGCGCTACCCGACGCTCACGGCCCAGGTCCAACGAGTCCAGGGAGGTGACCGTTCGGTGCTCTCCGGCGATAACCTCTCCAACCCGGCGGTACTCCGGCTCCGCCAGCCGATCTGGGCCTTCGGCCGCATCAGCAGCAGCATTGCATCGGCGAATGCCAAGGTGAACACGGAGCGTGAGGACCTGCTGCGGGTGCGCCGGCGGCTGCTCGAGAACACGGCCGTGGCCTATGTCGAAGTTCGCGGCAGCCGCGAACGCATCGACATTGCAGAGCGGAACGTGGCCGAACTCCAGGACATGCACGCGCAGATCCTGCGCCGCGTCGAAGGGCAGCTCGCTTCCACTGCCGACGCGCGCCTGGCCGCCACGCGGCTCGCGCAGGCCCGCGCCCAGCTGCAGCGCTTCGTCAGCGAGTCGGAAATCGCCCGGGATGATCTGAACCGGCTCACCCAGGTGCCCATCAGCGCCGATCAGCCCGTGCCTGCGAGTCTACTCGAACTGCCTGAATCGACCGACCTGATCGCAAGCGTCCTTGAGCAAAGCGCCGAGATCCGCCTCAAGCGCGAGCAGGTCAACCGGGCTGAAGCAGACCTGGCGCAGGCCCGATCCGCCGACTGGCCGACGATCTATCTACAGGCGGAGCGGTTCAACGATCAGGCCGGGTTGCGCGATGACAGCCAGATCAGCGTGGTCTTGGAGGCGTCGCTGGAGGGCTTGGGCTTCGCAGCCCGGGGCCGCCGGGGAGAAGCCGACTCCAGGCGCATGGCGGCCGTGCAGGATCTGGCGACCGTCGAGCTCGAACTCCGCCGCGAGCTCGAGCGCCTGCAGCGCAGCCGCCAGCTGCAGCGCGAACTGATCGACTTGCAGACGCCGTCCCTGCTCGACCTGGAATCGCTGCTGGCCTCCTATCAGCGCCAGTACGAAGCCGGCAGCAAGAGCTGGTTGGACGTGCTGAACATCCAGCGGGAACTGTTCGAGCAACGACAACTTCTCGTGCGGGCGCAGAACGATTGGCAGATCTACTCCTTGCAGCTGCTGGCCAGGATCGGCGGTATCGATGACCTGGCGAACCTCGACGAGCGCAACGATGGGTGAGCGACGGATCGATAACGCTGCCGACCATCACCCCGATCCGGCGCTGGTCCAGAACCTGCTGGCGGCACTGGACGTTGCCTGCGATGGAAAGCGGCTGCAGCAAGCCGTCCAGCGCGCCTCGGCCGCAGAGGATCAGCAACCGACCGTGCAGTGGCTGCGCCGCGTGCTCATCGCCGCCGAGGTCAGGGAACTGGCGCTGGTCCTCCTGCCCTGGCAGCGCTTCGACCCACGCCGCCTGCCGGTACTTGTGCACCACCGCGGCACCTGGTCTGTGGCAACCCAAGCCGACGCCGGCGGCGTGTTGTTGACCGACTCCGACGGCGTGCAGTCCAGAGTGACGAACCCGGAACTCGACGGCGCCGAGGTGCTGTGGATCAGGCCCCCGCCGTCGCGCCCCGCAGACGAGCCGGCAACGCTGGGGGACAACCTGGCTGCGCGCCTGGTCTGGAAGGAGCTGTTCCGGGAACGCGGCTGGTTGTGGACCATCGTCGTCGCGACCTGCCTGGTGAACCTGCTCGGCGTTTCCACGGCGCTGTTCGCCTTACAGGTCTATGACCGTGTCGTGCCGACCCTGGCCTACGCGACCCTGACCACGCTGGTCGCCGGCATGGGGATCGTGGTGGCGCTGGACTGGACGCTGAAGACGATCCGGGCCCGAATCCTGGACAGCCTCGCCTGTTCGGTGGATCAGCGGCTGTCCCAGCAGGTCTTCGAGCACCTGCTGCACGTGCAGCTCGACGCGCAACCGCGCAGCCTCGGCACCCTGGCGGCCCAGGTAGGCAGCCTCGACACGATCCGCCACTTCTTCTCTGCCACCGTGGTGTTCGCCCTGGTGGATCTACCGTTCGCGCTGATGTTTCTGGGGTTCATCGCGCTCATCGCCGGGCCTGTCGCGTGGGTCTACGTCGTGCTGCTGCCCGCGGCGCTGGCGCTCGGGCTCGTCGCCCAGTGGCGACTGCGGGACCTGCTGCGCCGCCAGCTGTCGCGCAGCAACGAGCGCCAGGGGCTCCTGGTCGACAGTATTCGCGGGGCGGAGTCCATTCGCGCCAACAACGCCGGCTGGCGCTTCGCCCGGCAGTGGCAGGAGATCAGCGACAGCATCAACGGCTACAGCATCCAGCAGCGCGCCATCAGCAGCTTCTCCACCGTCACGACCACCAGCCTGGCCACCAGCGCCTACGTGTTGGCGGTGGTGGTCGGCGTCTGGCAGATCGAAGCCGGCCTGCTGACGATCGGCGGCTTGATCGCGGCCAGCATCCTCGGCGGCCGCATCATTGCGCCGGTCGCGCAGAGCGTGCAGTACCTCGTCCAGTGGCAGCACGTCAGCCAGGCGCTGCGCATGGTGCACCAGGTCCTCGCGCTCGAGCCCGAGCGTCGTCCCGATCAGCAGCTGCTGTTTCCCGATGCGCAGCCTGGCACCCTGGAGCTCACCGGTGTGCGCTTTGCCTACCCGGACTCCCCCATCCGCCAACTCAGCATCGACCAGCTGAACCTGGAGTCAGGCGATCGGGTGTTGCTCGTCGGCCCGGTGGGCTCCGGCAAATCCACCCTGCTGAAGGTCTTGGCCGGCCTCTATCGGCCCGGCGAGGGCCGGGTGCGGCTGGGCCAGGCGGATCTCTGGGAGACGGACCCCCTGCTGGTCAGCACGCAGATCGGCTACCTGCCGCAATCGGTGCACCTGTTTCGCGGAACGCTGCGCAGCAACCTCTGCCTCACGGGCACCGCCGGTGACGACAGAATGCTCGAGATCAGCCGGCAGCTGGGCATCGACGCCATTGCCGCCGGCAGCCCGCAGGGCATGGATCGACCGATCAGCGAGGGCGGCGACGGGCTTTCTGGTGGCCAGCGCCAGCTGGTGGCGCTGGCGCGCGTGTTCATCAATCAGCCCCGCATCTGGCTGCTGGACGAGCCGACCACCTCGCTGGACCGCGACATGGAGCAAAGGGTGTGGCAGACCCTGGAGGCCTCACTGCGCGCAGAAGACATTCTGGTCGTCAGCACCCATCGGCCGCTGATGGCGAGCCGCCTGGCCAATCGCGTGCTGGTGATGCAGCAAGGACGCGTGGTCAGGGACGGCAAACCGGAGGCGCTGTTGCCGCAAATGGCGAAGCAGACGTCATCGCCCAACCCACCTCGGGGAGGCAAGGCCCATGTGGCTTGACGCAACCGCCGACCAGGACAGTCCGGCCACCCGGCGGCGCATCGATCGTTTGCGAGGCGCCCATCGCGGGCGCCACCGCGTGGTGGTGATCGTGCTCGCGGCCGCTGTCGTCGTCTTCATCGTCTGGGCCAGCCTGTTTCAGATCGACGAAGTCGCGCGCGCGGGAGGCGAAGTCATCACCAGCAGCCGCGTGCAGATCATCCAGTCCGTGGATGGCGGCGTGCTGCAAGAGCTGCTGGTACGGGAAGGCGATCGAGTGCAGCCAGGGCAGGTGCTTGCGCGGCTGGATCAAACCCGCTCTGCCGCCAGCGCGGGCGAGGTCCAGGCACGCCTGTTCGCGCTCAAGGCCAAGGTTGCGCGACTGCGCGCCGAAGTTGTCGGGCGCGATGACCTGGCGTTTCCAGACGGTCTCGCCGAGCAGGCACCGGAGACCGTGGAAGTCGAACTGGCACTGTTCGAACAGCGCCTCACCGGCCTGTCCGAGGAACTGCGCACGCTGCGGGTGGCGGTGGATCTTGCGAATCGGGAACTCAAGCTGGTACAGGATCTCTTCGACCGCGGCGACGCCAGCGGCTCGGAGCTGCTGCGGACCCAACGCGGCGTGAACGAAGCCGAGGCCGAACTGGTCAACCGACGCAACCGCTTCCTAGAACAGGCACGTGTGGAACTCACCGAGACGGAAACCGAGATTGCTCAGAACGAGCAATTGTTCATCCGTCGGCTGCAGGAACAGGAAAGCAGTATATTCATGGCCCTGGTGCCCGGCATCGTCAAGAACGTCCGCGTCACCACCATCGGCGGTGTGCTCGGCCCGGGCGAAGAACTCATGCAGATCGTGCCGGTGGACGACGAGTTGTTCATCGAATCCCGCGTCAGTCCGGCGGACATCGCCCAGGTCAGGCCGGGCCTGCCCGCCGACATTCGCTTCGATCCCTTCGATTTCACCATCTACGGTGCCGCGCCGGGAGTGGTGGCCTACGTGAGCGCGGACACGTTGAAAGAGAACACCGAGCGTGGCACGGAGGTGTACTACCGCGTTCATGTGAAGCCGAACGGGTTTCCTGTCGAAACCGCCACCGGCCGAACCTTGGAGATCGTTCCCGGCATGACGGCTCAGGTGAACATTCAGACCGGCCAGCGATCCCTGATGGACGTCCTCCTGAAACCGCTGCGCAAGACCTTGAGCGAATCGTTCGGGGAACGGTGACTGGGCTGAGCGGAGAGCCGGATGGGGCTGATGGGAAGTGAACAGTATCGCCAGGGAAGGCAGCGTTACAGTCATGCGCCGCAAAGGAGTGGTGGGCCCGGCAGGACTCGAACCTGCGACCTAAGGATTATGAGTCCCCTGCTCGAACCAACTGAGCTACGGGCCCGAAGCGGGTACGCCATGGCGGCGCGGCGCACGTATAGCGTCCGGAACGCGCCCCGCGTGTCGGACTGCCATCGGGCTGCAACGGTTCTGCGCTAGGATGCGCAGCGTCACAGGCATCCAAGACTGAGCAGGTCCCCTCATGAAGGAACGCAATCTTCCCCTTCCCGGCGCCGTGAACCTTCGCGACTTCGGCGGCTATGTCACCGAGAACGGCCGTCTCGTGCGCCGGCGCAAGCTGTACCGGTCGGGTTCGCTGACGCGGCTGACGCCGGAGGCGCAGCGGGCATTCGTGAACGACCTGCGGGTGCACACCATCTGCGACCTCCGGCGACCGGAGGAACGCAGCGACGAGCCGACGCCCTTTCCGATGGACCGGCCGCGCCGGGTGGAGATCCCCATCGATCCGGGCAGTGCCATCGCCATGCGGGCGGAGTTCGAGAAGCGGGACGTGCCGCTGGCGGACCGGATTGCGTTCATGGTGGCCATCAACGAGGAGCTGGCACGGCATCACCGCGAGGACTACGCGCGCATGTTCGAGGCGCTGCTGGACATCGAGGACGGCGGCTTCCTGGTGCACTGTGCGGCCGGCAAGGACCGCACCGGGTTCGGCTGTGCGCTGATCCTGCACGCGCTCGGCGTGGACGAGCACACGGTGGTCGAGGACTACCTGCTGACCAATGAGGTGCTGGACTTCGAGAGCTATGTCCTGCCGCGGATGAAGGCCCGCTTCGGTGCGGATGCGACGTTCGAGCGGGAGGAAGTCATGGCGCTGGCGGGAGTGCGTCCGGAGTATCTGCGGGCGGCGTACGCGGCCATCGAGGAGGAGTTCGAGGGGGTTGAGTACTACCTCGAGCAGGCGGTGGGATTGGATGCGGCGGCCCGGGAAGTGTTGCGGTCGCGCTTTGTGGAGTGATTGGCGGCGATCGTTCGAAGACTTCCAACCTCATGGCCTCGCGGAAAGCTCGGCCCGTCCGCGCTGCGCGCGGCCTGGGCTCTCCCACAGCGGACACGCTCGAACGAAGCCTTGTGGGAAGCTGCAGGCGCCGAAGGCGACGCAGCGATTGCAGAGTGATTCAGCTGCTTGGCGTTATGCAGATCGCGACGCCCGCTGCGCGGACGTCGGCTCCCACTGGGCCTCGTATGAATAAAAGCGCTTCCGCGGAAGCTTGGGGTTTCCGCGGAAGCGTCCGGTTACTCGTCGAGGAAGCTGCGGAGGTGCTCGGAGCGGCTTGGATGACGCAGCTTGCGCAACGCCTTGGCCTCTATTTGCCTGATCCGCTCCCGGGTGACGTCGAACTGCTTGCCGACTTCCTCGAGGGTGTGGTCGGTGTTCATGTCGATGCCGAAACGCATCCGCAGCACCTTGGCCTCGCGGGCGGTAAGCCCTGAGAGGACCGAGGTGGTGGCCTCGCGCAGGCCTTCGTCGGTGGCGGTGTCCACCGGCGAGCCGGCGGTCACGTCCTCGATGAAGTCACCGAGATGGGAGTCTTCGTCGTCGCCGATGGGCGTCTCCATGGAGATCGGTTCCTTGGCGATCTTCAGCACCTTGCGGACCTTGTCCTCAGGCATCTCCATGCGCTCGCCGAGTTCTTCCGGCGTCGGCTCGCGGCCCATCTCCTGCAACATCTGCCGCGAGACGCGGTTGAGCTTGTTGATGGTCTCGATCATGTGCACCGGAATGCGGATGGTCCGGGCCTGGTCGGCGATGGACCGGGTGATGGCCTGACGAATCCACCAGGTCGCGTAGGTGGAGAATTTGTAGCCGCGCCGGTACTCGAACTTGTCCACCGCCTTCATCAGGCCGATGTTGCCCTCCTGGATCAGGTCCAGGAACTGCAGACCGCGGTTCGTGTACTTCTTGGCGATGGAGATCACGAGGCGCAGGTTCGCCTCCACCATGTCCTTCTTGGCACGGCGGGCTTTTGCCTCGCCCAGTGACATGGCGCGGTTGATTTCCTTGACCTGGGCGATGCTGAGCCCGGTCTCGTCGACCAGCGCCTGCAGCTTGCGCTGGGCACGCAGCAGGTCTTCGCGGTGGGGCTGCAGACGTGACGTCCAGTCGTGCTTGCCGTCGAGGTGCTTGAGCAGCCACTTGTTGTCGATCTCGCGACCGGGGAACTCGCTCAAGAACACCTTCTTCGGCATGCGCGCGCGGCGCACCATGAGCGTGGAGATGGTGCGCTCCTGCTCGCGGACGCGATCCAGCGGCGAACGCACCATGCTGACCAGCTCTTCGTAGAACTTCGGCGTCAGCTTCAGCGATGAAAACATGTCCGACAGCGCGGCGAGGTCGCGCTCGGCAGCTTTGCCGTCGCGGCCGTAGCGCTTGAGGTTGCGCTCGGTCTTCTTCAGCTGCTTGCGGATCGCCTCGAAGCGCTTGCTGGCCTCGACGGGATCGGGCCCCTTGTTCTCTTCTTCTTCGCTGTCGTCGTCGTTGCCGTTGTCGTCGTCGCTGTCATCATCGGCTTTGTTCTTCGCCGCGGCGGCCTTCTTCGCCGTTGCGGCAGCAGCTGCTTCACGCTGCACCTGAGGCGCTGCCGGCACGTCGTCGGTGGGATCGAGGTAGCCGATGAGCACGTCGGACAGCCGCTCGTCCTCGGTCGCCTTGTCGTAGGCGTTGAGGATCAGGTGCACCGTACCCGGAAACTTGGAGATGGCACCCATGACTTCGCGGATACCTTCTTCGATGCGCTTGGCAATCTCGATCTCGCCCTGACGCGTGAGCAGTTCCACCGTACCCATCTCGCGCATGTACATGCGCACCGGGTCGGTGGTGCGTCCGGCCTCGGTCTCAACGGCGGCCAGCGCAGCAGCCGCTTCTTCGGCCGCGAGCTCGTCCGCGGAGGCGTCACCGGCGGACAGCAGTTCGTCAGCATCAGGAGCGGTTTCGAACACCGAGATACCCATCTCGGTGATCATGCGGATGATGTCTTCGATCTGATCCGGATCGGAGATATCGGCGGGCAGGTGATCGTTCACCTCGGCATAGGTCAGGTAGCCCTGCTCCTTGCCTTTGGCAATCAGCTCTTTGAGTTGGGATTGTTGCTGGACGTGTTCCGTGGACATGGTGCTCCTCAGCGTGACGACGCGGCGACCGGACTGCCAGGTCCCGAGTCCCGAAGATCTGTGGCCGGGGCTGGATCGTTACCGCCTGCTGCGGCGTCGACACGCGCTCACCGGTGCAGCCTCACCGGCTCGAGTGGACGCGGGGCAGCCCGACATCTTAGCCTGATTTGGGGGGTGATTCCACCCGATTCAACCCCTTGCTACGGGTGCGCTGTCCTCCCTGACCCCGGCAGAGGCCCGCTTGAGGGCGAAATACTCGGCCTGCTCCTCCGGTGTCGCCTCACCGCTGCGGATGCGGTCGAGCAGGACCTGACGCCGCATGCCGGCGGCCTCGTCCAGCAGCATGGCAAGGATTTCCCGAAACTGCTGCAGGGCGCGTTCACCCTGCGCCAGCTCGCCCGCAGGCAGGCCAGCGCCGCCCGCCAGCCGCACCAGGCGCTCATGCTCGGGCGTACCCAGCCAGGCGCTGATGAGCACAGCCGCCGGCAGGTCCGGCTGGGCATGGAGCTGGGCCACCAGGGCCCGCAACAGGCGGACACCCGGTCGGCTCCCCGGGGCATCCAGGGCCGCCAGTCGCTCCATCGCCTCGGCGCTGGCCTCCGCGGCCAGTTCGGGGCGGCGCAGCAGCAGCGCGGTGGCCGTGTCCTCCCGCGCGACCCGGACCCTGCGGCGCACCGTTTCGGGGCGCGGCGGCGGCGCGGGCTCCGGCTCCCGGGGCAATTCCATGGCAGGTGAAACCTGGCGGGCACCCTGGAAAATCCGCTGCAGCTCCTCCACAGGCATGCGCGCGAGTTCCGCGAGCCGGCCGAGCATGAGGCTTTTGACCAGCCGGCCGGGGATCTGTTCCAGCATGGGCCGGGCCAGATGGGCCAGCCGGGCGCGGCCATCCAGGGCGGCGAGGTCAAGATCACGGGACAACTCGTCGTAGAGGTACTCGGAAAACGGTGTCGCCTGCGCGAGCCGGGTCCGGAACGCCTCCGCGCCCTCCTTGCGGATCAGGGAGTCCGGATCCTCGCCGGCCGGCAGGAACAGCAGGCGGATCTCGCGACCGTCTTCGAGCACTTCCAGCGCCGTGCGGGCGGCCTTCCAGGCGGCACGCAGGCCGGCTGCGTCACCGTCGAAGCAGAACACCACTTCCGGTGCGAGGCGGAACAGTTTCTCCAGATGGTCCCGGGTCGCGGCGGTGCCGAGGCTGGCGCAGGCTTCGGGCACACCACCCTGAGCCAGGCCCACCACGTCCATGTAACCCTCCACCAGCAGGACCCGCTCCGGGTCCCGGACCGCCTGCCGGCATTCCCAGAAGCCGTAGAGCTCCCGGCCCTTATGGAACAGGGGCGACTCGGGGGAGTTCAGGTACTTGGGCTGGCCGTCACCGAGGATGCGGCCGCCGAAGGCGATGGGCCGGCCACGGGTGTCGCGGATGGGGAAGGTGATGCGATTGCGGAAGCGGTCGTAGTAGCTGCCGTCATCCGCCTGGCCGATGAGCCCGGTCTCGAGCAGCAGTCGACGCTGCTCGTCGTCGGTCCCGAGCGCTTCGAGCAAACCCCGGCGCCCAGGCGGCGCGAACCCGATGCCAAAGGTCTTGGCCACTGCGCCGTCCACCCCACGGCGCCGGAGGTAATCGACAGCGGTGGCGCGCTCGGCGTGCTGGACGAGCTGCTGCCTGAACCAGCGATCCGCACGATCCACCATGTCGAGCAGGCGGCCGCGGCGATCATCCCGCGGGGTTGGCGCTGCTTCCTTCGGGACCTCGACGCCGGCGAGGCCGGCGAGATAGGCAATGGCATCCTGAAAGGGCATCCGTTCGTGCTCGAGCAGGAAGCTGAGCGCGGTGCCGTTCGCCCCGCAGCCGAAGCAGTGATAGAAGCCTTTGTCCGGAATGACGTGGAAGGAGGGGGTCTTCTCGGTGTGGAAGGGGCACAGGCCTTTGTACTCGCTGCCGGCCTTCTTCAGCTCGACGCGCGCCCCGATGACTTCGCTGATGTCGACCCGCTCGAGCAGGTCATTGATGAAGTCCTGGGGGATGCGTCCGGACATACCCGCGCGCTTCTTCGACGGTCGGTGGAGGGGTCGGGCAGGATAACATGCGTCCGCGAGGGCGGACCCGCCCTGCTTCAGCCGAGGCGCTGTTTGACCTGGGCGCTGACCGCGGCCATGTCGGCGCGGCCCTGGATTTTCGGCTTCAACACGCCCATCACCTTGCCCATGGCTCGCATGTCCTCGGCGCCGGTCTCGGCGATGGCCGCTTCGATCATCTCGGCGATGGCGGCCGCGTCGAGCGGCTCGGGCATGAATTCGCGAATCAGTCTGATTTCGAACGCTTCCACGTCCGCCAGCTCAGGGCGATTGGCGTCGCGGTACTGACGTTCGGAGTCGAGGCGCTGCTTGATCATCTTGTCGAGGATGGCGAGGACGCGGGCGTCATCCACCTCGATGCGCTCGTCCACCTCGACCCGCTTGATTTCAGCGGTGACGAGACGCAGAGCAGCCAGACGCTCCCGTTCCCGGGCACGCATGGCGTCCTTGACGGCTTCGTTGATGCGGGTCTTGAGATCCACAGTACTGTGGTCCCTCTACGGACGCCCCTTGAGGGGCGGACGCGTCAGAAACTGCGCTCGAGCTTCTTCTGTTCGCGCTGCAGCTTCTTGAGGTGACGCTTCACGGCCGCCGCCTGCTTGCGCTTGCGGACGGAGGTGGGCTTCTCATAATACTCGCGACGACGGACCTCGGAGAGGATTCCTGCCTTCTCGCAGGAACGCTTGAACCGACGGAGAGCCACGTCGAACGGCTCGTTTTCTTTGACTTTGACTGTCGGCATGGACCCTTGCAGCACCTGTGGATCGGAAAGGGCGCGAATTCTAGCCCGCACCCTGTGCGAATGCAAAGCATCACGATGCTATGATTCGCGACCCCCGAAACTGGTGATCAGCCTGCCATGCGCGTCCTCGGCATCGAGACATCCTGCGACGAGACCGGCCTCGCCATCTACGACACGCAGGCCGGTCTGCTCGCGGAAGCCCTGCACAGCCAGGTGGATCTGCACGCGGCCTATGGTGGCGTGGTGCCTGAACTTGCCTCGCGGGACCACATACGCCGGCTGCTGCCGCTGCTCGAGCAGGTGCTGGCGGAAGCGAAGCTCGACCGCCGCGATCTCGACGGCATCGCCTATACCGCAGGTCCGGGCCTGGCCGGCGCGCTGATGGTGGGCGCCGCGTTCGGCCGCAGCCTGGCCTGGGCGTTGGGCATTCCGGCTCTCGGGGTGCATCACATGGAGGGGCATCTGCTGGCACCCATGCTGGAACCGGAGCCGCCGGCCTTCCCCTTCATCGCCCTGCTGGTCTCCGGCGGCCACACGCAACTGGTGGACGTCACCGGCGTCGGCTGCTACCGGATGCTGGGCGAGTCCTTGGACGATGCCGCCGGTGAGGCGTTCGACAAGACCGCGAAGCTGCTCGGTCTGCCCTACCCCGGCGGGCCGGAGCTGGCTCGCCTCGCGGAGTCGGGGGACCCGACCCGGTTCCGTTTCCCGCGGCCCATGACCGATCGGCCCGGACTCGACTTCAGCTTCTCGGGACTGAAGACCCGGGTGCTCACGGAAGTGCAGAAGTTCGGCGAGACGATGGATGCGGCGACGCGAGCAGACATCGCCCGCGGCTTCGAGGAGGCGGTGGTGGAGACGCTGGCGATCAAGTGCGAGCGGGCGCTTGAGGAGCATGGCCGGACCCGGCTGGTGATCGCCGGCGGCGTGTCGGCGAACAAGCGCCTGCGCAAGGATCTGGAGACGCGGCTTAAGAAGATCGGGGCCGGCGTGTTCTACGCCCGCCCGGCGCT
>SKUB01000288.1 GCA_007122315.1 Pseudomonadales bacterium | reverse complement strand
GCGGTGCTCAGCGCCTGCAGCGGCGTCACCAGGAGATCCCATACGGGAATGCCGAAGAACAACAGGGTGATGGGAAACAACACCAGTGGGACCGTCTGCAGCCCGCCCGTGGCCACGATCAAGGCGAACAGCAGTAAGGGCAGCATGACCTGCATGCCGAGCGTGAAATCCAGCAGCTCCGCCAAGCCGTAGCTCAAAGTGCCCGCCAGCAACACGGCCAGCCCGATCAGCGACGGTGCCAGACGGGTGATCGCGACATCCTGCGTCCGCAGCAGCAACCAGGCGCTCATGCCCAGCAACAGGTAGCCATGCTTGTAGGCAAACGCCCAGCGCTCGCCCAGGCGTTCGAATCCCGTCGCCAGCCCGATGCCGGCCGCGAGCAGCGCCACCACGAACGCCAGCCAGAACGGCCACTGCCCCGCCGCCGCACGCAGCGTGCCCGTCATGACCAGAGCCCATTCGCTGCCGAAGGCGCGACGCGGTGCAGCATTTTCCCGGCCGAAGAGCGGCGCCAGCGCCGACGTTCGCGCGCCCGCAATCAGCCATCCATGTCCACGTCCGGCCGTCATGCCGCCGCCTCCACCATCTGCCGGAAGCGGGTACTGCTTGCAAGCAACTCCCGATAGTGACCCTCTGCCAGGACGGCCCCTTGGTCGATGAGGAAGATCTTGTCGCAGTTTTCTACCGTGGTCAGACGATGAGCAACCAGGATGATGGTCTTGAAGCCTTCGAGATTGTGGACCGCATCCATGACCGCCCGCTCAGTCAGGTTGTCCAGCGCGCTGGTCGCCTCATCGAGCACGAGCACGTCGGGGTCGTGGTAGAGCGCGCGCGCGATACCGATGCGCTGACGCTGCCCGCCGGACAGTCGAACGCCCCGTTCACCCACCATGGTGTCGTAGCCCTGCGGCAGCTCCGTGATCACGAAACGGTGCAGGCCTGCAACCGACGCGGCGCGTTCGACTTCGTCCTGGTCGACCTCTGCAGGCGGAATCCCGAACGCGATGTTGGCCGTCACTGTGTCGTCCGTCAGATAGATCTGCTGCGGCACATAGCCCACTGCGCGTTGCCAGGACGACAGATTGGCCTCGGTGATCGCCGTACCGTCGACCAGCAACGCGCCTGTGTTGGGTCGCAGCAGGCCGAGCAGAACGTCCACGGCCGTAGTCTTGCCCGCACCCGTCCCGCCAACGAGCCCGACGGTCGACTGCGCCCGGATGATCAGACTCATGTTGTCCAGGGCATTGCGTTCGGACTGGGGATAACGGTAGGTGATGTTTTGCAGTTGAATTTCACGCTGCAGACCCATGGGCCGGATGTCCATCTCCGGCAGCTGCGCGTTTCCGGTCTGGAAGTAATCCTGATGCAGGGCGGCCAGCGCATAGCGCCCGAACCGCATGGCGGTCAGGGCCTGGTACACCTGTTGAGTCGCCGGAAACATCCGCACGCTGGCAAACGCGAACAGACCGAGGATCGGCACGATCTCCTCCAGCCTGCGGTCACCCTGGGCAAGCAGTGCGAGAATGAAGATGAGCATGCCACCGAAAGCGACGGCTTCGAGTGCAAACCGTGGCACCCCGCTGATGATGCGGCTGGCCGCCTGCGTGCGCGCGAACACCTCGGCCGGTGGCCGGAAACGCCGCAGGAAGCTGCGCTCCAGACCAAGCAGCTTCACGTCTTTGATGCCACCAAGCGCTTCAGACGCGACCTTGTAGCGGCTGAGGTTCGCATCCACCCTCTTCTTGCCAAGACGCGAAAGCAGCCGTCTGACCAGCACGAAGATCGTCAGGTAGCTGCTCAGCAGCAGCGCCGATGCAATGAGCGTGGTTTTCGGGTCGACGAACATCAGCAGCGTGATCAGCGCCACCAGAACCGTGCTGTGGGCGATAAGCGTCATGGCAGGAATCACACACCCGCCGATGACCTGATCCACCTCCGATAGAACCGTCTTGCCAAGGTCAGCGCTGTGACGACTGAGGAACCACACATAGGGCTGGCTCATGTAGCCATGCAGAAGACGGCTGGAGATGGTGTAGTTGCGCATGGTGCTGAACCGCGTCAGCGCATAGAGCGTCAAGGTCTTGAAGGCAAGACCGGCCACGACAATGAAGAAAACGACGGCCCCCAGCAGCAGCAGGAAACTGCGCTCGCTGCTGAAGCCCAGCCAGGCGTAGACGGCAGCAATGGGGCCACTGCCATGCACGGACTGGGGATCGGCCAGCACTGCGAGAAAGGGCAGAACCGAGGCGACTCCGGCCACATCGAGAAGGCTCATGGCGAGAACCATCATCATCAGCATGAGGAACCGTGACCGCTCACGCCGATCGAGTAGCTGGAAGATCATGCGGTAGGTATCGATCATGCGGTAGAGTGCGCCGTCGTCACCGCGCTATCTGTACGATATCGAACACAACTCGAAATCCTGCCTGCTTTCACGATCGGTGGACTGCCCCGAATCCTGTCGGCCTGACATCGCGGCCAAGCACTTCATGCCCGCTGGGCGCCGGCACGTAGGCCGGGCTGCGGTCAGGCTGCAGCTGCTTGTTCCCGGGCGCGGCGACCGGTTCTGTCCGCTCCCCGGTCAGCGCGAAGACGCAGCCCGCCAGGCCCAGCTGCAGATAGAAGATCGTGATCATCTGACCGAAGTAGGAGACGCCGAAGAAGCTCACGGTGTGCGCAAAGATCGCGACGCCGATCAGCCAGAGCTTCCACTGGCGCAGCAGGTAGCCAGGCGTCGAAGCGACCGGCGGGGGCGGACCCAGCGCCTTGCCGATGTTGGCAAAGGCAAGTGCCAGAACGAGCACGAACACCGACAACGTCCAGATGCCGCCGCGCAGCCCCTCCAGCACGTACTGGTTGGTAATGTCGCGCATCTGCCACACGCCCCACTCCACCGGATTGGAATGGCCGGTCATCCGCCACTCGGAGAAGTTCCGCACGAACGTCTCGAAGATCCAGTAGCGATGCCATCCCGTCGACCCGCCGATGAGATCGACCCGGGCAATCAGGTGCCAAACAGGTTTGTTCATGAGGAAGAAGTGGAGAATGAACAGGGTGGCGAAAGTACCCGACCACATCAGTACCCGCAGATCCCTGAACAGGAACAGCCCCAAACCTGCGAACACCGCGACCACAGTCAGAATGGGGGTGCTCGAGGCACAGGCGAAGACGATGAACAGCGCACCCGCCGAACCGACCAGGGTCAGCGTGCGATCGGACCCGCCTTCCCGCCACAGCATCCAGATCAGCGGCAGCGTCGACGCCCAGAACGTCCCGGCAAGAATGGGGTGGGCGAAGGGACCCTGGCATCGCAGCAGGCCCTCACGAACGGCAGTGATCGCTGGTACGCCACCGAACACCGAGAACAGGTTATAGGCGGTACTGCGCTCGATCAGGAACAGAATCGCAACCGGAATGCTGATCACCGCTACGCCCCGCGCCAGCGTGAGGACGTCGCTGAAATCCCGGATCAGCAGGCGCGCAGCAAAGTAGGTGAGCAGAATGTCGTAAGACCACCCCGCCCGGTTGATCAACGCAGCACCGGTAGCGTGATGGATCACGAACACTGTCGTTCCCACCAGCGTCCAGAGCACCACGGCCGTATCCAGTCGATTCCAGACGAAACCGTCGCCATCACTGCGCACGAGCAGGCGCAGAAGGTAGGCGAGGAGAAGCAGCCGCAGCAGGGTGAAATCCGCCCCCGCCACCACAAAGCGCTGCGCCATCGGCGCCGAGGTCGCGGCGATGAACAGCGGCAGCAAGGCGAAGCGACGCGGCAGGATCAGAACTGCCGCGCCCAGCAGGAAGACAAAGGCCAGTGCCAGCGGATGCAGATTGGTGAGACCGTAGTACCCTGCAAAGCCGTCCATGTGGTTCACCCTTCGAGAAGAATTCAGTCGACCGCGAGCGCAGTCGTCAGTGGTCGAGCTGACTCAGTGCGCGCGGAACCCGGCCAGACCGCGCTTGAGGCACCTGCGCGCCGTTCCGAGGATCGAGACGAACTTCTGCGGCAATGACAGTTCGCTGAGCCAGAAGCGGAACGTGGGCAGTCGCGTGTAGCGCGGAATACCGGCACCCACCAACCGGGAGCCGAGCAGGCGCCCCCAGACTGCACCGCGGGTGCGCAGCAGATTCGGCTGCGACGCCACCAGCAAGGCATCCGGGACGTCGGCCGCGACCAGGTAGCCGGCCGCGACCGCCGCCTCGACGAAGTCCTTCCCTCGCGCGGTGCGTGCGAGGATCAGCGACGAACCCGACTCTCCCTCTTTGATGTCCCGGTACCAGGGGTCGCCCACGGCGATGTCTGCGAATTCACCCGTGTGATCGACGCAGACCCGGCAGCGCCATTGCACGTGCGAGCTGAGAATGCCTCCCCAGGTGGCGTCGTAGGTCATCGACTGCGTCCTGGCCTGCCCCGCTCGGTCTTCGAACTCCACCGTCGCATTCCCCGGCCAGCCGTTGCCGCGATAGCGCAGGCCATGCACGGCAGCGGGATCGTCGACACCCATCGCCGCAAGCATGGCCAGGGTCCCTGCGGTCGAAGGCGTCCCCGCACAGAAAAACGCAATGGTCAGGCCGAGGCCGGCAGCCAGGTCCGGGCGCAGCTCTGATGCCTTGCGCGCGCCCGCCACATCACACGGCTTGCCGATGAAGAGGAAGGGTTGCTCCGCTGCCTCGATGTGATGCAGGCCGTCGCAGGGACTCGCCGGCGCATAGCGTGACCCGGTACGGGCCAGCAGCTCACTGCGGGTGCGGCTGACGACGGTTTCGTTGCGGTAAGGCGCGTCCGCGCGAGCCGCTGTGTGCAGAACACCGCCGAAGTTCCGCTGCTCCAGAGCAAACAGGGCCAGCGCCGAGGCTGCTCCCCCACTCGAGCCGGAGTAACGCAGCGCCGCATCCACGGCGTGGCCTTCCCAGAGCCGGCGCACCGGGCCCCAGCCCGCCACCAGGTCCGCGTGCAGCTCAGGACTGCTGACGTCGAAGTCGTGCGCCAGGGCTGCGCCTGGACAACCCGCCACCGCATCGGATCGTAGCTGTTCGTCATCGCCGTGGCTGGTGGCGATCAGCGATTCAGGCCGTCGCCCGTGCTGCACATCGTCCACCATCCGGTACTGCCGGGGAGCGAGGTAGGCGCAGGTACCACATCCGGAACACAACTGTGCCCGGGCGATCCCCTCGATGCTGGACAGGTTCCGGGTCACGCCTCTTCACGTTCCACACGCGCACACTGGCGTGCGAACTCAGCGATGGCATCCATCTGCTCGGCGAGCCGGCAACGCATCGTGGGCAGCTCCGCGGCCAGGGACGCGCGCACCCGCTCCCGCCCGAGGAAGTGAGCCTGCAGCTGTGCCAGCACCCGGTCAGTGCCCTCGGTCCTGGGGTCGATCACGCCATCGCCCTGGCCGCAGGTCTCGAACACGCCCTGCGCCTTGTCGCTGTAGACGATGCTGGCCGTCGGCACCCCGCTGGACAGTCCTGCAATGGTCGCGTGCATCCGCGTACCGCAGAACCAGTCGCACTGGCCGATGATCCACTTCAGCTCGTAGGGATCGAATCCCGGCGGGACGATGGCGCAGCGCGAGGCCCACTCGGCGCGATCACCCAGCCTGGAGATGACTTCTGCACAGGCATCGTCATCCGACTCCTCATGGCCCGACGCCACTTGCACGTGGGGTATCAGCAGTACGTTGGCGTGGGTCTCCTCCAGCAGCCAGATCAGCAGCCGCATGACCACTTCCAAGTAGTCGGCCTTGAAGCCGAAACCATCCCCCTGCAGCCGCCGCGCATGCCATATCAGTCCGCTGACGTTCAGCCCCACCAGGGTCGCGGCACTGTGCTGCCACTCGACCGGGAGGGGATGGGCAGCATCGTCCGGCCGTCGCGCCTCCAGGCCGAAGGCCATGTCCACGCCCGAACGATGCGCCGCAGGGTCGAAGTCCTCGCCAAGCAATGACTGCATCAGCCGATAACTGCGGGCGTCCCGTGCCCAGGCCTGCCCGGCTTCAAGCAGGACCAGACGGACCTGATCGATGCTGTGTTTCGCCGTGTAGGGCCCATAGGTCTGAGGCAGCAGCAGCAACGGGACGCCACGGCGCAGGGCAATCCGCTTCGGCAGCAGCATGCGATGAAAGCGGGTCTCGCCATAGATGTCGCTGAAGCTGTCACCTCCGGATACATCCATGATCACGTCGCAGGAGTCGATCAGCGCCAGGCCCGCCTGCAGGCGGCCCGCCATGGGCCAGCGCGCCATGGCGGCCATGGTGTTCAGGTTTTCCGAGCGATACAGACGCTTCCCGCCACGCACGCCGCTGTAGGTAATCGGCACCGATGCCTGCCCGGCGGCATAGTCCGACTTCCGCCTGCCGCGGCTGTTGTCGAAGATGACGAACTCGCAGCCGGGAAGGCGCGCGATCATGGCGTCGAGAAAGGCATGGCAGAGCGCGGAGACACCCATGTTGCCTGTGTCGGGCGCCGCACCGAACAATCCGATTCGCATCAGTAGGATCTCACTGGAAAGGAGCGTTTTTCGGGAAGGACGACACGTTCGAGCTGAGCAGGGCGCGCAGAATCGCGGTCCCGGTGGCGTCACCGCCTGCGCAGCAGCAGCCGTCCAAGCATGCCGCCCAGAAGTAGCGGCAAGGTCATCGTCGCAGGGACCTGAGTCCAGGTTCCGGGGCCCCGGGCCGAGGCCGAGCACGCACCGATACTGAAAACGCAGTCGCCCGAGACATCGAAAATATGGTCCGGGGGACCGTCGCCAACATTGAAGGACCAGTCGATCAGATCACCGAAGCGGTTGGTACGGAAGGAGACGACGAAGAACGCATGCACGCCCCGGACACGGTCGATCGTCAATCGCTCCACGCCATCGAAGTAGTGAAAGGAGACCATGGCATCACCGTCACACAGCACGACATCGTCCGCCCAACATGGGCTGGAGTGGTAGCTCAGGTTGGCCAGGGATCCACCGACCAAGTCGCGGTCAATGACGAACTCCGCAGTGAGAAACTGCTGTTCCGCGCTCAAGTAAGGGTTGTCCCTGTCGCCGAAGTGAACTGCGGCCATGCCTGCATCGACCTCAGCGGTCAGGAAGAAGTCGTACGGATTGCCGGTATAGACATAGGTCACATAGGCGGCTGATCCGGGAACCGGAGCGAAAACACTCATCGCGAGCGCGACAAGCACGGAGCACGTCACTTTCGACATGACGGATTGTCCTTTCTCGAAGTCCGGCAATGCCGGGTAGGAAATTGCCGAGACCGATGCTGCAGAGGATGCTCACCGTGTCGAAGCACGTAGTCCGGGATCTGAGCGCGCCTTGCGCAACGCCATGCACCGTGAGCAAGTCAGGCGAGATCGCGACTCATGGCCCAAGTGCGCATATCGAACTCGAAAAGATGATCGACATAGGCGCGCGCCTCGGCCTCGCTCCACAATCCGGAGCGGACATGCGGCCAATCCGCTGCCGCATCGATGTCGATGGCATAGGGCTGGGTAAACGTCGCAGGCAGCTCATCCATGCCGGCCGCGTGGGCCGCAATCACACGATGAAAACCGCCTCCGTCCGTGAGATAACGCAACTCCGATCCCCGCTTGAGGAGCTTGATGTGCACATCACCGAGCGTTCGATCGAACCCCTTCGCCTGCAAGGACGCCAACACCCGCTCGATCCTGGAGAACTCGAACTCACCAATGGACTTCGGTACCGGGCCGAAGAATTTGAGTCTGAGCGTAGCCGACTCCCGAAGCGAAGCTCCGTGCTCCGCACCATCCATGCGAGCCCAGAGTCGGGTCAGCGCAAGCACCTCGCTGGATGACCAGGCCGTCCACGGGGACAGGAACAGGCAGGCCGGCGGCAGCTCTCGAAACGCCCGCGGCGCCATGCCGAATCCTGCCAGTGCCTCGGCAGCACTCCGAGGCTGAAACCTCTGGTAGTAATCCTCCAGTACCGAGCCCGGAAAGTGGGTCTGGACGCCAATCAGAACATCCCGCGCGGTGGTCACGAAGGGGTTCCAGCCGCTCCGATAGTGGTTCAACCCGCTCTGATGGGTGCACTGATCAATCGCCAGCCTGAAGGCTGCTCTGCCCCCGCCCTGGATGCGATACAGGCACTCGATCGGATCGTCCAGCAACGGGACTTCGGCGCTACGGACCCGTGCCCTCGCCCTGAACCGGCCGAGCCTGACCATGTACTTCAACGTTCTGGAACGAAACCATCGCTTCGTTTCCCTGACCTGGGCAAGAATCACAGCACGCTCGCCGCTGTAACTGTCACTACTGGCCCGCACCCGGGAAGGAGAACACATTGGCGGGCAACGGCAGCCTCGACGCGTCGGTGGCCAGCCCGTCACTGTCGACGATGGCCATCCAGGCCTCTCTGGCCTTCACGCGCCAACCCTGGGATGCCACCCGTTCGCGCTGAAACGCCGCCGCGGGAGGCGCCGCCAGCGAGCGGACGATACCCGCCGCAAATTGCGCCCCGGTCCGCGCCTGGAGAACGTGCTCTCCATAGTGCGCAAGTTCCGGAAACGGCGTGCTCACGATGGGCCGCCCGACGGCCAGGTACTCCTTGAGCTTCACCGGATTGCAGGCCTCGATCCAGTCACTCTGGTTCCAGGGCATGATCAGCACATCGCACGCGGCCATGTAGCCGGCGACTTCGTCATAGGGCCGCTGTCCCAAGAGGTGGACATTGGGCAGCTCGCACCAGCCTCTGGGCAGCGAACAGCTGCCGATGAGAACGAACTGGACATGCGTCAGCCTGCGAGCGACCTCGAGAAACAGTCGCGGGTCGAAAGTGTGACTGTCGATGCCGCCAACGAAACCCACGCGCGGGCGCGCGAGGCCCTGCAGGTCCGTCGGTTGAGCGCCATGGTCGTCGAAGCGAATTCCGGCCTGGCTGAACAGATCGAAATCGACACCGTGGTCGACGAATGCCGAGCGACGGCAGTCAGCCCCTTCCGCTTCGTACAGGTTGCGTGCACAGAACAGCACCAGATCTGCGCGCTGCTTGAGCATCTTGTCGAAACCGATGATCTGCTCGACGTTGACGCCACTGAAACTCTCGAAGCGGTCGGTGCGCTGGTACACGACGGCAACGGGATCGATCGCGTCGATCAGCCCCGCGGCCGGCGGGCAGGCAATCCACAGCAGAGGACGCCGGATACCGCAGCGTCGAGCAGCACTTCGTACCTGATGCGCGAGCAGACGCTTCATCGCGGGACCGGCGCCGCCTACGCCCGGGAGGACCAGCGGTGAAAGCACATTGAAGTTCGGTCGAACCTCGACCAGCCCGTGACCGATGCTGCCAAGCTTGCGCAGGACACGCTTGGCGAACATCGCGCCTTCGCTGACCTTGGGCGTACGCATGCCGATGGAATTGACGTAGAGGATGGGTACCCGGGCACTGAGCTCCCGCATCATCTGCAGATCGTAGTGACCCCGATTGTGGTACCACCAATCCACACCACCAAAACAGATGATGCCGTCGAATCCGGGCGCGTCGACCTGGCCCAGGGTCTGCAGCGAATGACCGCTCGAACCGGTCATGGTCGGCTACTCTTCGAACTTCCACGCTCCGGGGCGGTAATGATGCTCATCCTGATCGCGTCGATGAGCGAACTTTCGGCAAACCGTCCAAGTCCGCTTCCAGCTGCCGTGGGCGACGGCATCAATGCCATCTCGATCCGGGACGGGAGCTGATCCTCCGCCATGGCGACGTGGACCAGGGCATGGTTGGCGAACGCCTTCGCGGTTGCGTACTGGTGGTCGTTGCGGTGTTCACCGAGATTCCCGCGCCGCGGCATGATGACGATGGGTTTGGCGTGCAGCAGAGCCGTGATGATCGAGCCCATCCCGGCATGCGCTACGATCGCCGTGGCCCCGTCGAAACGCCGCATGAACTCACTGGGATCAATGAATGGCCACCATTCGAAGTGAGTCGGGTGGTAGCCATGTCGACCCGGCTCGCCAATCTGGCCGATGACCTCGTGTTCTGGCCACAGCACACACCACTCGTCCACAGCCTGTGCGAGACGGTCGAAGGGCAGCTGCGTACCGACGGTGAGAAAGATCACAGCACTTTTCCTCTGAAGCTCGGACCCATGCCTTCAGGACGCAGGGGGCAAAGCAGGTGTTCCCACTGCGTGAGCCAGAGATCCGCGTAGGGCGCCACGCGTTGGCCGGACAAAGAGAGCTCCGCCGAATTGGCGATGCTGTCCAGCCAGATCGTACGGCGCCCGAAGAGCTTGGCTATGCGCAGCGCGAAGTAGCCTGCGGAAGCCCCGGTCGAGATGACCACGTCCGGCCGTTCGAGTATCAGTATCCTGAGCACACTCAGTAGTTGCAGGACCAGGCGCCCTTTCTGCCACCGGGACGCATCGGGAAAACTATAAAAACGAGGCGCCGGCAAGCCAGGCTCGACCTGGTCGTTCTCGACTTCGGCACGGTAGCCGGCATTGGAGGTGGCATAGGCTATGTCGCATCCGAGCCATGCAGGGCTCAGGCGGCGCAGTTGTATCCAGTGGCCACCCGATGACGCGAGCGCAAGCACGCGAACAGGACGTTGACGAGACATTTTGATTCTCCCAGATAGGAAGTCATGCAGCCTCCGCCCGTGGCTGCAGAACTGCAGCCACGGGCAGGACATCAGGAGGTGATACCTCCCCGGGAGGATCCGGGGAGGTGGACGGGATGAGTTGGAGCGGGTTGGAGCAGTTGCAGCGGAGGGCGCGGAATCAGGGCAGAGCGGTCAGCACCGGCGGCCGGGGTCTTCGGAGTTGCATGCCCGTGCAGCTATCGTCCGCAAAGCAGCCCTCGAACGCGCTCCACATGGCCAGGAAGTGTTCATCGATGTAGA
The DNA here is from genome assembly GCA_007122315.1 of Pseudomonadales bacterium. GTDB lineage: Bacteria > Pseudomonadota > Gammaproteobacteria > Pseudomonadales > Azotimanducaceae > SLTB01. Next base: position 2,564 of record SKUB01000288.1, on the reverse strand, counting down.
AGGTGACATCGAATCCCGTGACCTCGTCGCTCGTGGTACTGCTGTAAGAGCCGAAGTGGTATCCGATGGCATCCCCGGCCCGCTTGCGCCGCTCCATGTAGCTCAGGAAATGTCGGGCGTTGTCGGGAAAAGCGTCGCGAACGGCCGGGGTAAGCCAGGCCGTCAGCGCTGCGCCCAGCCAGGCCCCGTGCGTGCAGCAGCGCTGATAAGCGGTCGGCGATCCACTGTTACCCAACGGGTCGCCATCGGCCAGGCCGTCATACAGGTCATAACTTGCTTCGCTCGCTCCGCCGACGCTGGCGCAGTTCCGGTTGCCGCCGCTGCAGCTGCCGATGTTGCCGTAGATGGTGGTATTGAGATGCCCGAACGTCGGTATGCCCTTCCCTCTGCGTTCCGGGTTCTGCTGAATGAATCCGGTCTCGGCGAAACATTGCTGACCATCGAACGTCGACAGATTGTCATTGACCGTGGCCAGCCAGTCGTCCCGTCCGAGCATCACCGCCGCCAGGATGATGGGCATGAGATTGCCGCCGTTGAAGCCGCCCGCGCCTTCCCAGGCGCCGCATATGCCCGCATTCAGAGGCTTGTTGTGGATATGAAAACGGTCTATGCCCTGCTGCACGACATACCGTGCCAGCGTTTCCTTCTCGGCGCGCGATGTACCGGGGGCCTCCACCAGCTTGAGCATGGCCTTGTTCAGGACCATGTTCGGAAACTGATCGTAGCCGCGGTCCACCTGCTGATTGACGGCAGCCGTCATGCCCTGCTGAAAGCTCCGGCGGCCATGCACCAGATGCACGGATCGAACAGCATCCAGGGCTTCGTTCCAGGACATCGTCGTCGCCAGCGGTGCAAGTTCCGCGAGCACCGAAAGATTCAGATCTGACGCTGGCAGCATGGGCTTCTCGGTACCGAAATAAGGCGGCCGGAAAACATCACCGGGCGGCGCCGGCACCACGGTCAGGGTCTCCACATACGACAGGCACTGCCGAGCGGAATTGGTACAGCGATCCTCGAGGTCAATGGCCTTGAGAATCGTCGTCGGCCGCCCCAGCGAACCGGTGTCGATCGCAAGCGGCGCGTTCACCGACTGGGACAGGTCGAGGTCCTCCATGCGGTTGACACCGTCAGGTCGCAGGGACGTGAAACCCTGCCCGGTACGGACCTCGGGATCCTGCTGGGCACCATGGCGAAGCGAAGCCGTACCCGGGTTGATGGCATCCGGCGTCATGCGCGTGATCTGAACCGTGCCACCCTCCCGCAGCGGCGCAACCCAGTAATCCCAGTCATTCGCAAAGCGACCGCAGGCACAGGCACCACCATCGCAGTTGAACTCGAAACCGATGGTCTGGGAATCCCGCGTATAGCTGACTTGGCTGCCGCGACAACTGTTGTTCGGATCCTTGCTGCCACAGGCACAGCCGCTCTGGGACAGCGCAGTCTGTGCCGCCAGCAGCAAGCCCAATAGCAAGGTCACCCTAAACAAGCAGGACATGATTCATCTCCAGGCTGTGCATGCAGCGCCGACCACGCTTGGGATGAAGGTGCGCTGAGCCATGATCGGTCGATCCATGAAGGCTCACCAAGTCAAGCATAGGCGCTATCTTCGCAGGGTTCGTGACGCGCGTCCCAGGGATTCAAGGGAGTCCTCAGCGCCCGATCGCCAGGCGCAGACGACGCCAGACGTAGGGTCCGATGCTGCCGCTGCGAGCCCGATTGGCACTTATGGCGCTCACTACGGCCTGTGGCCAACGCAGCCACAGGCGCAGGGCAGCCACACGGCCACCCGTGAGGCGCTCACGGGGATAGTTCAGTTCCGTCATGAGTCGGCCGCAGACACGCTCCACCAGCCTGATCTCACCGCTGCCAAGCTTCTCCGTCCAGCGGCTCACGGCCTCCGTGGTAATGCCACCATCGCGATCGAAGCTGGTGTAGGAACTGTTGTGCACCGGCACGCTGAGCATCGACGGTGCGAATTCGAGTCCCAACCAGGTGCAGATTCGGGCGAGCTCGACCCCGGGCTGCGCGACCAGATCCTCATAGCGCTGAATCCAGACCCTGTTCCCGCCGTAACGACGCCTGGCCGCCGACGCGGCGTTCATCTGTGCCCGCCAGAGAAAGGCAATCGTCGCCGGGTGATACGACGCGTGGGTCCGCTGCGCTTCCTTTTCCAGCTCGGCAACGTGACCCGGATCCTGCTCCAGGTCGAATCCGCCCTGGTTGCGCCAGTCACGATAGGAAGCTGCGATGGCGCGGGGGTCACGCGTCATGACGACCACCCGGGCATCGGGAAAAACGGCAAGCATCTCGTCGATTCGGAACACGTGCCGCGGCGTCTTCTCACCAACCACGGACTTGCCGACCGATTCCGCCTCCAGCTTGCAGAAGCATGCAAACATCGCGTCGCTGGTACCGCCACCTGCTTGTGCTGCTGCCAGCAATTCGGCCGCCGTAAATCGGCTTTGCTCCGGATCACCGCCATGTCCGTAAGGTCGATGGCCAAGAACGAGGAAATAGCGCAGCGCCAGGTCGAGATCTGCGCCCTCGAGAGGCCGCTCGAGCTT
>SKUB01000016.1 GCA_007122315.1 Pseudomonadales bacterium | reverse complement strand
TAGCTGGCGATGATCAGCACGAAGGCGGGCAGGCGCGCGGCAGGCGGAACGTAGCCGCGGATCAGCGACACCGACGTGTTCGAACCGACGAGGACGATGAGCGTCGCCATGGCCAGGCCGACTGCGTTCACGACGCTGGTGGTGACGGCCAGCAGCGGACACAGGCCCAGCATCTGCACCAGCGCAGGGTTGTTGGTCCACAGCCCCTCACGGGCGATGGTCGTCGCGCCGGATGTCTCGGGAGCGGCGCTGTGTTCCGCCTGCGCTTCGCTCACGGTGCGTCCTCCAGCAGCGTGTAACCGTCGTCCTCGAACCAGACCAGCGCGCGTCCGAGCCCCCGGGCGACGGCGCGGGGCGTGATGGTGGCCCCGGTGAAGCCATCGAATGCGCCGCCGTCGGCACGGACCGTCCACTGTGCCAGCGGCGGCTCACCGAGTCCGCGCCCGCGAAAAGACTCGATCCAGTCCGAGCGGCGGCGCTCGATGTCGTCGCCGAGCCCGGGGGTCTCCCGGTGTGCAACCACGCGCACGCCGGCCACCCGGCCGTCGGGTTCGATGCCGAGCAGCACTTCGATGGGGCCGCCATAGCCGTCGGGAATACGCACCGGAACGATGAGCGCGACGGCGCGGCCGTTGCGGCGGGCGATGACCGCCTCCCGCGCTTCCCGGTGACCGAGCGCGGAGACGGTGAGCGCTACGCGCTGGTCGAGATCGATGTCTGCGTCGGTGGTCGCCTCGAGGATCTCAAAGAGGGCCGCCTGCCGGACCCGTTCCTCCTGCGCCGCGATTCGTTCACTGGTGAACGTGGCGGTGAGGGCGATCACGCCCACCGTGACGGCCGCGAACAGGCCAAGCCCGACGGCGTTGTGGACGACGGCGCGGAGCGTGCTCATGCGGAGGGCTCCCGGCCGTGACCGTAGACCCGCGGGCGGGTGAAGTGGTCGATGAACGGGGCGGCGGCGTTCATCAGCAGCACCGCGAACGCCACCGCGTCCGGATAGCCGCCGAAGGCGCGGATCACGTAGACGAGGATGCCGACGCCGATACCGAACACGAGCCGGCCGCGTGGGCTGGTGGCGCCGCTCACCGGATCGGTGACGATGAAGAAAGCGGCGAACATGGTGGCGCCGCCGAGCAGATGAAAGACGGGCGAGCCGCCACTGCTGGAACTGCCGCCGTCGTAGAACAGCAGGGCGCAGACGCCGAGGGCGGCCAGCATGCCGACGGGCGCATGCCAGCTGAACAGGCGCCGGACCTGCATCAGATACAGCCCGCCGGCGAGGAACGCCAGATTGACCCACTCCCAGCCGGCCCCGGCGAAGCGACCGGCAAGACCGCTGCTGGCCTGCCATTCGGCCACGGTGAGGGACTCACGATGCTTGAAGTGGTCCAGCGGCGTGGCGCCGGTGAGGGCGTCGGGTACGTTGGCGCTGCCGGCGAAGATCAGGCGCGCGGCCTCCGCGAGTCCGGCGGGTTCCGCGTCGGCGAGACCGCGGGGCAGGGCCCAGGTGGTCATTTCCAGGGGGAACGACACCAGCAGGATGGCGTAGCCGACCATGGCCGGGTTGAAGGGATTCTGGCCGAGGCCGCCGTAGACCTGCTTGCCGAGCAGAATGGCGAGCGCGGCACCGAGAACCGTCATCCATGCGGGAAGAAAAGGCGGCAATGCGAGGCCGAGCAACAGTCCGGTGACCACGGCGCTGCCGTCGCCGAGCCCTTTCGCCATGGGGCGGCCACGCAGCCACAGCGCCAGCGCGTCCGCGGCGAGGGCGGCGGCGACGGCCAGCAGCACGGTCACGAGTACTGCGGGACCGAACAGCCACACCAGCACGGCGATGCCGGGCAGGGTGGCCAGCACCACCTGGGACATGACGCCGAAAGTACCGGGACGCGAACGCATCACGGGTCCGTCGTCCGGGAGCGGGCCCGGGCGACGGCAGCACCGACCCGTTGCAGGCGGGCCTGACGGGCGGTTTCCGCCGCTTCCCGTTCCCGCTGCAGGCGGGCCTGGCGGCGTTCGTGGCGCAGACGTGCGTGCTCCGCCTCGGCGCGGGCCGCATCCGCGCGGCCGATGTCCGCTTTCGCCTGGCGGTAGTCCGCCAGCAGCGGGATGCGGCTGGGGCAGACCCACTCGCAGGCGCCGCACTCGATGCAGTCCATCAGGTCATGGTCCCGGGCGCCATCGAGATCGCCGGCACGGGCGAACTGATGCAGCAGCTGCGGCTGCAGATGGGCCGGGCAGACCTCCGCACAGGCGCCGCAGCGGATGCAGGGCTGTTCCACGCCGGCGGGCATGCCTTCGTTGTGGCCTGCTGCCAGCACGCAGGCGTTTCCTGCGCCGATGGGCGTGTCGGAATCATCGATGCGGCGGCCGGTGAGCGGGCCGCCGAGACGGATCTCACGCAGCTGCGTGCGATCGAGGCCGCGTGCGGCGAGAAGATCACCAACAGTGGTACCAAGGCGCACTTCCAGATTGCCGGGTTGGCGCAGGGCCATTCCGGTGACCGTGACGATGCGGCGCGTCACTGGCTCGCCGTGGACGATGGCGCGGCCGGCGCTCCAGGCGGTGGCGACGTTGTGGCAGAGCACGCCCACATCCAACGGCAGGCGACCGGAGGGGATCTCCCTGCCGGTGACGAGGGTCACCAGCTGCCGCTCGCTGCCGGAGGGATAAAAACGGGGCAGGATGCGCAGCTCCATGTCGCTGCCGGCGAGTGCCGCCTCGAGGGCGGCGATGGCCGCGGGTTTGTCGTCCTCGATGGCGATGACTATGCGCTGGGCGCCGCTGAGGTGCGCCAGTACGTTGACGCCCTCGATCACCGCGGCGGCCCGCTCGGTCAGCAGGCGTTCGTCCGCGGTCAGGTGCGGTTCGCATTCGGCGGCGTTGATGAGCAGCCAATCGATGCCGTGCACCGCTGCTTTCGCCAGTTTGGTGGCGGCGGGAAACCGCGCACCGCCCGCACCCACGACTCCCGCGGCTTGCAGCTGCTGCAGCAGCAGGGCCGGATCGAGGTCCTGCCAGTCGGGCCGCGGTGAGGGCCCCACCGCCCGATCGTCGCCGTCCACGGCGATCTCGATGACGGGTTCATTACCGTCGCTGACGCCGAGGATGCGACCGGAGGTGGGCGCATGCAGCTGCAGGCCGGAGCCGTCGTTCGCCATCGCCACCGCTTCGCCGCCGAGAACGTGCTGGCCGGGGCGGATAAGGAGGCTGGCACGGCCGCCGCCGTAGAGGCGCAGCGGCAGTCGCAGACGATCGAACAGAGGGGCGGGCTCGATGGGCAGGTCCCGGGTGCGCTGCTTGTGGCTCGGCAGGTCCAGGTGCTGCGGCGGCGGCCGGGACTGGCGTCGGCTGCGGATCATGCCTGGCGGTCCTCCCGCAAGCGCATGTCGATGCAGTCCACCGGACAGGGCGGCAGGCAGAGATCGCAGCCGGTGCATTCACTCTCGATCACGGTGTGGGTGAAACCCCGGGCACCGACGATGGCATCCACAGGGCAGGCGGCGATGCACAAGGTGCAGCCGATGCACTCGGCTTCGCGGACGAAGGCGACCCGCGCTTCGCCGGGGGCGCCGGCCAGCGGTTCCGGCGAGCGACCGAGCAGGTCCGCAAGGCGGATCACGGTGGCCTCGCCGCCGGGGGGACACTTGTTGATGGCGTCGCCGGCGGCGATGGCTTCTGCGTAGGGCCGGCAGCCGGGATAGCCGCACTGGGCACACTGGGTCTGGGGCAGCAGCGCGTCGATGCGCTCCACCACGGGATCGTCGTTGCCCTTGAAGCGGGCCGAGGCGAAGCCCAGGC
>SKUB01000138.1 GCA_007122315.1 Pseudomonadales bacterium | reverse complement strand
CGGACCACCGGCTCCGCCGCCAGAATTGCCAGCGCCGCGCCGGTGTTGTCCTTGTCTGCAGCTCGATCCCAGCCTGCGAGCACGCGCTGCGCCGCCAGCATGTCCGCCTCACCGTTGAAGTCCTCCGCAAGCCAGAGGCTGACCAGCTCGGCGAGCTCACTCTCTTCGGAGTAACGACGATCGAACTTGTAAGCCTCGAACGCTTCAGCAGTGACCGCAGAATCTGCGCCAAACAGCTCCAGGGCGCGCAGCCCACGATTGGTCATGTGGGTCTCGATGTTCAGACTCGACGGGAACGCCGCCGGATCGAGGTCGTCCGCTGGATCCGTGGCGCGGAACGGCGTGTGGTTGGCATTGAGCACGAACCCCGCAGGCGGGTTGATCAGCATGGGCAATGCCTCGAAAGGGAGGTAGTCCTCCCAGACCAGCTCAGGATGATCGCCGGGCAGGTCACTGCGGTAGTCCCATCCCGGGACTCTTCGCGGGACCTGCGCGTTGTAGATGTAGGCGATATTGCCGTCGGCGTCCGCATACACGTAATTGATGCTCGGCAGTGCGTTCAGGCGCATGGCGTCGAGCCAGGAGCTGAAGTCGGTGGCGCGATTGAGCGCGTAATACTGCTGCAGATGTCGGGTCTCATTCATGCCCGCATAACGAACAGCGTAGGTCCCGGTGTCCGATTCGATCACCGGACCGTGGACCGAGAAGCGCAGCGGCCGTTCGACCATCCAAGCAAAAGGCCCGAACAGCCGCACGCGTATCCTCGCAGTGGCCACTTCCAGTTCCCGCCAGTCGCCGTCGAAGCGGTAGCGAAGCTTGTCATCCGGATCGAGTTCCAACCGGAACACGTCCGCCAGATGCGGCCGGTTCACCGTATTCGCCCAGCCGAGGCGGCGGGTATGTCCGTGCAGGATCACCGGCGAGCCGGGAAATACCCCGCCGACGATGTCGAGGCCTTCCTCGCTGTGCAGGCGCGCTTCGTACCAGGCTACGGGGCCGGTAAAGGGCTGATGCGAATTGATGAGCAGACGGGTGTGCCCATCGGCAGAGCGTCCCGGCGCCACGGCCACTGCGTTGGAACCGATCGGCGCATCGCGCATGCTGCCCCAGCTGATGGCGTACTCCGGTGCATCGCCGGGTTCGTGATCGCGGGCGCCGGAGAACAGCTCGCTCAGGGTGCGGTCGAGGCCGTAAAAGAATGGCGTGCGGAAGACGAAGCCGGCCACCACGTCCTGCCCCGTCACTGGCAGTACGCCCGGCCACACGCGACCGGGGTGTTCCGCCGCCCACAGGTTGATGCCGTCCGCGTAGCCCTCTGCGAGGGCGCGAACCGGGGCCGGCAGTTCCGGATAGCCGGCTTCAGTGGTGGGCCACACGCGCAGCAGCTGCACCAGATAGTCCGTGACTGCCGCCGCGGCACCCTGCCTTGCCGCCAGGGTGCCGCGCACGGTGACGATGACGTCCTGCAGGGTGTCCCAGTCGTCCTCGGCCTGGGCATACGCCAGCCCGAACGCCACGTCGGCGTCGCGGCGACCGAAGACGTGGGGGACGCCATACGCATCCCGTCGGATCGTGACCTCGTAGTCATGCGCCCGGGCCAGCAGCGGCTCCAGGTCCGGCAGCCCGCGGCCGACCTCGAGCCGCAGTCCCAGCGCAAACGCGACGATCAGTGCCGCTGCGATCACTGCGACGAAGCTGTATCCCGCCAGGCGCAGGCGAGTCATGGGCAGGCCATCCGTTCGATGCGCGGCGAGCGCGCGACAGCCGGGATTACACCACCCCGGGTGACGGCAGCGCGACCCTGATGACGTTGCGGCGAGGAAGCCGGGCGAGAGTCGAACCACCGGTTCGTGGTACAGATGTCACCAGCAGAATCACTGCAGGCACGAGGGGAGTCCAACCGCCATGACCACCATGACCCGCGACGATGCACTCGCAAGGCTCACCAGCCCCGGCGAGCCCTACGAACTGGCCACCCGGACGATCAAGGACCGGTCGCTGAAAGTGTTCGTGAACGCGCCCGACTCGCTGCGTGAACTGTTCGCCGAGGCGGCCAGCGACGCCACGTTCCTCGTCTACGAGAACGAGCGGCTGTCCTTCGCCGAGACCCAGCGGCAGGCGGCGCAGATCGCCCATCTCCTCATGGAGCAGTACGGCATCGGCAAGGGCGACCGGGTCGCCATCTCCATGCGCAACTACCCGGAGTGGGTCACTGCGTTCATGGCGGCCACCTCCATCGGCGCCATCGCCGTCGCCATGAACGCGCTGTGGCAGGCAGAAGAAATGCATTACGGCCTCGAGGACTGCGGCGCCCGCGTCCTGTTCGCTGATCAGGAGCGGCTCGATCGCCTTGCCCAGTGCGCGCCGCTGCCGGACCTCGACGTCATCGCAGTGCGTCCGACGCAGCTGCCCGCCGGCGTACCCGACCTTGCCGAACTGCTCGCCGTACGCACCGAAACGGAGATGCCAGACGTCCGGGTCGATCCGGAGGATGCCGCCACCATCTTCTACACGTCGGGTTCCACCGGTCACCCGAAAGGCGTCGTGTCGAGTCACCGCAATATCTTGAGCGCACTGTTTTCCTGGGAACTCGATCTGGCAGCGAACGCGCTGGCTACTGGCGTCACTGCTCCACCCCTCGCGCAGCAAGCCGCCACCCTGCTCGCCGTACCCCTGTTCCACGCCACCGGGTCCCACGCGGTCTATCTGCAGTCCTACCGGGCCCAGCGCAAGATGGTGTCCATGTATCGCTGGGATCCGGAAGTGGCCGCGACTCTGATCGAACGGGAGCGCATCACCTCGGTCACGGCACCAGCCGCCATGACGGGCGATCTGATCCGCGTCGCCCGCGCCACGCAGCGTGATCTCAGCTCTCTGCTCACCGTCGGTGGCGGCGGTGCGCCGCGGGCGCCGGAGCAGGTACGGCAGATCGAGTCCGCGTTCGGCCAGGCCCTGCCGAATACCGGCTGGGGGATGACGGAAACGAATGCCATCGGGACCGGCATCGGTGGCCTGGACTATCTGGAGCACCCGGCGAGCTCCGGGCGCTGCTCTGCGGTGCTGGAGCTGCGCGTCGTGGACGAGCAGGGCCGGACGCTTCCGGCTGGCGAACGCGGGGAGCTGCTGATCCGAGGAACTTCGATGTTCCAGGGCTACTGGAACCGGCCCGAGGTGAATGCGGAGGTGTTCGTCGACGGCGACTGGTTCCGGACCGGTGACGTCGCCTATCTGGATGACGAGGGCTACCTGTACATCGTCGACCGCATCAAGGATCTGATCATCCGCGGCGGCGAGAACATCGGCTGCGGCCAAGTCGAGGCGGCGCTGCTCATGCATCCCCACGTCCACGAAGCCGCGGTATACGCGGTCCCCGACGAGCGCCTCGGCGAGGAAGTAGGCGCCACGGTCTACGGCAGCGCCGAGCTGGACGTGGATGCGCTGCGCGCGTTCCTGCACGAGCATCTGGCCCGCTTCGAAGTCCCCCGCTACATCCACGTCTCGCCCGAGCCGCTGCCGCGCACCGCGTCAGGCAAGATTCTCAAGCGCCAGCTCAGGGACGACGTGGCAGCATCGCTGGCGCCGGTCGCTACGGCCTGAGCGCTGGTCACGGTTCGCAGGAGCGTTTGCCATGCATTTCATCTTCGAGGTCCACGTGAAACCGGGTTACACCGCGGAGCAGTATGCCGAGGCCTGGGTGCGGGCCAGCGAGATCATCCAGCAGGCACCAGGGGCGCGCGGCACGCGCCTGCACCGCAAGATCGGCGATCCGAAGGTCCTGCTCGCCATCGCGACCTGGGAGTCGAAAGCGGTACGCGACGCCATGGAATCG
>SKUB01000177.1 GCA_007122315.1 Pseudomonadales bacterium | reverse complement strand
CTTTCACCCAAGCGCCTGGAAGCGGCCTATCGGCAAGGCATTTTCCCCTGGTACGAAGCCGGCTCGCCCATACTCTGGTGGTCTCCTGATCCGCGTACCGTGCTGCGACCGGACACCCTGCATATCAGCCGCTCCACGCGCCGCCGCCTCAACCGCCGCGACTACCAGGTGACGGCCGATACCGCGTTCGACGCCGTAGTCGCTGCCTGCGCAGCGCCCCGGGCGGATACCAACGAGACCTGGATCACCTCGGAGATGGCCCAGGCCTATGGCCGGCTGCATCGCCTCGGTATGGCCCACTCCGTGGAGGTCTGGCACGTCGAAGCAGGCGCCCGGGAGCTGATCGGGGGCATCTACGGCGTGGCCCTCGGCGGCTGCTTTTTCGGCGAGTCCATGTTCAGCCGCCGGACCGGAGGCTCGAAGATCGCCCTGGTCCACCTGCTCGGGCAGATGCAGCGCTGGGACATGCCGCTGCTGGATTGCCAGCTCCACAATGCTCACCTGGCCTCCCTTGGAGCACGCCCCATGCGCCGGGCGGCGTTCCTGGCGGAACTGCGCGTACTGCTCGAGCGCCCGGCGCCCGGCTCGCCCTGGAAGCTGGATTACGCCTGGTAACCCGGAGCAGCCGGCAGCCTCTGGCCCCCGGTCCACGAGCTCGCCTACACTACGACCCTCTCCCCTGCTGCGGATGCGACGGCCGTGACCGATCTCGCGCAACTCAAGTTCTTTGCCACGCCCAAGCACGCGTGCAGCTATCTCGAACAACGGGAGGCCACGACCCTGTTCGTCGATCCGGCCGCGCCTATCGACAATCCGCTGTATTCCGCCCTGTCTTCGATGGGCTTCCGCCGCAGCGGGCGCCACATTTACCGCCCTCACTGCGAAGCCTGCTCGGCCTGCATCCCGATTCGCGTGCCCGTATCCCGCTTCGACGCTCGCAGAAGCCAGCGCCGCGTCTGGATGCGCAACCAGGATCTCTCGGTGCGCCTCAGCGATCCTGAGCTGACTGCGGAAAATTACGCGCTCTACGCCCGCTACATCGAGCAACGACATGCCGACGGCGACATGCACCCGCCCTCGCCGGAGCAGTTCCGCTCCTTTCTGCTCTGCGACTGGAGCGACACCCGCTTCGTGGAGTTCCGGGACCGAGACCGACTGCTGGCCGTGGCGGTAATGGACCAGGTCCAGGATGGGCTGTCGGCCATCTACACCTTTTTCGACCCGGAACTGCACAGCCGCTCCCTGGGGGTCCATGCCGTCCTCTGGCAGATTGCCCACGCCGAGGAGCTGGGCCTGCCTTTCCTGTACCTCGGCTACTGGATCAAGCAGTGCCAGAAGATGAACTACAAGAGCAGCTATCGACCGCTGGAGATGTTCATCGGCGAGCGCTGGATCGAGGTACCCTGAAGTTCACATGTCTTGAGCTTTGCCTATTCCCCGGCCTTCGGGCAAAATTGCGCGCGCTCGCGGCGCAGGGCGTCGCGCTTTCATCCCTTAATCCGAGATCGAGGCTGCATGGCGAAGGAAGAACAGATCGAAATGGAGGGCACCGTGGTGGACACGCTGCCCAACACGATGTTCCGCGTGGAGCTCGATAACGGCCATACGGTGACTGCGCATATCTCCGGAAAGATGCGCAAGCACTACATCCGCATCCTGACCGGGGACCGGGTCAAGGTGGAACTGACACCTTACGACCTCAGCAAGGGGCGCATCACCTACCGCGAGCGGTGATCGGGTACGCGCCCGCCGAGCATCAATCGGCGCCCTCCACCTCCAACGCCAGTTCATCATTCTTGACGGTGACCCGCACCGTACCGCCCTTCTCAGCAAGCTTGCCGAACAACAGATCCTCGGCCAGCGGGCGCTTGATCTTGTCCTGAATCAGGCGCTGCATCGGGCGTGCACCCATCTTCTCGTCGTAGCCCTCACGGGCCAGCCACAGACGGGCATCTTCGTCGGCCACGATGGTGACCCGCTTGGTGTCGAGCTGCGCCTGCAGTTCCGTGAGGAACTTGTCCACCACCGTGGCGATCACGATGGGGTCGAGGGCGTTGAACTGGATCACCGCATCGAGCCGATTGCGGAATTCCGGGGTGAACTGCTTGCGGATCACCTCGATGCCATCGAGGGCATGATCCTGTTCGGTGAAGCCGATGCTGGCCCGGCTCATCTCCTGCGCACCCGCATTCGTGGTCATCACCAGGATGACATTGCGGAAATCCGCCTTGCGGCCGTTGTTGTCCGTCAGCGTACCGTGATCCATCACCTGCAGCAGGAGATTGAATACATCCGGGTGCGCCTTCTCGATCTCGTCGAGCAGCACCACCGAATGAGGATGCTTGGTCACGGCCTCGGTAAGCAGGCCGCCCTGATCGAAGCCGATGTAGCCGGGCGGAGCACCGATGAGGCGCGATACCGTGTGGCGCTCCATGTACTCGGACATGTCGAAACGCAGCAACTCGATCCCCATGATCCCGGCCAGCTGTCGACACACTTCGGTTTTGCCGACCCCGGTGGGCCCGGCAAACAGGAAGGAGCCGATCGGTTTCTGCTGATCGCGCAGTCCGGCGCGGGCGAGTTTGATGGCCGACGCCAGCGTACCAATGGCCTCTTCCTGCCCGAAAACCACCATCTTCAGCTTGTGATCGAGATCCTTCAGCGCTTCCTTGTCCGACGTACTGACCTGGGCCGACGGAATGCGGGCGATCTTCGCGACCACCTGCTCCACGTCGGCAGGCCCGATCTGCTTTTTGCGCCGTGACGGCGGCAGCAGCTTCTGGGCTGCACCGGCCTCGTCGATCACGTCGATGGCTTTGTCCGGCATGAAGCGGTCGGTGATGTAACGGGCTGCCAGCTCAGATGCGGCACGCAGCGCCTTGTCCGTGTACCGCAGGCCGTAGTGATCCTCGTAGCGGGATTTCAGGCCCTTGAGAATCTTGTAGGTGTCCTCCACGTCGGGCTCGTTGACGTCGATCTTCTGGAACCGGCGTGACAGGGCCCGGTCCTTCTCGAAGATGCCGCGATATTCCTGGTAGGTGGTGGAACCCATGCAGCGCAGCTCACCTGACGTGAGCAGCGGCTTGAGCAGGTTGGATGCATCCATCACGCCGCCGGAAGCGGCGCCGGCACCAATGATGGTGTGGATCTCGTCGATGAACAGGATCGCTTTCTCGGTCTTCTTCAACTCCGCCAGCAGGGCCTTGAAGCGCTTCTCGAAGTCACCCCGGTACTTGGTGCCTGCCAGCAGCGACCCGAGGTCCAGCGAAAACACGGTGCTGCCCTCGATCACGTCGGGCACCTGGCCATCGACGATCTGCTTGGCGAGGCCTTCCGCAATGGCCGTTTTGCCGACGCCGGACTCCCCTACCAGAAGCGGATTGTTCTTGCGCCGCCGGGTCAGGATCTGCACCACGCGCTCGACTTCGTGCTCACGCCCGACCAGCGGGTCGATACGACCCTTGCGTGCCTGCTCGTTGAGATTGGTCGCGAAGCTCTCCAGCGGCGACTGGGCGGGCTGTTCGCCACCACCCACCTCGGCGTCGTCCTGCTCCGGCGCCGCCTCGCCACCGTCAGCGGCACCTGAGACCTTGGAGATGCCATGGGCGATGTAGTTGACCACGTCGATCCTGGCCACGTTCTGCTGCTTCAGGAAGTAGACCGCCTGGCTTTCCTGCTCGCTGAAGATCGCCACCAGCACGTTGGCGCCTGTGACCTCCTTGCGACCTGAGGACTGCACGTGGAACACGGCCCGCTGCAGCACCCGCTGAAAGCCCAGGGTCGGCTGGGTCTCCCGCGAGGCATCCCCCACCGGAATCAGCGGCGTCGTGG
>SKUB01000045.1 GCA_007122315.1 Pseudomonadales bacterium | reverse complement strand
CGACGCAGCACGAAAATCCAATCCCGCCAACTCCGTCACAAACCGAGCGTGAACCGGCACAGCGCTATGGCAACGCCATCGGTTCTAGACTTCAATGACGGTGACGCGACACGCCCCGTGCAGTCCGCCCGGCCGCAGTCGCGAATAGCCCCGAGAGGGTCGCAGTTTCGGAGACCGGAGACACGAGATGGATTGGCGGCAACGCAATCTCATGGCGGAAGCGATTTTCCTCTTCGAAGGCGACGAGATCATCGTTGACCTGCGCTATGACGATTTCCGGGCGAAACTCCTGAACGGCGAGAAGATCGAGCCGTTCAAGGACGAGACCGTTCGTGGCGCCTACACCGCCATCGGTGACGGCCTGACGGTCGAAGCGGTCTGCCTGTTTCTGATCCAGTTCGACAAGCACGGTGTCGGCCAGGCGGACTGGAACCTGCCGGTGCGTGAACTCGCCCATGCCAGTGGTGACGGCCCCGACCTTGGCGCGGGCCCGATCCGGCTCGCCGGCCGCGGCCAGTGCTCCATTCCCTGGCACAACCTCCGCCTGTGGATGCCTCGGGATCCCAATCAGGTCATGGTGTGCAAGCAGGTGCAGGCGGCAGTCACACGCAACAGCCTCGGTTTCCGTGCCGTGCGCCCGACCAAACTGACCTCGCTCGCGCTCGAAGGCGATCGCGACCGGATCATGAAGACCCAGAAGCTGCCGTCCCTGTCTGACCACCCCGCCGCCGGGGCCATCAGCGGCAATCCGGCGCTCACAGATACGCCACGACGTTCCGAGGCTGATGGCAGCAGCCGGCCAGCCGCCGCCGTGACAGGGATTCGCGCCGCCGACCTGCGCACCAGCGGTGCGGTCCGCGCGCTCAAGCAGGCGGAAGAGAGTTTCGAGGCAGCCTTCGGTCGCGAAGGGCGCCTCAATGACGAGCAGGCCAAGCGCGCGCGCAATCTCGGGGCAGCTATCGCCCAACTGCGCGCCGCCCATGCACGCGAACTCGCTCAGGTCCGCTCGGCGCACGACCGCACCGTCGCCAGCCTGAAGGCAGAGATTCAGCGTCTGCGGGCAGAGACCGAACGGCTCGGCGCTCATCGGGAGCCGAGCAACTCGGACCGGTAACTCCGGACCGCCCTACAACGATCCCTTCCCCCTCCCTTCGTGCGCCCCCCCCTGGGCGCACTTTTCTTTTTGTCGCCGAACTGCCGCGAAAGGAACAACAGCGAGTCATGCGGGGCCCAGTGGGAGCTAACGTTGCCCGCAGGGCGGCGTTGCGATTGCGGACTGCCGCCGAGTTCGTGCGTGACGCAGCTCGCGACACCCGCTGCGCGGACGTCAGCTCCCACTGACGCCATCAGGCGTCCGCGAACTGCCCCGAGACGATGCTCCAGGGTGCTTCGGTCACCAGCCGCAGCGCTTCCTCTGCTCCGACGATCTTCGCTGCCGCATCCCGGCCCGGCAGCAGCTCCGGCGGCCGCGCCTTCACATTGTGCGCATCCGAAGCCAGCACCGTCGCCCACCCCTGCTCAAGAATGTGCCGGGCCAGCTGCGCCGCCGGCTTGCCGAAGTCGCCCGCCACCGCCCCCGCCGTGAGCTGCAGCAGACAACCCGCATCCACGAACGGCTGCAGCATCGAAGGGTTGCGCATCAGCCCCTTGTTGCGCTCCGGATGCGCGATCATGGGCCGGATGCCGCGCTTGCGCAGCCAGCCCACCAGCTTGTCCGTGCCCGGCGGCACCGAACCATGCGGCAACTCCAGCAGCAGCACCGACTCCCCGCCGAAGGTGCCGAGAAACGGAATCTCGTCCTTCGGAACCATCGTCAGGATCTCTGCGCAGACGCGCACCTCCGACGCCATGCCGAGTTCCAGAGGCAGCGCCTCCGCCAGGACCGCCTGCTTCAGCTCCGCCAGTTTCCCGGCGATGATGTCGCGATCGTTGTCCCAGCGCCCAGGATAGATGTGCGGCGTCACCACCGCGTGGGTGATGCCGCTCGCCACCGCATGTCGGCACAGCGCCAGGGAATCGTCGAGGTCTCGCGCCCCGTCATCGATTCCGGGCAGCAGATGGCAGTGGATGTCGATCAAGCGTGACTCCTCGAACGAGCCGCTTCCACAATACGGATCATGATACAGGACGGACGCTGATCATCGGCCTGCAGCGCATCTCGACCCGCATCTCCAGAACACTCGATGCACTTCGCAGACCGCTTCGCGTCGACCTCCGCAGTCGCAGCCTCCAGGCCGGCAATGCGGAAATGTTTGCGCCGAAAACGAAAAAGCCCCTGCACGGCAGCAGCCGGCAGGGGCTTCGTATCCTGCGACGTGAAGCCTCAGAGACTCATCTTGACCTGCACGAAGCCGACGCTGCGATCGTAGTCCGCCGCCCGCACATTCGAATCCCGGTTGCTGTAGCGCGCTCCGGCACCCACCGTGAGCCAGGGGGTCACGTCATAGTCCAGACCCACCGCCACCTGATGAAACTCGTCTTTGCGATCAAGATCCCGGAACGTCTCCTCGACGTACTCGACCTCGACCCGACTGCGCAGTCCATCCCGCCAGGTATGCCCCCATAGCACGCCCGCCCGGGCAACTTTTCGGGCGCTGCCGACATTGTGGGTTTCCTCGAACCCGCTGCGCGTGAACGCCCCCAGCGTCGCCCGCAGTCCCGGCGTCCACGTCACCCCCGCTTCCCAGGTGAGACCGGACTGGTCCGACCGGGTCTCGGCATCAAAATCCTTCTCGTGCCACCCCACCTGCACCGTCCCCGTGGAGCCGCCGATACCCTCCCAGCGGATACCGGCGGTGGCCCGATGCTCGACGGAGTCCAGCGTCGCATCGCCCTCCGGCTGGAACCCGTAATCCACATGGGTACGGCTGACATTGACCACCGCCCGCGTCCGCCCGGTCAGTATGTAGTGGCTGCCGGCCCGGAAGTCATGCCGCCGTCGATCCCGAGGCCGGGTGAAATCGCGCAGATTCTGGTATTTGCGGTCCAGCACTTCATAGCCAAGTGACGCACCCGCCCGGGTCCCGCGTGTCCCGAACCGCGCATCCACCCCAAGTCGCCAGTCCTCGAACTTCGCCGGTGCCGTGAACGCAACACGGTCTGCCAGCTCGAGTGCATCTGAGGGGCCTGTCCCGCGCGGGTCACTCGCTGCGGTGAACGCGGCCGTCACGTCCACCTCGGATCTCGGTCGTTCCAGGTGTCCGTCCAAACGCACCGTGTGGTGATCGTAGTTGTCATCGGAACTGCTCGCTACGAAACCGTAATTGCCGCCGTAGCCGAGAACCAGGCGCGTACCGTCGCCTGCCGTCTCCAGCTCCACGGCGGGCGCCACGCGAGTGACGAGGCTGCTCTGGGTATTGCGGTTGAGACGGAAGATGTTGTCGTCGAACTCGACGTCGACGGCCAACGCCGGCTTCATGAACACGCCGTCGGTGACTTCCAGCCTGTCGTACTGGGGCTCAGCCCATACCGTCTGCGCACACAGGAGTACGGCGGACGCCATGAAGCTGCGGAAACTGACCATGCAAGGACCCCAATACCCTACTCACCGCGCCGACGCCCCCACCCGGAAGACTGGTCGTGCTGCGCGCCCGCGCAAGTGTACGGCTTGCTGTGCGCCGGCGTCACGCCAACGCACATTGAAGCCCCTCCGAGCGTCCCCTATGATCCCGGCAGCGCAGACCATGGACAGTACGCATGAAAGGACTGAGAGCCTGCAGCATCACCCCAATCCTGTTGGCAGCCCTGCTGCCGTGGGCGAGCCATGCCGACCTCCGCGCGCACATGGATGCAGGTATGCCGGCCGAGCGGGTCGTGGCGGAAGGTCTTGCTGCCGGCAAGAGCATCGATGCGGTGCT
>SKUB01000375.1 GCA_007122315.1 Pseudomonadales bacterium | reverse complement strand
CTGCCGGCGACGGTGTTGCCGTTCCTGCTGCGCAACGTGCGCCTGCAGGGCATCGATTCGGTGATGGCGCCCATGGGACTGCGCGAACGGGCCTGGAAGGATCTCGCCGCCCTGCTCGACCCGGAGCGATTCGCTGCCGTGCACCAGTTGGCGCCCTTGTCCCAGGTGCCGGATCTGTGTGCAGCGATCCTCGCGGGCAAGATCCGGGGTCGCGTCGTCATCGACGTCAACGCCTGACGCAGCGGTCGCGCGCCGGGCGCTGTCCTCACGGACTGTAGTAAGTGGGCGCGCCCGGCCCCACCGGCAGGCCAAGGCCGAAGACGTAGAGGTAGAACCAGCCGATCCAGCCGACGGCCAGCGCGATGCTGTAGGGCAGCATGGTGGCGATCAGGGTGCCGATGCCCAGGTTGCGCACGTAGCGGGTCGCAAATGCCAGGATCAGGCCGAAGTAGCTCATCATCGGCGTGATGATGTTGGTGGTGGAGTCACCGATCCGGTAGGCGGCCTGAATCACTTCGGGGCTGTAGCCGGTGAGCATGAGCATGGGTACGAAGATCGGCGCGGTGACCGCCCACTGGGCGGATGCGGAACCGAGCGACAGGTTCACCAGCATGCACATGGGGATGAACAGCAGAAACACGGCCGGGCCCGTCAGGTTGATGTCCTGCAGGAACTGGGCGCCCACCACCGCCGTGATCTGGCCGAGCTGGGTCCAGCCGAAGAACGCCACGAATTGCGCGGCGAAAAACACCAGCACGATGTACAGCCCGAGACTGCTCATGGCGCCGGCCATCGCATCGATGACGTCCCGGTCGTTGCGCATGACGCCAGTGACCCTGCCGTAGACGAAGCCGGGGACGAGGAAGAACACGAAGACCAGGGCGACGATGCCGCGCAGGAAGGGCGTGATGGCGGTGATCGTGTCTTCCGCGCCCGGCTCCCGCAGCGCGCCCCAGCTGGGTACGACCATCAGGGCCACCAGCGCGCCGATGGTCAGGGTCGCGACGCCGGCCCAGCGCAGGCCGCGACGTTCCAGATCGGTGAGCGGGGCCAGCCGGTCGGTCTCGTCCAGGTCCTCCGCCGCTTCGCTCGGATCATAGCGCCCGAGGCGCGGCTCCACGATCGCCGTGGTGACCCAGGTGCCGATGGCGGTGACGAGAAACGTGCTCGAAATCATGAAGTACCAGTTCACCGCCGGATGCACGAAGTAGCCGGGTTCGATGATCTGCGCCGCCGCTTCGGTGATGCCTGCCAGCAGCGGGTCCACGGTCCCGAGCAGGAGGTTCGCCGAGTAGCCACCGGACACGCCTGCAAAAGCTGCCGCGAGACCGGCCAGGGGGTGCCGGCCGAGGGCGTGGAAGATGGCAGCGGCCAGCGGGATCATCACCACGTAGCCCATTTCCGAAGCCGTGTTCGACAGCACCGCGGCGAACACGATCATGGCCGTGACCAGCTTCGGTGGCGCGCCGAGGACCATGCCGCGGATGGCGGCCGACAGCAGCCCGGAACGCTCGGCGACGCCCACCCCCAGCATGGCCACCAGCACCGTACCGAGCGGGACGAAGCCGGCGAAGTTGCCCACCAGGTTCTCGACGATGCGGCGCAGGCCCTCCGCGTTGACGAGGCTCACCACTTCGATGATGCCGTCCGCAGCGCGCCCGGGTGCACCTTCCGGGCGCGGGTCGGTCACGGCGACGCCAAACCAGGACAGCACGCCAGAGAGCAGAACGATGAACACCGCAAGGATGGCGAACAGTGTGACCGGGTGCGGGAGGGCATTGCCGAGCCACTCGACGCCGTTCAAGAACCGGTTGAACCAGGACGATCGAGAGGGCGCGTCAGGCCCGTTGGGGTGAGCCTCTGGCAAAGCGGATCATTCCCAGGCTGCAAGGCAATGATCATGGTAGCGGGGATGCTGCGGGGAGGGTACGCCCGCCCGGCATGGCCGGGCGGGCGTAGGGACAGGCGAACGGTCAGAAGTTGTAGCGCAGACCGATGTTCCAGGTCTCCAGACTGCTGGAGTAGGTGTAGCCGAGCAGGGCACTGAATTCCGGCGTGAAGTTGTACACGCCGCCGACATCGAAGCTGACCTTCTCTTCCACGTCGTCGTAGGTCAGGAAAGTGTTCAGCTCGAGATCCGGGGTGACCATGCCGCGTACGCCGACCTGTCCGAACACGCCATCATCTTTCGCGCTGCCGACGTTGCTCTGGCTGAACTTGGCGAACGACCAGCCGAGGCGCGCGACGAAGTCGGTGCGCGGATTGACCGCCATGTTGTAGCCGCCCGCGACGCGGGTCCGCTGCAGGGTGAATGGGCTGTCTTTGGCGCGGAGGAAGTTGCCCATCAGGTGAAAGTTTTCCTGCAGCGCCACGGAGGCTTCGAGGCCAAACCCGTCGAGGGTGCTGGCGCCGCTCGGATCAACGCCGACGTAGCCTGCGCCGACGTAGGTGTAGGAGGGGCTGGCCACGGCGGCGGCAGGCAGGGCTGCGGCGGCAACGAGGGCGGTGGCGATTGCGAGTTTGCGCATGGTGTTGTTCCTTGGGGTTGAGTGCCCTGAGCAGGGCGATTTGTAACAGTATCGAAACATTACGTAACACGGCGGAGCGCATCTTACGCCCCAGCGTAGTGCAGGGATAGGCGTCGGGCCGCGGAAAGCCTGCAGCTCGTCGCTGCTGAGCTTCCGCTCGTCGCGTGCAGTGACTCAGGGGCCAGGTGGACGCCTCAGTCGGCCGTAACTGGAGGACTCGAGGCGGAAGACCGGGCCGTAAAACGTTCGCTGCTGTTCGTCGCGCGCCACAGCTGTCGTCAGTCCGCGGCGAGGGTCTCGTAGCGCTCACTGGCTTCGAGCCAGTCGTTTTCGATGGCTGCGGCGCGCTGACGCA
Organism: Pseudomonadales bacterium; assembly: GCA_007122315.1. Lineage (GTDB taxonomy): Bacteria > Pseudomonadota > Gammaproteobacteria > Pseudomonadales > Azotimanducaceae > SLTB01. The sequence continues at coordinate 985 of SKUB01000375.1, read as the reverse complement.
GTTCACCCTGCTCCTTCAGCGCCGCGGTGAGGCGATCCTTGGCGGCGGCCTCGTACAACGTGGTGTCGGTGAGCAGGGCATCGAGTTCCGCAAGGCGGCGCTGAGTCTGCTCCAGGGTGCGCTCGAGGGTCTCGATCTGACTCTTCAAGGGTTGCAGCGCCTTGCGCCGTTCGGCAGCGGCCCTGCGCTCGGCCTGGCGGTCGCTGCGGCTCGTCGCCGCAGTCTCTGGCGCGGTGACTGGTTCGCTGACCTCCTCCTCCGGCGTTTCCCGGTCCCGGTCCAGCAGCCAGCGAGCATAGTCGTCCAGATCGCCATGCCAGGGCCGGATGCGACTGTCCGCCACCAGCCAGAACTGATCCATGGTTTCCCGCAGCAGGTGCCGGTCGTGGGACACCAGCACCACCGCACCCGCGAATTCGCTTAAGGCGAGGGCCAGGGCCTCCCGCATCTCCAGGTCCAGGTGGTTGGTGGGTTCGTCCAGCAGCAGCAGTGCCGGCCGCTGCCAGGCCAGCAGGGCCAGTACCAGCCGCGCCCGCTCACCGCCGGAGAACGTGTCGATGGGCTCCATGGCCTGCTTGCCGAAGCCGAAGCCACCAAGGAAGTTGCGGGCCTCCTGCTCCGGCGTGCCGTCGTCCAGGGCCAGCAGATGCGCCACCGGCGTGCGCCCCGGCATCAGTTGCTCCACCTGGTGCTGCGCGAACCAGGCCACCGGCGCGTGATGGCCGCGGACGATCTCGCCTGAGAGCGGCTGCAGACCGCCAGCGAGCGTGCGGATCAGGGTCGACTTGCCGGCGCCGTTGGGGCCGAGCAGGCCGATGCGGTCACCTGGATGCAGGCGCAGGCGTACGTCCTCCAGCACCCGGTGTTGCGGGTAACCAAGGCAGAGTTCCTCGCCATCGAGCAGCGGGTCCGACATCTTGTGCGGATCCCGGAACGTGAATCGGAACGGCGAGCTCGCCCGCACTGCCGCCGTCTGGGCCAGCTG